>NZ_JBEPRF010000008.1:0-313393 GCF_040548225.1 Bradyrhizobium sp. S3.12.5
CGGCCGGATACGCCGCCAGCAATGGTGGCAAGCACTCGTTCCCGAAGGTCCATCGACAGCGGCTTCGCCATGCCCGCCGGCCTCCCGTCCCGGCGGGTAGCTTGAATCACCAAAACGCTGATTTGTGAATCCCCAACGATTCAGTCAGATGGGCTAACGCTCTAGTGCTTCACCATCAGCGGAAGCGCCGGCGCAAAACGCTCGGCGAAGGTCGGCGTCCTGGCCTGGTGAACTGCGGCGAACGAGGCAGAGATTCCGGCCGAAGCCACTGCGAGCAGGGCAATTATGAAAACCAGACGGCGCATTTTCGCCTCCTGTGTGAGCTCGAAGCACAAGAGATGGGGTAGCTCTGTTTCAGGACGGTTTCGTCGGCGCGGAAAATGATGTCGCTCAAGCGGCTGTGATCGGAACTAGCCTATCGGGGCGCATGTCGTAACCAACTCATAAGGGTCGCGACTGGTGCGAGCGCCAGCGCCTCAATCGTCCGACGCCGGGCCGCACCAGCCGGGCAGATAGACCGCGTCCTTGCTCTTGGCCGCGGCCAGCGCCTTCTCCAGTGCCTTGTCGAAATTGGCATCGACCGCCTTGCGCGTCAGCTTGCGGCGCAGGAAGTCGGCCCAGAGAAACTCGGAGAACGGCGTGGTGTCCTTGGCGAAGCCGCCCATGCGGCGAAGCTCGCCGGCGAGACTGCGATAGGGATCGTCCTTGAGGTCGGCGACAGATTTCGGCAGATCGCGGAATGGACGTCGCTCGCCCTTGGAGTCGTAGGGATAGACCCAGCGCTTGTTGTCCATGACGCCCCAGAACGCTTCGCGGTCGACCATGCGGAGATCGCCGACGACGGTCACCAGCACCTCCTTGATGCCCTCGTCGTGCAGCGCGCGGCCAAGATGATGGTGATCGATGACGTAGTAGCGCCCGTCTGGTCCGGCGACGACCGGGATCATATGGGTGCCAAGCAGGTCGGATTGCTTCTTCTTGCCGTGCTCGCGCCAGCGCTTGCGCTTCTCCTTGACCTCACGCATGCCGACCGTCATCTGCGTCGGCCGAAGCGACAGGATCGACACCGGGTGCACTCTCGGCTCGCGCGCGTTGGTGGTGGTCATGGTCGAGGGCCTCTCGTCTGGTGGCGGCTTGCGGTCCAGGTTCCCGATTATGCCATGGGCGTTGCGGCGGCAATATGCGTTCGGAGCATGCGGCGCCATCGTCCCGGTTGTTGTTGCAGCGCAACCCGCGCGACCCCGACGCCGGAATGACAACCCGCTCCGACGAGCGTTCGCAGCGCCTAGGAAAGCGCCTGAAAAATGATCCGGAAAGATAATGCGAATGCGCAATGCACGTGCGCGCTGAGAAGATTTCCTGCAACGCCTGCATCGCCTATGCTATCTAAAAAACGCTGCTTCGGAGTAATCCCCGCCCCATGAAATCCCAGCGGCCCATAACCTCGGACGACGAGCACCGGGTGCTCCAGTTCAGGCCGCGCAAGACAGCCTCCCCCCTGATGCACCGGGGCGGCGGCGTCGTACAGCCGCTGCACGCAACGGCTCCCGAACCGCTCGACCTGTCCCGTTACGAACAGCCCCGCGATCAGCCGGACGACTTCCGCCATCGCATGCTCGCCAATATCGCCGCGCTCGCCTTCACCATCGCGCTGACCGCGATCGGGATTTGGCTCGCCGTCAGCATCGCCGATTTGCGCCGGACCCAGGATTGCGTGCTGATGGGCCGGCGGGACTGCGTCAAGGTCACGACCCCGCACATCTAGGCAGGCCTTGTCGACAGGCCTTGTCGACGGGCCTTGGCGCCGGAAGCTCCCCTGCCGGCAGGCCACCGGCCGAAACCGCTCCAGAACCGGCATCCCCAGGCCTGTCCCCACCCTGTCCGGCTCCATTGAACTCGGGGCGGCGCTCCGATATACGGGCTTTCGACCCGGCCAGAGGGGGTGAGGGCGTCACTCGGGGCGCGATGCCCGCCTGCCGTTCCACTCTGGACCACATGACAAATACCAACAATATATCAAAGGCTTAGTGATGTCCTCCACATTCGATCAGGTCGCTACGATCATCGCTGAAACCTGCGACATCCCGCGCGACACGATCACGCCGGATAGCCATGCCATCGATGACCTCGGCATCGATAGCCTCGATTTCCTGGACATCGCGTTCGCAATCGACAAGCAGTTCGGTATCAAGCTGCCGCTGGAAAAGTGGACCCAGGAAGTCAACGACGGCAAGGCGACCACCGAGCAGTATTTCGTGCTGAAGAACCTGTGCGCGCGCATCGACGAGCTGGTTGCCGCCAAGGGCGCGAGCGCCTGATCGGGCGATCATGCAACTCGAATACTTCCACATGATCGATCGCATCGTCGACCTCAACGTCGACGAGAAGAAGATCGTCGTCGAGGCCCAGGTCCCCAAGGAGAGCACCATCTTCGAGGGGCACTTCCCGGGCTATCCGCTGATGCCCGGCGTGCTCCTGATCGAATCGATGGCGCAGGCCTCGGGCTTCCTCCTGCTTGGCGTCTTGAAATTCGAGCGCATGCCGATTCTCGCCGCCGTCAAGGAAGCCAAGGTGCGCGGCTCGGTTTTGCCGGGCGAGCTCATGAGCATCGAGGCGAGCCTCGTCCATGAAGGCTCGGGCTACGCCATGACCGAAGCCAAGATCAGGGTCGGCGGCAAGCTGCGCGCGAATTCGACGCTCACCTTCACGCTGATCCCCTTCCCCAATGCAGATATCCGCGGATACATGGACGCGGTCGCAAAACGCGTCGGCTTTCCGCAACAGGCCGTATCGCCATGACCGACACTGCTTCGAAGCCCGGCCAGACGGAAGTCTGGATCACCGGCATTGGCCTTGCCACCTCGCTCGGCGAAGGTCTGGACGCCAACTGGGCCGCGCTCCAGGAGAAGCGCATCAATGTCGACGAGAAGGGCTTTGCGCCCTACATCGTCCACCCGCTGCTGCCTGTTACCTTCGACAGCCAGATCCCCAAGAAGGGCGACCAGCGCCAGATGGAAGCCTGGCAGCGCATCGGCGTCTATGCCGCGGGCCTGGCGCTCGATTCGGCCGGCATCAAGGGTAACAAGGATATCCTGTCGAAGATCGACATGGTGGTCGCCGCTGGCGGTGGCGAGCGCGATCTCAACGTCGACACCGGCGTGCTGACCGCCGAGGCCAAGGGCGCCAATGCGCCCGGCTTCCTCAACGAGCGGCTGATGAGCGATCTCCGGCCGACGCTGTTTCTGGCCCAGCTCTCCAATCTGCTCGCCGGCAACATTGCCATCGTCAACGGTCTCGGCGGCACCTCGCGCACCTTCATGGGCGAAGAAGTTGCGGGCGCCGATGCTGCCCGCATCGCGCTGTCGCGCATCGCCTCTGGCGAGAGCGACATTGCGCTGGTCGGCGGCTCGCATAATGGCGAGCGCAAGGACCTCATGGTCCTCTACGAATTCGGTGACTTCAATCTGAAGGACAAGTTCGCTCCCGTGTGGCAGCGCAAGGACCACGCCGGCTTCGCGCTCGGCTCGGCCGGCGCCTTCCTGGTGCTGGAATCGAAGGCGCACGCCGAAGCGCGTGGCGCAAAACCGTTCGCAAAGCTGTCGAGCGTCGTGACGGATCTGGCCCGCCGCAAGCAGGCCGGTGACATGGAAGCGACGCTGGAGAAGCTTTGGGCCAAGCTGCCGAAGCGCGATGGCAAGGGCGCGATCATCTCGGGCGCAACCGGCGCGGAGCCGGCGACGTCGGAGGAGCGCGGCTTCCTGAAGAAGCACGCCGACTTCCCGGTGCGTTCGACCGGCACGATGTTCGGGCACACCATGGAAACGCAATTCCCGCTCGGCATTGCGCTCGCGGCGCTCGCGATCTCGCGCGGCGCGCTGTTCCCGCCGAACGATTCGACCGGGACCGAGATTGAAATGCAGGGGGCGCCCACCCAGATCGTAGTGGTGGGAGCCGGACACTGGCGCGGCGAAGGCATGGCGCTGGTCGAGGCAGTTTAGCTCATTCGTTTGGGGGACACATGACTGCACCACGCGACAAACTCGGGCGTCCCGTTGTCGTCGTCACCGGCATGGGCATCACGACCTCGCTCGGCGCCGGCAAGGCCGACAATTGGTCGAAGCTCGTTGCGGGCGAATCCGGCATCCGCACCATCACGCGCTTTCCGATCGACGGCCTGAAGACCACGATGGCCGGCACGGTAGATTTCGTCAGCGTCGATCCGTTCTCCTCCACCGGCCTCTCAGAGCGGATGGCGGAGCTCGTCACCCAGGAAGCCCTCGAGCAGGCCGGCATCGGCGCCAGGGGCGATTTTCCGGGCCCCCTCTTCCTCGCGGTTGCGCCGGTCGAGGTCGAGTGGCCGCAGCGTCGCGAGCTTGGCCGCGCCGTCGGCGCCCCCGACTTCACCTATGACGATCTGCTGCGCATCTCCGGCGGCGGCAAGTACAGCGCCTATCACCATCGCTTCATGTTCGGCTCGGTGGCCGCGCATCTTGCCGAGGCCTTCGGCACCAAGGGCTCGCCGATCTCGCTGTCGACGGCCTGCGCATCCGGAGCCACCTCGATCCAGCTCGGCGTGGAGGCGATCCGCCGCGGCGAGACCGATGCCGCTCTGTGCGTCGCAACCGACGGCACCGTGAATCCGGAGGCGCTGGTGCGCTTCTCGCTGCTCTCGGCGCTGTCGACCCAGAATGATCCGCCGCAGGCGGCCTCCCGCCCGTTCTCGAAGAACCGCGACGGCTTCGTCATGGCCGAAGGCGCCGGCGCGCTGGTGCTGGAGAGCTATGAGGCGGCGACCGCGCGTGGCGCAAAAATCCTCGGCGTCATCGCCGGCTGCGGCGAGCTCACCGATTCCTTCCATCGCACCCGCTCGTCTCCCGACGGCAAGCCGATCATCGGCTGCATGAACAAGACGCTGGCCGATGCCGGCATGACGCCGGACCAGATCGACCACATCAACGCGCACGGCACCGCGACGCCCGAGAACGACAAGATGGAGTACAACACGACATCGGCCGTGTTCGGCGATCTCCTGCAGAAGATTCCGGTCACCTCCAACAAGTCGATGGTCGGCCATACCATCTCGGCCGCGGGCGCGGTCGAGGCGATCTTCTCGCTGCTCACGCTCGAGCATCAGCGCATTCCGCCGACCATCAACTACGACAATCCGGATCCCACGATCCTGTTCGACGTGGTCGGCAACAAGGCGCGCGATGCCCGCGTCACCGCGGTGATGTCGAACTCGTTCGGCTTCGGCGGCCAGAACGCATCGCTGATCCTGACCCGCGAACCGGCCTGACCGGACGCATGGCGCTAAGCATTAAGGCCCGCGCGCGGGTGGCCGCGAAGCAGGCTGCCAAATCGCTCGGCGGAACGCTGATCGGGGCTGCCACCGTCGGCATGCTGCGCACCACGCGCTATTTCGATCCGGTCAAGACCTCGGACTTTTTCGCGCGCGTCACCAAGACCATCGGCCCGCGTCTGCGCGAGCACCGCATCGGCCGCGCCAACCTCGCCGCCGCCTTTCCCGAGAAGTCGCCGGAAGAGATCGAGCAGATCCTGATGGGCGTGTGGGACAATCTCGGCCGCGTCGGCGCCGAATTCGCCCATATGGACCACGTCTGGGACTACGACCGCGAGCATCCCGAGAACAGCCGGGTCGAGCTGCCCAAGCGCAGCATCGAGCTGTTCGACCAGATCAGGGACGACGGCAAGCCGGCACTGATCTTCACCTCCCATCTCGCCAATTGGGAATTGCCGGCGATCGCCGCCGTCGCGCATGGACTGGACGCCGCGATCCTCTACCGTCGCCCGAACATCGCATCCGCCGACCGCATCATCCAGGAGATGCGTCAGGTCAACATGGGCACGCTGATCCCCGCGGGCCGCGACGCCCCCTTGCGGCTCGCGCAGGCGCTGCAGGACGGCAAGCATGTCGCCATGCTGATCGATCAGTACCTCACCAACGGCGTCGAGGTCACCTTCTTCGGCCGCAAGACCCGCGCCAATCCGATGCTGGCGCGCCTGTTGCGCCAGGTCGAATGCCCGATCCACGGCGTGCGCGTCATCCGCAAGCCCGGCGGCCGCTTCGCCGCGGAGCTGACCGAAGAAGTCCCGCCGGTGCGCGATGCCGACGGCAAGATCGACATCCAAGGCACGACGCAGGCGATCACGAGCGTGGTGGAAGGCTGGGTGCGCGAGCATCCCGAGCAGTGGTTGTGGCTGCACCGCAGGTGGCGGTGATCTTGTTTCGTCATTGCGAGCGAAGCGAAGCAATCCAGGCTGCCGCCGCGGAGGGATTCTGGATTGCTTCGCTTCGCTCGCAACGACGGTTGCGGCCCCCTCACCGACCCGTCTTCACCTTCGTCCACAGCCGATTGATGATGCGCTGGGTGGCCGGGTCGCGGGCGGTGATGACGAACAGCTTTGCGAGCGTCGCGTCGTCCGGATAGATATTTTTGTCGTTCAAGATTTTCGGATCGACCAGCTTCTGGCTGGCGAGGTTGCCGTTGGCATAAGACAAAAAGTCCGAGTTCTTGGCGGCGACATCCGGGCGATAGAGATAGTTGATCAGCTCGTAGGCTTCCCCGACGTTCTTCGCATCCGCGGGGATCGCGAGATTGTCGAAGAACATCTGCGCGCCCTCCTTCGGGATCGCATAGCCGATCTCGATGCCGCTGCTATTGTCTTTCCTGGCTTCGGCGGCGCGGGCGCGCGCCTGCATGATGTCGCCGGACCAGCCGACCACGAAACAGATCTCGCCGGTGGCGAGTGCGCTCAGATATTCGGACGAGTGAAATTTTCGAACCGACGGGCGAACCTTGGCGACGATGTCGGCGGCCTTCTCCAGATCAGCCTGCTTGGTCGAGTTCGGATCGAGCCCGAGATAGTTCAGCGCCGCCGGAAAGATGTCGTCGGCGGAGTCGAGCATGTGCACGCCGCAGTCTCTGAACTTCGCGAGGTTCTCCGGCTTGAAGACGATGTCCCAGCTGTCGATCCTGGCGTCGGGCCCGAGGATCTGCTTCACCTTGGCGACGTTGTAGCCGATGCCGGTCGTGCCCCACATGTAGTTCACGGCAAACTCGTTGCCGGGATCGTAGGTCGCCAGATTCCTGGTCACCATCGGCCAGGCGTTGGCGAGGTTCGGCAGCTTCGACTTGTCGAGCTTCTGGAAGATGTTCGCCTTGATCTGGCGCTGCAGGAAATAGGCGGTGGGCACCACGACGTCGTAGCCGGACTTGCCGGCCATCAGGCGCGTCTCCAGCGTCTCGTTGGCATCGAACGTGTCGTAGACCACCTTGATGCCGGTCTCCTTGGTGAAGGCCTCAAGGACGTCAGGCGCCATGTAGTTCGACCAGTTGTAGAAGTTGACGACCCGCTCCTCGGCTCCCGCCGGAGGCGAGAGCAACGTCAGCGCTGCGGCGATTGCTAAACCAAGGCAAAGCCTGAAGCGGCTGACGTTCGTCATCTTAGGTCTACCTCTTGCGTCCGCGTACCGCGTCCGACAGCCGATCCAGCGCGGTGTCGAGCGTCTGGTCCTTCTTGGCAAAGCAGAAGCGGACCACCGAGGTCACCGGGTCCTGCTCGTAGAACGCCGAGACCGGAATCGCGGCGACCTTGTAATCCCTGACGATCCGCCAGCAGAACTCGGCATCGCTCTCGTTGAGCCCGAGCGGCGACAGGTCGACGGTGAGGAAGTAGGTGCCCTGCGACTTCAGCACGGGGAAGCCGAGGCTCTCCAGCCCCTTGGTCAGGCGGTCCCTGCTCCGGGCCAGATCCTGGCGCATCGACAGGAAATACTCGTCGGGCTTGCCGAGGCCATAGGCGACGGCGGCCTGGAGGTTCGGCGCCGTCGTGAAGGTCAGGAACTGGTGCACCTTGGCGGCGACGCGCAAGAGCGGCGGCGCGGCGCAGACGAAGCCGATCTTCCAGCCCGTCAGCGAGAAGATCTTGCCGGCCGAGCCGACCTTGATGGTGCGGTCGCGCATGCCGGGGATGGTGATCAGCGGGATGTGCTTGTGCGCGTCGAAGGTGACGTGCTCCCAGACCTCGTCGCAGATAGCGATGACGTCGAACTCCTGGCAGTAGCGCGCCAAGAGCTCGAGGTCCTCGCGCGGATAGACCACCGCGGAGGGATTCAGGGGATTGTTGAACAGCACCGCCTTGGTCTTTGAATTGAAGACGCTTTTCAGCATGTCCTCATTCAGCCGCCAATGCGGAGGCTCAAGGCGCACGAGCCGCGGAATGCCGCCGGCCTGGCGGATGATCGGCAGATAGGAATCATAGACCGGCTGGAAGCAGACCACCTCGTCGCCGGGCTGCACCACCGACAGGATCGCCGAGGTCAGCGCCTCGGTGCCGCCGGAGGTCACCATCACCTCGCTCATCGGATCGAGCTTGAGGTTGTGCCAATGGCCGTAATGGGTCGCGATCGCCTGGCGCAGCTCCGGGATGCCCATCATCGACGGATACTGGTTGTAGCCGTTGAGCGAGGCGTCGGCGGCGGCGCGGCGGATGTCCTCGGGGCCGGGATCGTCAGGAAAGCCCTGGCCGAGATTGATGGCGTTGTTGTCGCGCGCGGCCTGCGACATCGCCTCGAAGATGGTGACGGGAAGATCGGCAAAGACCTTGTTCAGCGAAGAGCTCTTGGTCATCGCGTCGTTAGCCACCGACCTTGCTGGGAAGGCCCGCCGCCTTCCAGCCGAGCATGCCGCCGGCCAGATGCTTGTCGTAAGCCAGGCCCGCCGCCTGCGCCGCCAGCGAGGCCGTGACCGAGCGCTTGCCCGAGCGGCAGGCAAACACGACCTCTTTGCCCTGCGGATCCGGGATCGTCTTGGGATCGAAGGTCGAGAGCGGCACGACCACGCCATAAGGGTAGGCCTCGGCCTCGACCTCGTTCGGCTCACGGACGTCGACGAGAAGATAGCGCCCTTCCGCGACACCCTTGGAGACTTCGTCCGGGGTCAGATCCTGTACTTGATTTGCCACATCATCCTCCAACGTCGCAGGGCGCCGCCGGGGCGATCCCGGCCGGCGGGCAACCTCGCCTCTCGGACGCCGAAAATCAAGCGCTACAAAGGCTTGAGCTGCCTTGCGCAAGTTAAAGCTAAATTGCAGCGACTTGAAGTGCGCTTTGAATCCCGGCCCATCATCGTCAGCCTAGATCGTGACCTGCGTACCGACCTCGACCACGCGGCCGCTCGGGATCTGGAAATAGTCGGTGGCATCGTTGGCGGAGCGGCTGAGCGAGATGAACAGCCGGTCCTGCCAGCGCGGCATGCCGGAATGGGCGGCGGGCTTGAGCGCCCTGCGCGACAGGAAGAACGAGGTCGACATGATGTCGAACTGCCAGCCCAGCTTGCGGGCGATCGCCAGCGCCTTCGGCACGTTGGGCGATTCCATGAAGCCGAACTTCAGCGTCACCTTGGAGAAGGTCGGGCTGATCTGCTCCAGCTTGACCCGCTCGGCCGGATCGATGCGCGGTGTCTGCGCGGTCTCGATGGTGAGAATGACATTCTTCTCGTGAAGCACTTTGTAGTGTTTCAGACTATGCATCAGCGCGGTCGGTGCGCTCAGGGGGTCGCTGGTCAGGAATACGGCGGTGCCGGGCACTCGCTGCGGCGGCCGCTTCTCCAGCATCGCCACGAGGTCGGCGAGCGGGAATTCGAGCTTGCGCGACTTCTCGAACAAGAGCCGGCTGCCGCGGCGCCACGTGTACATCATGAGGATCATGAGTGCGCCGAGCGCCAGCGGCACCCAGCCGCCCTCGAACACCTTGAGCAAATTGGCGGCCAGGAAGGTCAGGTCGAGGAACAGGAACGGCGCGATCAGGGCGGCCGCCGACCACGGCGACCACTTCCAGGCCTTCCAGATCACCACAAAGCCCATCATCCCCGTGACGACCATCGTGCCGGTCACGGAGATACCGTAGGCGGAGGCGAGCGCGCTGGAGGAGCGGAACAGCAGCACCATCATGATCACCGCAACCAGCAGCAGCTGGTTGATGCGCGGGATGAAGATCTGGCCGGAATGAGCTTCAGAGGTATGGCGAATTTCGAATCGGGGCAGCAGCCCGAGCTGGATCGCCTGCCGCGTCAGCGAATAGGCGCCGGTGATAACGGCCTGGCTCGCGATGACGGTGGCGGCCGTGGCCAGCACGACCATGCAGCCGCGAATAATGCCTTGCGGGAAGAGCTGGAAGAACGGGCTCTCGATCGCGCCGGGATCGCCGAGGACGAGAGCGCCCTGCCCCAGATAATTCAGCGCCAGCGACGGCAGCACGATGAACAGCCAGGCGGTCTGGATCGGCCGCTTGCCGAAATGGCCGAGATCGGCATAGAGCGCCTCGGCGCCTGTAACGGCCAGGAACACGGCACCCAGCGTCACGAAGCCGATGATGCCGTGGTGGAACATGAAGGACACCGCGTAGAACGGGTTCAGCGCCAACAGCACCTGCGGCTGCTCGATGATCGGATGGATCGCCGCGACCGCGATCACCGCGAACCAGACGCACATCACGGGTCCGAAGAACGCCGCAACGCGGGCGGTGCCGCGCGATTGCACGGCGAACAGGACGACCAGGATCACCACGGTCAGCGGAACGATATAGGGCTCGAACCGCAGCGTGACGTCCTTCATGCCTTCGAGGGCCGACAGCACCGAGACCGCCGGCGTGATCACGGCATCGCCGTAGAACAAGGCGCCGGAGATGATGCCGAACAGGACGATGGTCGCCCCGCCGGTGCCGACAGCGCGCTGGGCCAGCGCCATCAAGGCCAGCGTGCCGCCCTCGCCGTTGTTGTCGGCACGGAGCAGGATCACGACGTATTTGAGCGTCACCACGACGATCAGCGCCCACAGGATCAGGGACACCACGCCGAGAACAGCCGCCGACGTTGGCGCGCCTTCCGCGCCCGAGGCCGCCATCACCGCCTCGCGGAACGCGTAGAGCGGGCTGGTGCCGATGTCGCCGTAGACCACGCCGATGCTGCCGAGCGTCAGCGCGCCGAAACCGGCGGTAGTGTGGGCGTCGCCATGCCCATTGGCCGCCGCCGTTTCCGGGGCGGGAACTGCTACGTCACTTGTCATGGGAGAGCCTGGTGGCCTCTAAAAATGCTTCACTGCACAATGGCGGAGGAGCGCGCGCGGCTTATAGTCCTGCGCTGGTGGCATAGCCTAGCCCGATTTTGGGCCCTTGGCATGCAAATCCGCATGGGTCCGCCAATTGCGTCCCTATGGAAGGCTCAAATGGTGACTTGGGTTCCGACTTCAACCACCCGCCCGGTCGGAATCTGGAAATAGTCGGTGGCATCGTTGGCTGAGCGGCTGAGCGCGATGAACAGGTGATCCTGCCAGAGCGGCATGCCCGACTGCGCCGACGCCTTCAGCGAGCGCCGAGACACGAAGAACGACGTCGACATGATGTCGAACTGCCAGCCCTGCTTGCGCGCAATCGCGAGCGCCTTGGGCACGTTCGGCTGCTCCATAAAGCCGAAGCGCAGCCGGACCTTGGAGAACTTCTCGCTGATCTTCTCCATCTTGAAGCGCTCGGAGAGATCGACCCGCGGCGTGTGCGCGGTTTCGATGGTCAGGATCACGTTGTGCTCGTGCAGCACCTTGTTGTGCTTGAGATTGTGCAGGAGCGCGGTCGGCACGAAGGCGGGATCGCTGGTCAAAAACACCGCCGTGCCCTTGACGATGTGCGGCGGCCGCTTCTCCAGGCTGCGGATCAGATCGTCCAGCGGCACCTCGATCCGGCGCGTCTTCTGGATCAGAATTCCCGAGCCGCGCCGCCAGGTCCAGATCGTCCCTGCCATCGCCACACCGAACAGCAGCGGCACCCAGGCGCCTTCGAGCAGCTTCAGCAGGTTGGCGCTGAAGAAGGTCATGTCGACCATGACGAAGGGCAGGATCACGACCGCGGCCGTCGCGGCGCGCCAGTTCCACAATTTCCAGATCACCACAAAACCCATGATGCCATCGGCAACCATGGTGGTGGAGACCGCGATGCCATAGGCCGAAGCCAGATTGCTGGGCGTGTGGAACAGCAACACCAGCAGCATCACGCCAATCAGCAGCAGCCGGTTGACGCGCGGCAGATAGATCTGGCCGGCATGGCTCTCGGAGGTGTAGCGCACCTCGAAGCGCGGCAGGAGGCCGAGCTGCACCGCCTGATAGACCAGCGAATAGGCGCCGGTGATCACCGCCTGGCTCGCGATCACGGTGGCCGCGGTTGCAAGGCCGACCAGCGGCAGCAACAGATGCTCCGGCACCATGCGATAGAACGAGTGCTCGATCGCGCTTGGATCGGAAAGCACCAGTGCGCCCTGCCCGAAATAATTGATCAGCAGCGACGGCAGCACGAAGAACATCCAGGCCGACTGGATCGGCTTGCGGCCGAAATGGCCAAGGTCGGCATAGAGCGCCTCGCCACCGGTTACGGCGAGGAAAACCGCGCCAAGCGTCACCAGGCCGATCGTGCCGTGCGACAGCAGGAATTGGAACGCATAATAGGGATTGATCGCGGCCAGCACGGACGGATCGTCGGCGATGTGAATGACGCCCAGCACCGCCAGGACGGTGAACCAGATGACCATCACCGGCCCGAAGGCCGAAGCCACCAGCGCGGTCCCCTTGCTCTGGACCGCGAACAGCAGCACCAGGATCAGCACCGTCAGCGGCACGACATAGTGCTCGAACGCCGGCGTCGCGAGCTTGAGGCCGTCGACCGCCGACAGTACCGAGATCGCCGGCGTGATCATGGAATCGCCGATGAACATGGAGGCGCCGACCACGCCGAGCGCGAGCAGGAACCAGCTCCGCCGCCCCAGCGCGCGTTGGCCGAGCGCCATCAGCGAGAGCGTGCCGCCCTCCCCGTTATTGTCGGCCCGCAGCAGCAGCAGGACATATTTGGCGGTGACGACGATCAGAAGCGCCCACAGGATCAGCGAGAGCACGCCGAGCACCATGATCCGCGTCACCGGCTCGCCATGGGCCGCGCCCCCGACCGCCTCGTGGAACGCGTAAAGTGGCGAGGTGCCGATGTCGCCAAAGACGACACCGATGCTCCCGAGCGTGAGGGACCAAAAGCCGGAGGTGACCGGCCCTTCCTGGGTCTCGGTCGATGTGATGCTCGCCGTCATGAGGGTGGAAAACGCTTCGTCCCTGGAATTGATCCGGCGCCTTTTGAAGCTTCCGGCGCGCCTGTCAATCGGCCCCCCACCATAGCAGGCGCGGAGCGAGATGCTGTAACGGCGCGGCCACGTTCGTCGTCTTCGCGACGAACAGCCTCAGGTAAAATGGTAGCGCAAGAGGTTTAGGGCTTCAAGTTCGGCGGCAGCGGCGGATCCTCTCGCATCAAGGTGATGGTGACGCGGCGGTTCGCCGCCAGCGACGGATCGTCCGGGAACAGCGGCTGCGTGTCCGCCTTGCCGGAGACGGCGAAAATATGCGACGGCGGCAGGCCCTCGCGCTCGAGGATCTGGCGCACGGCGTTGGCGCGGTCAGCCGACAGGTCGAAGGCACCGTAGTCGCTGCGGGTCGGCACGAAGCCGGCCGCAGTGTGGCCGGCGATCGAGACGCGCAAGGGGGTCGCCTTGAGGGGCACCGCGAGCTTCTCGATCAGGCGGCGGGTGCGGTCGTAGGGCACCTTGGAGCCGTCAGCGAACATCGAGCGGCCGTCCTGGTCGACGATCTCGAGATTGAGGCCCTGCTTGGTCTCCTCGAACATGATGTGCTTGGACATCTCGGTCAGCTCCGGCAGGTCCTGCAAGGCCTGTCGCAGCGAGGCAGCGGCGAGCGCGAAGTTGCGGTCGACCTTGATCTTGGCGCCGGACGTCTTGTCGCGATCCTCCTGGTCCGGTGTCGGCGTGTTGGAGGCCTCCTCAGGCTGGATGTGGTCGACGTTCTTCAGCCGCGCGCGGGTCGGCAGGCCGTCGGATTCGATGATGCCGGCGTAGCGCGCTTCGCTCTGGACGCCGAAGGCCTCGCGCATGGAGCCTGCGACGATCTTCAGCTTGTTGGCGTCCTGGGTGGAGAATGCGACCAGCATCACGAAAAACGCCAGCAGCAACGCCATCAGATCCGCAAACGTCACGAACCAGCCATGGCCGCCATGTGCTTCTTCGCGTTTCTTCTTTGCCATCGGTCAGGTCCCGACGTCCGGCGTTACGCCGGAACCGGCTCGCCTTCGGCGTGGCGGTGCTTCTCGGGCAGATAGGCCAGAAGCATTTCGCGCACCAAAGTCGGGCTCTTGGAGTCGCGAATCATCAGAATGCCGTCGATGATCAGCGTGCGATTGGTTTCCTCGTCGATCAGCTTGCCATGCAGCTTATCAGCGATCGGCAGGCAGAGCAGGTTCGCGACCAACGCACCATACAGAGTTGCCAGCAGGGCGGTCGCCATGAACGGGCCGAGCTTCGAGGGATCCGACATGTTCGAAAACATCTGCACCATGCCGATCAGCGTCCCGATCATGCCGAATGCAGGCGCGCAGTCGCCGACGGCGCGGTAGATCTTGCTGCCTTCGTTGAGATGCAACAGGAAATTGTCGCGATCGCGCTCCAGATTATCCCTGATGAAATCGAGATCGTAGCCGTCGGCGACGTAGCGGATGCCCTTGGCGAGGAACGGCTCGTCGGTCTCGACCTTTTCCAGGCCGACCGGGCCCTGCTTGCGCGCGATCTCGGCGATGCGGGCGAGCTCGTCGACAAGATCATGGGCCGACAGACGGCTCATCGTGAAGGCGAACTTGGCGCCAAGCGGCAGGCCGTGCATCAGCGCCGAGAGCGGAAAGCGGATCATGGTCGCTGCGGCCGATCCTCCGAAGATGATGATCATCGCATGATCGCTGATGAACATGTGCAGATCGCCGCCGAGAAACACCATCGTCGCGATGACGATCATGCCCGCCAAGAGGCCGGCGCCCGTCATAATATCCATGGGAGTCTCCAAAGCGAACGCAACAACGGCCGTCCTGGCCGGTGGCGCGGTCCAACCCCGAACCGCATCGGAAACCCTAAAGACCCGCCCTTAAAGCCGCGTAAAGGTTAAGTTCAGCCGATGCGACGGAGCGGCGCGGTGCGCGGAAATGACGGCGGCTTTGCCGTTCTGCGACACCAATCTCAACGTTCTGCTAACCATGAATGAGGCGCGTCAGGACGACAGTCCTGTCAGCTCCAGGCTGAGCGCGCGCAGGCGCCTGCGCGCATCGGCGTCATAGGCCTGCGGATTGGCGCGCGCCTCGTTCATGCCGTTGAAGAACAGGCCGCTCTTGCCCGCGACATCGTCGCCCTGGACCAGATGCAGGATGGCAGCACCACCTTGCTCCACCGTCGACATCGGCGTGATGCCGCCGGCGCGTACCATCGTGGTGTTCATATAGGTCGCCGGATGCAACGAATTCACGGTGATGCCGACGTCCTTGAGCTCGGCCGCGAGATCGATCGTGAGCGTGATCTGCGACAGCTTGCTCTGCGCATAGGCGCGCGAGCCGCTGTAGCCCTTCGTGATCATGACGTCGTCGAAATCGATCGGATGCTGGCCGAGCGACGCGACATTGACGATGCGCGAAGGTGCTGCAGCCTTCAGCAACGGCAGCAGCAGATGGACGAGCAGAAAGCCCGAGAGATAGTTCACGGCAAAGCGCAGTTCGTGACCGTCGCGGCTCTCCTGACGCTGCGGACCGCCGTTCTGCGAGCCGATGCCGGCATTGCTGACGAAGACGTCGAGACGCTGATGATCGCGCGTCACGGCGTCGGCGAGCGCGCGCGTGCCTGCCATCGACGACAGATCGGCTTGATAGAAGGTCGGCGCAGTGTGGCCGGCCTTCACGATCTCGTCGATCAGTGATTTTGCACGCTCGACACTCCGACCATGGATCAGAACGCGTGCGCCCTCGGCGGCAAGGCGGCTTGCGACATAGCGCCCGACACCATCGGTCGAGCCTGTGATCAGAACCGTCTTGCCGCGCATGTCCATGGAGCTACTCCGAGATTAGTGGATCTCCGCCGAGCGCTTCAGCGCGGCCTTGAGCTTCTCCAGCGAGAAGTCCGGGCTGCGTGCGATCTCGAGGATCGGCGTCTCGCGGCGGCCGCAGAGTTCGGCGGCCTCGGGAAGCTTCGCGGCGATATCGAGCGGGATCACGATGGCGCCATGCTGGTCGGCGTGGATCAGATCGTCGGACTTCACGGTCATGCCGGCGACGCGCACCTCGCCGCCAAAGCTCTCCGCGTGCACCCATGCATGCGACGGGCCGATCGAGCCCGCGAGCGCCTGGAAGCCCGGGGCCCATTGCGGGATGTCGCGGATCGAGCCGTCGGTGATGACGCCGAGGCAGCCGAGCGCCTTGTGCACGTTGCTCTGCACCTCGCCCCAGAACGCGCCGTAGCCGGCGTCGGGACCGTCGATGTCCTGGATCACCGAGACGCGCGGCCCGTGGCCGGTGCCGACATATTCGTAATATTCGATGCGGCGCTTCGACTGTTCTTCGGCCGGCAGCGACGATTTCAACACCGAGCGGATTGCGACGGTGCGGGCGTAACCGACGATCGGCGGCAAATCCGGGAACGGGCAGACCAGCTGCTTGGTGGTGTAGCCGATCAGGCGGCGCTCGGGCGCCACGATCTCCATGGCGTTGCAGATCGTCGGCGTGTCGTAGCGGCCCAGCGCTTCGAGGACGGAAGCGGGCAGCGGCCCGGTCGCGGTATTGGTCACGGCGTTATCTCCCAGATTGGCGGCTGATTGACGCGATGCCGCCGTCACAGGGCGATATAGCCGAGATCGGGTCTCAACCCAACTCGGGCGCACTCATGGCAGATATCCGCGCGCGATCGCTCAGTGCAGCCGTCCGGGCCGGTCGTCGTCGTGCGGCGGCTCGGACAGGCTCGCCATTGTCGGCGCCGAGGGCGGCGACGAGACCTCGCTCCCCGCAGGGGCGATGGCTTCCATCGCACGCGCCTGGTCGCGATAGGATTTGTAGCCGAGCGGCAGGCCAAGCAGATAGAGTACCGTGCCGATCGAGAGCACGTGCCAGGGATAGGCGATCACAAGCGCGATGAAGAAGATCACCGCGACGAACGCCGGCAGCACCAGCTCCGGCGGCACGCGCATCCGCTTGGTCTTGCCGGAGAACACCGGCAGGCGCGAGACCATCAGGAAGGCAATCAGGAGCGTATAGGCCGCGGTCACCGCCGCCGGTGCGCGACCGAGATCGAGGAAGGCGACGTAGATCGGCAACAGCACGGTGATGGCGCCGGCCGGCGCGGGCACGCCGGTGAAAAAATTGGCGGCGAAAGCGGGCTTGTTCGGATCGTCCATGGTGGCGTTGAAGCGCGCGAGCCGCAAGCCGCCGGAGATCGCAAACACCATGGCGGCGATCCAGCCGGCATTGCCGAGCTCGTGCAGCTGCCAGAAGTACAGCATCAGGCCGGGGGCGACGCCGAAATTGACGAAATCGGCAAGGCTGTCGAGCTCGGCACCGAATTTGGACTGCCCCTTGATCAGGCGCGCGACGCGGCCGTCGATGCCGTCGAGCGCGGCCGCGAACACGATGGCGTAGACGGCGAGCGACATACGCCCCTCGATCGACAGCCGGATCGAGGTCAGGCCGGCGCAGATCGCCAGCAGCGTGATGACGTTGGGCACCAGCATCCGCACCGGGATCGGGCGGAACCGCCGGCGGCGAACATCGGGATCTCTGTAGTCGTAGGGCGTCATTGGCGCGTCCTCACCTGCAGGCGAGATATAGCAAGCCATTTCCCCTTCCGCCATTGCGGCGGAAGGCCCCCGACAGCGGCTTCTTGGTTAATTGGCGCGATAGGAGCGGTTCGGGTCGTCTCCGGTGAGATCGGCCAGGATGGTCTCGCCGGCGATCGCCGTCTGCCCTTCCGAGACCAGCGCCTTGGTGCCGACTGGCAGGTAGACGTCGAGCCGCGAGCCGAACCGGATCAGGCCGAACCGCTCACCGGCGCCGACCGCCTGCCCTTCCCTAACGAAGCACACGATGCGCTTGGCGATGAGGCCTGCGATCTGGATCACGCCGATACGGCCCTGCGGCGTCGAGATGACCAGCGAATTGCGCTCATTGTCCTCGCTCGCCTTGTCGAGCTCGGCATTGATGAAGAGGCCCGGCCGATAGGCGATGCGGTCCACCCTGCCCGCGATCGGACTGCGGTTCACATGGCAGTTGAACACGCTCATGAAGACCGAGACGCGCGGCAGCGGACGGTCGCCGAGCCCGAGCTCGGCCGGCGGCAGCGCCATGGTGATCATCGAGACACGGCCATCGGCCGGCGACACCACGAGCCCGTCGCGCACCGGCGTCACGCGCACCGGATCGCGGAAGAACAGCGCGCACCATACGGTGAGGATGGTGCCAATCCAGCCTAGCGGCGACCACAGCCAGAACAGGACGAGGCTTGCCAGCGCAAAGCCGCCGATGAAGGGATAGCCCTCCTTGTGGATCGGCGGGATCTGACGCTGGATCGAATCGAGAATGGACATCGCTATCTGCCGCTCAGGGGTTGATGGCGCGGGTCGTCTCGCGCACCGGGGTTGTTTAGGCCAGAGTTGGGACCGGAGACAAGCTCACTCCGCGGCCGCTTGCGCCGTGAGGGCGTCCTCGACCGCCGGCGGCTCCCGGTTGGGCGCCTCGCTGCTGTCGGCCATCCGGGCCAGTTTCTCGCGTGCAGCCTCGGCTTCGCGCTGCCTGTTCCACATGCTGGCGTAGAGACCGCCCTGCGCGAGCAGGCTGGCATGGGTACCGCGCTCGGCGATGCGGCCCTGGTCCAGCACGATGATCTCGTCGGCACCGACAATGGTCGAGAGCCGGTGGGCGATCACGAGCGAGGTGCGGTTCTTCGCCACCCGGTCGAGCGCGCCCTGGATCTCGTGTTCGGTGTGGGTGTCGAGCGCAGAGGTCGCCTCGTCCAGCACCAGGATCGGCGGCGCCTTCAACACCGTGCGCGCGATCGCGACGCGCTGCTTCTCGCCGCCCGACAGCTTCAGCCCGCGCTCGCCGACCTGGGTCTCGTAACCCATCGGCGCCATGCGAACGAAATGGTCGATCTGCGCCAGCCGCGCCGCCTCCTCGACCTCGGCATCGCCAGCGTCCCAGCGGCCGTAGCGGATGTTGTAGCGGATGGTGTCGTTGAACAGCACCGTATCCTGCGGCACCATGCCGATGGAGGCGCGCAAGCTCGCCTGCGTGACCTCGCGGATGTCCTGGCCGTCGATCAGGATCTTTCCGCCGGAGATGTCGTAGAGGCGGAACAGCAGGCGCGAAATGGTCGACTTGCCGGCGCCGGACGGGCCGACGATCGCGACCGTCTTGCCGGCCGGCACCTCGAAGCTGATGCCTTTCAGGATCGGCCGCGCCGGCTCATAGGCAAAGCGCACGTCCTCGAAGCGCACCGTGCCGGCGGAGACGACCAGCGGCTGCGCGCAGGGCTCATCCTTGATCTCGGCCTCGCGGCCGATCACGCCGAACATCTTCTCGATGTCGATGATCGCCTGCTTGATCTCGCGATAGACCATGCCCATGAAGTTCAGGGGTTGGTAGAGCTGGATCATCATGGCGTTGACCAGCACGAAATCGCCGACCGTGTTGGTGCCGTTGCGCACGCCGATCGCGCACATCAGCATGGTCGCGGTCAGGCCCAGCGTGAAGATCACGGCTTGCCCGGTATTGAGCACGGCCAACGAAGTGTAGGCGTGGACGCTCGACTCCTCGTAGCGCGCCACCGAACGGTCGTAGCGCTGCGCCTCTCGCGCCTCGGCGCTGAAATATTTCACGGTCTCATAGTTGAGCAGCGAGTCGATCGCCTTGGTGTTCGCCTCAGTGTCGGAATCGTTCATCTTGCGGCGGATGCCGATCCGCCATTCGGTCGCGACGTAGGTGTAATACATGTAGACCGTGACGGTGATCAGGGTTGCGACCACGTAGCGCCAGTCGAACTGCCACAGCAGCACGGCCAGCAGCAGCGAGACCTCGACGATGGTCGGAATCAACTGAAGGATCACCATGCGCACGATGACCTCGATGCCCTCGCGGCCGCGCTCGAGCACGCGCGTCAGGCCGCCGGTCTTGCGCTCGAGATGAAAGCGCAGCGACAGCTCGTGCATGTGGACGAAGGTGATGGTGGCGAGCTTGCGCACCGCGTGCATGGCGACGCGCGCGAAAATGCCGTCGCGCCATTGCGTCAGCACCGCCATCACGATGCGCATGACGCCGTAGCTCGCGGTCAGCAGCAATGGCGAGGCGATCACCCAGAGGTGCCAATTGTCAGGCTGCACCGGCGCGGTGTTAGCGCCAGTCAACGCATCCGTCGCCCATTTGAAGCTGAACGGCACCGTCAACGTGATCAGTTTGGCGGCGAGCAGCAGCACCATCGACCAGACCACCCGCATCTTCAGGTCGACGCGGTCGCCCGGCCAGATGTAGGGCCACAGATGCGCCAGTGTGCCTATCAGGGTGGCCCGCTCCAGCGGTCCGCCTGAGGGATCAGGCACGTCGGGGACGTCTGGCGAATGAGGTGGGCTCATCAAGAAACCTGAAGGCCCGCCGGATGCGGGCGCGTTGCGATTAACTGTTTTCGCTCGTCATATAGAAGCTTCCGGGGGCCAGCGCACCCCGCCAGATGGCGAATCTTCGATTGTTTGTCGCCATTTACCGGTAGATTTGCGGGCGGTCCGAATCACCGATTGGGCTTGACGCCCATTCGCTGCAATGCATCATGGCGCCAATGAGCACGATCAAAACCGTCTGTGTCTATTGCGGCTCCGGTCCCGGAACCAATCCCCACTTCACCGAAGGCGCCAAGGCGTTCGGCAAGGCGCTCGCCGAGAGCAACATCCGCCTGGTTTATGGCGGCGGCTCGCTTGGCCTGATGGGCTCGGTCGCGACCTCCGTGCTCGATCACGGCGGCACCGTCACTGGCATCATTCCCGAATTCCTGCGAAAGCGCGAGAATGCGCTGACCCGCGTGCAGGAAATGATCGTCACCCCCGACATGCACGAGCGCAAGCGGCTGATGTTCGAGCGCTCCGACGCCTTCGTGGCGCTGCCGGGCGGCGTCGGCACGCTGGAGGAGCTGGTCGAGCAGCTGACCTGGAAGCAACTCGGCCGTCACGCCAAGCCGGTGCTGCTCGCCAATTTCGACAATTTCTGGGAGCCGCTGTTCTCGCTGCTGTCGCATATGCGCCAGACCGAGTTCATCCGCGCCGGCCTCTCGGTCGATATCCTCAAGGCCGATCGCGTCGAGGACATCTTGCCGAAGCTGAAGGCCGCCGTGGCCCAGCTCGCCGAGGCGGAAAAGCAGCTCGCCCCGGAAGTGGCGCGCAAGCTTTAAGCCTCACTCGCTCGGAAACGTCACCGCCTCGATCCGGTTGCCGTCGGGATCAAGGACGAAGGCTGCGTAGTAGCGCACGCGGTCGTGCGGGCGAATGTCCGGCGCGCCATCCGATGCGCCGCCTGTCGCAAGCGCGGCAGCGTGGAATGCATCGACATCGGCCGTTGTCTTCGCCCGCAGGCAGATGTGCACGCCGCTCTCCGGCGGCACAGGCGGCATGGCCTCGCGCAGATTGATCCAGAACTCGGGATAGGCCTTGCCGAAGCCGACCGTGCGCGGCCGCGTGACAAGGCAGGTGAGGCCGAGGGCGGCGAGCGTGGCTTCATAGAACTTTGCGGAGCGTTCGAGCTCGCTGACGCCAACGGAGATGTGGTCGATCATTGCTAGCGCTCCCCTCTCTCCTCGTCATTGCGAGCGAAGCGAAGCAATCCAGAGTCTTTCCGCGGTGACAGTCTGGATTGCTTCGCTACGCTCGCAATGACGGCGTTTGTAGCGCCGCCGCGCCCTACGCCGGCGCGCCCGACTTCACGAGCTTGTAGATCACCGAATCCATCAGCGCCTGGAACGAAGCGTCGATGATGTTCGGGGATACGCCGACCGTGGTCCAGCGATCGCCGTTCTCGTCCTCGCTCTCGATCAGGACGCGCGTGACCGCGCCGGTGCCGCCGTTGAGGATACGCACGCGGTAGTCGATCAGCGTCAGGCCCTCGATGTACTTCTGATACTTGCCGAGGTCCTTGCGCAGGGCGACGTCGAGCGCATTGACAGGGCCGTTGCCCTCGGCTGCCGAGATCAGATGCTCGCCTGCAACGTCGACCTTCACCACGGCCAAGGCGACCGTGACGCGCTCACCAAGCGCGTTGTAGCGCTGCTCGACATTGACATCGAACTGCTCGACCTCGAAATATTGCGGCACTTTTCCGAGCGTGCGGCGCGCCAGCAGATCGAACGAGGCGTTGGCGGATTCATAGGCGTAGCCGGCAGCCTCCCGCTCTTTCAGTTCCTCGACCAGTCGCGTCAGCTTCGGATCTCGCTTCTCGTAAGCGATACCGGCGCGGTCGAGCTCGGCCATGACGTTGGAGCGGCCGGCCTGGTCGGACACCAGCACCTTGCGGTGATTGCCGACGGTCTCCGGCAACACATGCTCGTAGGTCTGCGGATCCTTCATCACGGCGGAGGCGTGAATGCCGGTCTTGGTGACGAAGGCGCTCTCGCCGACATAGGCGGCATGGCGATTGGGCACGCGGTTGAGCATGTCGTCGAGCGTGCGCGAGACTTTGACGAGCGTCGCCAATTTCTCCGGCGTGACCGAGATATCGAAGGCGTCGGCGAATTCCCGCTTCAGCTTCAAGGTCGGAATCAGCGAGCAGAGGTTGGCGTTGCCGCAGCGCTCGCCGAGTCCGTTCAGCGTGCCCTGGATCTGCCGCGCCCCGGCGCGCACCGCGGCGAGCGAATTCGCCACCGCCTGCTCGGTGTCGTTATGGGCGTGGATGCCGAGATGGTCGCCGGGGATGTGCTTGGTCACCTCGGTGACGATCGCCTCGATCTCGTTCGGCATGGTGCCGCCATTGGTGTCGCACAACACCACCCAGCGCGCGCCGGCCTCATAGGCGGCCCTGGCGCAGGCGAGTGCGAAGGTCGAATCTTCCTTGTAGCCGTCGAAAAAGTGCTCGCAGTCGAGCATGACCTCGCGGCCGGCGGCCTTTGCCGCTGCGACGCTGTCGCGGATCGAGGCAAGATTTTCCTCTTTCGTCGTCTCCAGCGCGACGCGTACCTGATACGCCGAGGACTTTGCCACGAAGCAGATCGCGTCCGCCTTCGCGTCCAGGAGCCCGGCGACGCCGGGGTCATTGGAGACCGAGCGGCCTGCCCGCCGCGTCATGCCGAAGGCGGTGAAGCGCGCATGGTTCAGCTTCGGCTTGCTGCCGAAAAATTCGGTGTCGAGCGGATTGGCGCCGGGATAACCGCCCTCGACATAGTCGATGCCGAGCTCGTCGAGCATCGCCGCGATCACCTGCTTGTCGGTCAGCGTGAAGTCGACGCCGTTGGTCTGCGCACCGTCGCGCAGCGTGGTGTCGAACAGATACAGACGCTCCTTGCTCATTGCAGCGCTCCCGATGCGGGTCCGGTGCCGAACGTTTTCTGCATGGTGGTGTTGGCGAGCCACTCGTCGTTGACGGTGATGCTATTGCGCTGCATGGCGATATAACCGCGCTTGGCGAAGAAGCCTTCCGCTGTATCGCTGGCGTCGACCGTCAATTTTTCCGCGCCACGGCCGCCGGCGAGCTTTTCCAGCGCGTCGACCAGCATGGTCGCGATGCCCTGCCGTCCCACGGCTGGATGAACGTAGAGCATACGGATGTGATCCTTGCCGCGCAGCGAGGCGAAGCCGACGGGCGAGCCATCCAGCGTCGCGATCAGCGTCAGGTCGGCCGCCAGCCGCTTGCCGAACTCCTCGTCCTCCGCCGCCGCCATCCAGGCTTCCTGCTGCGCCTCGCTGTAGTCGTCGCCGGTCAGCTCCTGGATGCTGGCGGCGAAGATCGCGGCCAGCATCGGAACGTCATCAGGCAAAAACGGCCGCAAGCCGGGTTTGGGATGCGCTTGTGCCATCACGCGAGCTCCCAGGTCGTCACCGGCTTGCCGTCGGAATCCTTGCCGTCTTTTAAGACTATTCCTTCGGCCGCAAGCTGATCGCGAATGCGATCCGACTCCCTAAAGTCTTTTCGCGCCCGCGCAGCCGTGCGCTCCGCGATCAGGCGATCGATCTCGCCGGCATCGATGCCACTCGCCTGGCGCTTGCGGCCCTCCCATTGCGCCACACTCTCGGACAGGAAGCCGAGCAGACGCAGCGACGCGGAAAGACCGGCCGCATCAGACGAATTGCGCAGACCATGCAGCGCCGCGATCGCCTGCGGCGTATTGAGGTCGTCGAGCAGGGCTTCGACCACGGACGCCGCCGGCTTTGACGGCGCGACGTCAGCGGCAAAGCGATACCAATCGTTGAGCGTCTTGGCGCTCTCCTCCAGCGACTTCATGGTCCAGTCGATCGGCGAGGTGTAGTGCGTCTTCAGCATGTTGAGGCGCAGCACCTCACCCGGCCAGTCCGCGAGCAGCTCGTGGATGGTGATGAAGTTGCCGAGGCTCTTCGACATCTTCTCGCTCTCGACCTGCAGAAAGCCGTTGTGCATCCAATAGTTCGCCATGCGCTGCTGGTGGAAGGCGCAGCAGGTCTGGGCGACCTCGTTCTCGTGATGCGGAAACACGAGATCGATACCGCCGCCATGGATGTCGAACTGCTCGCCGAGATGCTTCCAGGCCATGGCCGAGCATTCGATGTGCCAGCCCGGACGTCCCTGCGCGGCGATGCCGGCCGGCGACGGCCAGGACGGCTCGCCGGGCTTGGACGGCTTCCACAGCACGAAGTCGGTCGAATCCTTTTTGTAGGGCGCGACCTCGACGCGCGCGCCGGCGATCATTTCGTCAAGCGACCGCTTCGACAGCGCGCCATAGCGCGGCAGCGTGGAATTGGCCGCGTTCATCGCCTGCGGCGAGAACAGCACGTGGTCCTCGGCAGCGTAGGCAAAGCCGCCGGCAATGAGCCTTTCGATGATCTCGCGCATCTCGCCGATATGCTCGGTCGCGCGCGGCTCGACGCTCGGCCGGAGCGCGCCGAGCGCATCGACGTCGGCGTGAAACTGCTTGCCGGTCTGCTCGGTGACCTTGCGGATCGCCTCGTTCAGCGGCAAGCCGGGAAAATCCCGCGCGGCGCGATCGTTGATCTTGTCGTCGACGTCGGTGATGTTGCGGACATACTTCACGTGCGCCTCGCCATAGAGATGGCGGAGCAGCCGAAACAGCACGTCGAACACGATCACCGGCCGCGCATTGCCGATATGGGCGAAGTCGTAGACGGTCGGTCCGCAGACATACATGCGGACGTTCTTGGGATCGATCGGCTCAAACGGCCGCTTCGTCCTCGTCATCGTATCGTAAAGACGCAATTCCATATGGATACCCGTCGGCTGTTGGCCGGGCGTCCAGTGCTCTCAATGGTTTTGAGAAAAGACGGCTCCAGCCAGCGAATCGCTAGCTCGTAATCTCGCGGCAAATAATGCAGATGGCGAGGAGACCGTTCATGCGGCGACATATGGGCCACGAAGGCGCCTTTCGTCAAGAGAGCCGCGAAAATGCCGCTTTATTTCCGCAATGCGCGGCCGCACCGCCTTGATGGTTCGTCATCCTTAACCTTTTGGGTTTAATTCGGAACCCGGTGGTCCCCCCAGCCCCCGGTGCACCCATGCGATCCCTGCTCGCGCTTGTCTCCTGTGCCTCTCTTCTCGCGGCATCCAGCGCTTTCGCCGAGACCCGCGTCTTCATCATCGCCAACCAGGCCGACGGCTACGGCGTCGACCAGTGCCTGGCCAAGGGCGAGAAGTGCGGCGCGCAGGTCGCCCGCACCTACTGCCAGTCACGGGACTTTGCACAGGCATCAAGCTACCGCCGGGTCGATCCCGACGAAATTACCGGCTCTGTCCCCAAATCCGGCGCAAACTGCTCCCATGGCCATTGCGACGAATATGTCGCAATCACCTGCCAGCGCTGAATTCGCTCGGAGCTGGCGGACCTTAGGACCCGTTTACCGCCCCTGAAACGACGTGACGCTGCCGCAGGAAGCGGCTATTGGAGGGCGCGCTTCGGCCCCCAAATCGCATTGAAAAGTCACTTGGGGCCGTGACCTCGCTAGAATGGCGGATATGCCTGAATTTTTGTCCCTGTCCCGTCCCCGCTCCTTCCTTGCCTGCACCGTGCTTCTGAGTGCGATCGTGCTCGCCACTGACGCCTTTGCACAGGCTGGCCCGCCCGGAGCACCGCCGCCTCCGCCCACCCAGGGCGGGCTCGGGCCGAACCCGATGTGCGTGCGGCTCGAAGGACAACTCGCCGCGCTCAACGGTGGGGCGAGCGGCGATCCCGCGCGCGACGACCAGATCCGCCGCTACCAGGATTCCCAGACCCGCCAGCAAGCCGAGCTCGACCGCGTCACCATGCAGGCCAAGCGCATGGGCTGCGATTCCTCCGGCTTCTTCTCGCTGTTCAACGGCCAGTCGGCGCAATGCGGTCCGGTCAACACCCAGATCCAGCAGATGCGTGCCAATCTCGACCAGATCACCGGCAATCTCGAACGCCTGCGCGGCGGTGGTGCCGGCGGCAGCCCTGAGCGCGACAGCCAGCGCCGCTCGGTGCTGATTGCGCTCGCGCAAAACAATTGCGGCCCGCAATACGCCAACGCCGTGCAGTCGCAGGGCGGCAACTTCCTGAGCAATCTGTTCGGCGGCAATAACGCCAACAATCCGCCGGGCGCGCCGCCCTCCGATCTCGGCGGCCCGCAATCCGGCACCTACCGCACCGTCTGCGTGCGCACCTGCGACGGCGCGTATTTCCCGATCTCGTTTGCGACCGTGCCAGCGCGCTTCCCCGATGACGAGAGGACCTGCAAGGCGCTGTGCCCGGCGGCCGAAGCCGCGCTCTACGCCCACCGCAATCCCGGCGAGGACATGAGCTCCGCGGTCTCGATCAGCGGCCAGCCCTACACGGCGCTGCCGACCGCCTTCAAATTCCGCAGCGAGTTCAACCCGTCCTGCTCGTGCAAAGCGGCGGGCCAGACCTGGGCCGATGCGCTGAAATCGGCCGACGACAAGGCGGCCGCCGAGCAGCAGGGTGACATCATCGTCACCGAAGAGAGCGCCAAGAAGATGCAGCAGCGGCAGCTCACCAAGGGCGCGCCGGCGAATGCCAAGAAGGGCGCAGCTCCTGCGCCGACGACGGCCACGGCACCGGCCGCCACGCCGCCTGCGGATGCGAGCACCGCGGCCACGTCGGAGAACAAGCCGATCCGCTCGGTCGGCCCGAGCTTCCTGCCGCAGCAGCAGAAGTAAGCGGCTCCAAAACTCAGTGTCATGCCCCGCGAATGCGGGGCATCCAGTACACCGCAGCGCCGGCCGGTTCTCACAACATCCGCCGCGGAGTACTGGATCATCCGCCTTCGCGGATGATGACAGCGGAATGGATCGCCTACCCCTCGAACGCGTCGATCGACGCCTTGCTGCCGGGCGAGACCAGCGTCTCGTCGGGCGCGGGCAACTTCTCGCCTCTGTCGCGAAAGCGGTTGGTGATGGGATAGCGGCGGTCGCGGCCGAAGTTCTTCCGCGTCACCTTCACGCCGGGGGCGGCCTGGCGGCGCTTGTATTCGGCGACGTTGAGAAGATGGTCGATGCGGGTCACCGTCTCGCGGTCGAAGCCCGCGGCGATGATCTGGTCGAGTGGCTCCTCGCGTTCGACCAGACGCTCCAGGATCGCGTCGAGCACCTCGTAAGCCGGCAGTGAGTCCTGATCGGTCTGGTTCTCACGCAGCTCCGCAGTCGGCGGTCGTGTGATGATATCGGGCGGGATCACCTCGCCCGCCGGTCCGAGCGCGCCGTCCGGTTTCCATGCATTGCGCAGCGCCGCCAATCGAAACACCTGCGTCTTGTAGATGTCCTTGATCGGATTGAAGCCGCCGTTCATGTCGCCATAGAGCGTGGCATAGCCGACCGACATTTCCGACTTGTTGCCCGTCGTCACCACCATCAGCCCAGTCTTGTTGGAGATCGCCATCAGCAGCGTGCCGCGGGTCCGGGCCTGGAGGTTTTCCTCGGTGATATCGGGCGGCAGGTTCTTGAAGATGCCGGACAGAATGGTCTCGAAACCATTCACCGCCTTCGCGATCGGCAACACCTCGTAGCGGATGCCGAGATGGCCGGCGAGCTCGCCCGCATCGGCAATCGAGTGTGCCGCCGTGTAGCGATAAGGCAGCATCACGCCGTGCACCTGGTCGGCGCCGAGTGCGTCGACCGCGATCGCCGCACAGAGTGCGGAATCGATGCCGCCCGAGATGCCGAGCAGCACACCGGGAAAGCCGTTTTTGGTAACGTAGTCGCGCAAGCCCAGCACGCAGGCGGCATAGTCGGCCTTATCGCCCTCGGGCTGCTCCGCGATCGGACCCGTGCAACGCCAATCGCCGCCGTTTCTGATGAAGCGCAACGTCGTGACGTTCTCCTCGAACGCGGGCAGTTGCACGGCAAGCGAGAGATCGCCATTGAGCGCGAAAGACGCGCCGTCGAACACGAGCTCGTCCTGGCCGCAGACCTGGTTGAGATAGACCAGAGGCAGGCCGCTCTCGGTGACCCGCGCGACCGCCACCGACAGGCGCACATCGTTCTTGTCGCGGCCATAGGGCGAGCCGTTCGGGACCAGAATGATCTCCGCGCCGGTCTCGGCCAGCGTCTCGATCACGTTCTCGTAGTCCTCGGACTCTTCCAGCCAGATGTCCTCGCAGATCGGCACGCCGATCCGCACGCCGCGCACGGTGACCGGACCAGCAGCTGGCCCGCGCGCAAACAGCCGCTTCTCGTCGAACACACCGTAATTCGGCAGATTGCATTTGAAGCGCAACGCGGCGATGCGCCCGCCGTCGAGCAGCGCACAGGCATTGTAGAGCTTGCCGTCCTCGACCCAGGGCGTGCCGACCAGCAGCGCCGGGCCGCCGTCGGCGGTCTCGCGCGCTAGCGCTTCGATGACGGAACGGCAGGCGGCCTGGAAGGCCGGCTTCTGCACCAGATCTTCCGGCGGATAACCGGCGATGAACAATTCCGGAAACAGCACCAGATCGGCACCATCGGCGATCGCTCGCTCGCGTGCCGAGCGAACCTTCGCGGCATTGCCATCGATATCGCCCATGGTCGGATTGAGCTGGGCGAGCGTGACCGCGAATGCGTCGAGACGTTCGGTCATGGCCACCGCACTCCAATTTCGTGGCTAGAGGAATCCCAGACGCTCGATGATCGCGATGATCCAGAACGCGCCGGCCATCAGCAGCGCGACGCCGACCGCGGCGGAGCCCATGTCCTTGACCCGCCCGATCTGCTTGTCGTGATCCATGGTCAGGCGATCGGCGAGCTTCTCGATCGCGGTGTTGAGCAACTCGACCACCAGCACGAAGGCGACCGAGCAGACCAGCTCGACCGCGCGCGTCGCGCTGGCGGCGACGAACCACGCCACCGGCAGCGACAGGAGCAGCGCAAAGATCTCCTCGCGGATGGCCTGCTCCGAGCGGAACGCAAAGGCCAGACCGTTGCGCGAGTTGATCGTGGCCTTCCAGATCCGCAGCAAGGTTTTAGAGCCCCGCTGCAAACGGCATCGGCTTGGCTTTGCCGACGCGTTCCTGCTTCAGCAGTTCGGCGACCAGGAAAGCCATGTCGATGGATTGCTCGGCATTGAGGCGGGGATCGCAAACCGTGTGGTAGCGGTCGTTGAGATCCTCGTCCGTGATGGCGCGGGCGCCGCCGATGCACTCGGTGACGTCCTGGCCGGTCATCTCCAGATGCACGCCGCCGGCGTGGGTGCCTTCCGCGGCGTGGATCGTGAAGAACGACTTCACCTCCGACAGCACGCGGTCGAACGGCCGCGTCTTGTAGCCTGACGTCGAGGTGATGGTGTTGCCGTGCATGGGGTCGCACGACCAGACCACCACCCTGCCCTCGCGCTTCACCGCGCGGATCAGGCCCGGCAGATGGTCGGCGACCTTGTCGGAGCCGAAACGGTTGATCAGCGTCAGCCGGCCCGGCTCGTTGTCAGGATTGAGCACGTCGATCAGCTTCAGCAGCTCGTCGGGCTTGAGCGACGGGCCGCACTTCAGGCCGATCGGGTTCTTGATGCCGCGGAAATATTCGATGTGACCGTGATCGAGCTGGCGGGTGCGGTCGCCGATCCAGATCATGTGGCCCGAGGTCGCGTACCAGTCACCGGTCGTGGAATCGACGCGGGTCATGGCCTGCTCGTAGCCGAGCAACAGCGCCTCATGGCTGGTGTAGAAATCGGTGGCGCGCAGCTCCGGATGGCTCTCGAGATCGAGGCCGCAGGCACGCATGAAGTTGAGCGCGTCCGAGATGCGGTCGGCCAGTTCCTTGTAGCGGCGGGACTGCGGCGAGTCCTTGAGGAAGCCGAGCATCCACTGATGCACGCTGCCGAGGTTGGCGAAGCCGCCGGTGGCGAAGGCGCGGAGCAGGTTCAGCGTCGCGGCCGACTGGCGATAGGCCATCAGCTGGCGCTGCGGATCCGGCACGCGCGCTTCCCTGGTGAAGGCGATGTCGTTGACGATGTCGCCGCGATAGCTCGGCAGCTCGACGCCGTCGATCTTCTCGGTCGGCGACGAGCGCGGTTTTGCAAACTGGCCGGCGATGCGGCCGACCTTCACCACCGGCACCGCGCCGGCATAGGTCAGCACCACCGCCATCTGCAGCAGCACGCGGAAGAAGTCGCGGATGTTGTTGGCGCCGTGCTCGGCAAAGCTCTCGGCGCAATCGCCGCCCTGCAGCAGGAAGGCGTCGCCGGCCGCAACGCGCCCCAGCGCCTTCTTCAGATTGCGCGCCTCGCCGGCAAACACCAGCGGCGGAAAGGTTGCAAGCTGCGCCTCGACGTCGGCCAAAGCCTTGGCGTCGGGATAATCGGGCACCTGTAGCACCGGCTTGCTGCGCCAGGACTCGGGCGTCCACCGCTCGGACATCGCAATCTCTCCGTGAAGCAAAAAGTGCAACCTGATCTGTGGGTTGCGAGGGCCGCCTTATACACAGGCTGGCGCGACACCGCCAGTTGTAAATCCATTCCGCAATGCAAACCCTTGCGGGCAAAGCCGAATTCGCATTTGCTGGGGGTGGCAGAGGAAACCGGCAAGACAGCTTCGATCCATGGACGCGGCACTGGACGACGTTTTCATCGACGAGATCAGCTTCCCGGCGACCGACGGGTATGCGCTGACCGGCACCCTGTTCCTGCCGCGCGGCGCCAAGCGCCATGCCGTCCTGATCAATTCGGCGACCGCCGTCCCGCGAAAAATCTATCGCGGCTTCGCCTCCTATCTCGCCCATCGCGGCTGTGCGGTCCTCACTTACGACTATCGCGGCATCGGCGACTCCCGCCTGCCGGCCATGGTCGGCTACAACCAGCCGAAATCGCTGGTCGGCTTCAAGGCCTCGATGTCGGACTGGGCCGCGCTCGACATCACCGCCGCGGTGAGCTGGATGCGCGAGCGTTACAACACGCTCCCCCTTGCCTATTTCGGCCATTCCTTCGGTGGCCAGGCGCTCGGGCTGATCGCGAACAACACCGACATCTCGCGCGCCGCGTTCGTGGCCTCGCAGGCCGCGACCTGGCGGCTGATGACGTCGCCGGAGAAATACCGCGTCTTCGCATTCATGAATTTCGTCGGCGTTCCGCTGGTCCACGCACTCGGCTACGCGCCGGGCTGGGTCGGCATCGGCGAGGATCTGCCCAAGGGTGTCTTCCTGCAATGGGCGGACTGGGTCTCGAGCCCGCGCTATCTGTTCGATTCCAAACTGCCGGCGCTGGCGAATTTCGCAAAATTCAAGGGCGAGCTGCGCGCGCTGTGCTTCTCCGACGATCCCTGGGCGACGCGGCCGGCGGTCGAGCTGCTCACGGCAGGCTTCACAGCGATCAAGCCGGAGGTGCTGACGGTGAAGCCGTCCGACGTCGGCGCCAAGGCGATCGGCCATTTCGGTTTCTTCCGCACCGAGCACCGCGACACGCTGTGGCGCGGCCTGGCGGAATGGATTCAGGGGGAGTGATCGTCAGGCGGCCGCGGGCAGTTTGACGACGATCCGCAGCCCTGTTCGTCCAGCCTCCGTCATGTTCACCGCTTCTATCGTCCCACCGAGCCGATCGACGATCCGCTTCACGATCGAGAGGCCGAGACCGACGCCATCGCCTTCCGGACGCTGACCACGGAAGAACGGCTCAAAAATCCGGCCGATCTCGTCGGGGGAAACGCCGGGCCCGGTGTCCTCGATTTGAAGCACGGCCGTCGTGTCGTCCTGGTAAATCGCCACGTCGATCCTGCCACCTTCCGGCGTGAACCGGAGCGCGTTGTCGATGAGATTACGGATCATGGCGGCGAGCATGACAGGCTCACCGCGCACCGGTACAAGCTCAGCTCGTGCGAAGCCAAGATCGACGCCGCGGCCGATCGCCTCCCGCAAGAGATCAGCGATCACCCTTCTCGCCGTGCGATCGAGCTCCACGACCTCCCATTGGACGCGATCGGAGGGCGTTACGTCATGCCGTGCCAGCGCCAGCAACTGTTCCAGGAGATGCTTGCTGCGACGCATGCCCTGCCGAAGCGCCGCAAGGCGCTCGCGCGCGGCCGGCGGCAGTTCGACTTGATCGAGATTTTCGGCCTGCAAGCTCAGCGCGGTGAGCGGCGTGCGCAGTTCGTGCGCCGCATCGGCGACGAACCTGCGCTGCTGCTCCATCATGTCGTGCACGCGACGCAGCAAGCCGTTGATCGAGGACACGAACGGGTTGAGTTCGCTCGGGAGGCCGTGAAGCGGGAGCGCCGTCATGTCATCCGCGGGCCGGGCATCGAGTTCGTCTGCCAGACGCACCATCGGGCGCAGCGATCTCGCGATGACGAAGGCGATCACCAGCATCAGGCAGGGGATGAGCGCCGCAATCGGAAGCACGGTGCGGAACGCCATGTCGCCCGCGATCTCATCACGAACGCCCGTGCTCTGCGCCACTGCAAAGCGGCTGCCGTCGGACCGCGTCCGCAACACCACGCGGATCGGCTTTCCGTTTCGCGTCGCGTCGCGCATCCCGTCCTGAAGCCGCCACAGCTGGCGCTGCTCGGGCGTGCCTTGCGGCGCCTTGCCCAGCTCCATCAACCAGACTTCGGAATCCTCATCGACCCCGTGGAGGTCCTGAGTTCCCGTGAGACCACCGCCCTGAACGAGATCTGCGATCTGGATCAGGACGGAGTCCTGGGTCTCGATCGCTTCGTCGAATGCCCACCGGTGCGCAAACACGCCCCCCACAAGACCTGTCAGCAGGACAATCGTCGTCAAGCTGATGAACAGCCGGCCGCGCAACGACTTGGTCATGGCCCCCGATCCACCATCCATCCCATCCCGCGCACGTTACGGATCGCCTCCGTGCCGAGTTTCTTTCGGATGGAGTGGATCAGGAACTCGACTGCATTGCTTTCGACCTCCTCGTTCCAGCCGTAAAGCTGCCGCTCGAGTTCGCTCCGCGACAGGATAGTCCCGGGCCGCGTCAGCAAGGCCTGGAGCAGCGCGAACTCGCGCGCGGTCAGAATGGACGTCTGGCCGTAGAGCGAGGCTTCGCGGGTCGCAGGATCGAGACTGAGCTTGCCGTTGCCAAGCACAGCGGGCGCACCGCTGCCTTCACGGCGAAGCACCGCCCGCATCCGCGCCAGCAGTTCGCGGATCTCGAACGGCTTGACGAGATAATCGTCCGCGCCGAGATCGAGCCCTTCGATCCTGTCGTCAAGCGCATCGCGCGCCGTCACTATGATGACGGGAAGCTTGCGGCCGTCAGCACGCAGCCGCCGCAAAATATCACGGCCGTCGGTATTCGGCAGACCGAGATCGAGCAGCAGCACCTCGTAGGATTCGCTTTCCGCGGCGAGCAGCGCGGTCTCGCCGTCCCTGACCCAATCGACGGCGTAAGCGGCATCCTTCAGCGCCTGCTCGATCGCCGCGCCAATCATCCTGTCGTCCTCGACCAGCAGAACCCGCAAGACTCGATCCTCAACCGCTGGCCATCCGGCCGTCAAGATCATGGCCATTCCGACTTAGCGCAGAGTTAGCAAACGCCAGCAGGCCCAAATTGCGGCGAAGGCCAGCCTGCGCGGAATTTTCTCATCCCTAAGCCGGGGCTAAGTCCCCTGCGCGACGCTCCGACATCACTTCGGCTTTGGGAGATTTGGGCGTGTCGCAACATTCAGGCTTTGGCGCAAGGCGGATGCTGAACAAGGTTCCGGAGGTCACCGCGACCTTCTGGGTCATCAAGATCCTCTCGACCACGGTCGGCGAGACCGGGGCCGACTATCTCGCGGTGCATGTCGGCCTTGGCGCCAGCCTGACCGCGATCTGCATGACCGGCCTGCTGGTTGCCGCGCTGCTGCTGCAACTGAGCCGCCGCGCTTATGTACCCTGGATTTACTGGCTCACCGTCGTCCTCGTCAGCATCGTCGGCACGCAGCTCACGGATCTGCTGACAGACAAGCTCGAGATCAGCCTTTATGTCAGCACCGCCGCCTTCGCCTGCGCGCTGGCTGCGACTTTTGCGGTCTGGTTCGGCGTCGAATGCACGCTGTCGATCCGCAGCATCGTCACCACGCGACGCGAGCTGTTCTACTGGACCGCGATCCTGTTCACCTTCGCACTCGGCACCGCCGCCGGCGATCTTGCGACCGAAGCACTCGGTCTCGGCTTTCAGCTCGGCGTCGTCGCCTTCGGCGCGCTGATCGTGGCGGTGGCCCTCTCCTACACCATCGGCGCCAATCTCGTTCTCACCTTCTGGCTCGCCTACATCCTCACTCGCCCGCTCGGCGCCTCGCTCGGCGATCTGCTGTCACAATCGCGCGAGTATGGCGGCATGGGCCTCGGCACGATCCACACCAGCATCGCCTTCCTCACCGTGATCGTCGGCCTCGTTGCCTGGGTGACGTTCGAAGGCGACGGCGCGCGCCGCGCCGGTCCTGCGCAATAACGCCAATCACAGTTTCAACGCAGCCTGCACGGACGCAGGAGCCACACCAGGAGAAACCACATGATGAAACTCATTCCCGCCGTCGTCGTTTGCCTGCTGACGACCTTCACGGGCGAACCGAACATGCATGCGAGCCAACGCTTCACCTTCGTGCCGCTCGCGGAGGCCGCGACCGCCAAGCTCGGCGATCTCACGCCGTTCCGCAGCATCGTCGTCGATGTCGCCGCACTGGTCGACAAGGGCGACCTGCCCGGCGCCAAGACAAGGATCAAGGATCTCGAGACCAAATGGGACGAGGCCGAAGCCGGATTGAAGCCGCGTGCGGCGGCGGACTGGCACACGGTCGACAAGGCGGTCGATCGCGCGCTGGAGGCGTTGCGCGCTGGCACGCCGGACGCTGCAAAATGCAAGCAGGCCATCACCGATCTGCTCGCGATCATGGATAGCGTCGCCAAGGCCTGAGACGACAACGAGGACACCATGCAAGATTACACGAAGAGCAACCTCGTCAGCGAGAGCAAGGTCCCTGAAGTCACACTCGGCTTCTGGATCATCAAGATCGCCGCCACGACTCTCGGCGAGACCGGCGGCGACACCGTCACAATGACGCTGAACTGGGGTTATCTCGCGGGCACCTGCCTGTTCCTGGCGGCGATGATCGTCCTGGTCGCCGCACAGATCCGCGCGCGCAAATTCCATCCATCACTGTACTGGACGACCATCGTGGCCTCGACCACCTTCGGCACCACGATGGCCGACTTCGCCGACCGCTCGCTCGGCATCGGCTATACCGGCGGCGCGACGCTCCTTCTCACCTGCCTCGTGCTGGTGCTTGGTCTCTGGTATCGCACCGAGGGAACGATCTCGGTCAACAGCGTCAGCACGCCGCGGGTCGAGGTCTTCTATTGGGGAGCGATCACCTTCTCGCAGACGCTCGGCACCGCGCTCGGCGACTGGATCGCGGATACCGGCGACATGGGCTATCGCGGCGGCGCGCTGATCTTCGCAACCGGGCTTGCCGTCATCGCCGCACTCTATTTCTGGACCCGCGTCTCTCGCGTCACGTTGTTCTGGGCCGCCTTCATCCTGACGCGACCGCTGGGTGCGACCGTCGGCGACTTCCTCGACAAGCCGCTCGATCATGGCGGCCTCGCGCTGAGCCGGCCGCTGGCCTCGGCCGTGATCGCGGCGTTCATGGTGAGCTGCCTGCTGCTGATCCCGCAACGCGCGGGACAGCATCCAGGCGATAGTCGAACAGCGGAGCAAACCTGAGAAATCGATTACCGGATGATCGTCGTCAGCGACGAGTAGCGCTTGTTCGGCCTGGCTTCGGCCGCCGAGAACTGCGCGAAGGCTTCGCTGACGCGGGTCGCCGGTGGCGTGTCGCTGGCAAAACGGAATTCCTTCGGTTTCGGCGCGTAGTAGCTGGCGCTGTAATAGGCGTCGTCGAAGCGCGCCTCGCCGACGCCGAACACTGCGTCGCAGACGAACAGGAGCGCGTAGACTCCTGCGACCGCAGCGACGATCTCCTTGAGAACTGACATGCTGATGCCCCAACCTTTTGCGGGCAGGATGCATGTCGGTTCCAAAGCGGAGGTTTAAGCCGCTTCGGTTCTTGTCCGCAGGGTTTGCCGCGCGTGAGCGGATTGCAGACACTTTTATCGATCCCCGAAAAGAGAGCCCGCCTGACCGGACGGATCAGGCGGGCTCCAGGATTGGCCGCTCGGGAGGTATCAGACGGCCAAATTCATCCAGACAGCCTTCGGCTCAGTGAAATTGTCGAGCGCAGCAGTGCCGTGCTCGCGGCCGAGGCCGGAGTCGCGCTCGCCGCCCCAGGGCAGGCGCACGTCGGTGTAGCCATAGGTGTTCATCCAGACCGTGCCGGCGCGAGCCCGCTTGGCGAAACGCTGCAGCTTGCCGATATCGCGGCTCCAGACGCCGGCGGCGAGGCTGTAGGCCGTGCCGTTAGCGATCCGTAAAGCATCGGCCTCGTCCCTGAACTTGATGACGCTGACGACGGGGCCAAAGATCTCCTCCTGTGAGATCCGCATCTCGTGTTCGACATTCGCGAACACCGCGGGGCTGATGAAATAGCCGCGATCGCCGACCTTCTCACCACCGATGACGAGGGTCGCGCCCTCTGCCCGTCCGATATCGACATAGTCGAGGATCGACTTCATCTGCTTCTCGGAGATCACGGGACCAAGCGCTGTCTTGCGGTCAAGCGGGTCGCCGATTCTGATCGACTTCGCGCGCGCGGCGAGGCGTTCGACGACTTCGTCATAGGCCTTCTCCTGCACCAGCACGCGGGAGCCGGCCGAGCACACCTGGCCGGCATTGAAGAAGATGCCGGAGGCCGCAGCCTTGGAAGCCGCTTCAAGATCCGCATCGTCGAAAATGACGTTGGCCGACTTGCCGCCGAGCTCGAGCGAGACGCGCTTGAAGTTGCTGGCCGCGCCCTTCATGATTCCACGGCCCACGCCGGGCGAGCCGGTGAAGGTGACCTTGTCGACATCGGGGTGATTGACCAGCGCGTCACCAACGACACGTCCGGGCCCGGTGACGACGTTGAAGACGCCCGCCGGCAGGCCCGCTTCGAGCGCGAGCTCCGCGATGCGCAGAGCCGATAGCGAGGTCAGCTCGGCCGGCTTCATCACGATGGTGCAGCCGCAGGCCAGCGCAGGTGCGAGCTTCCACATGCCGATCATCAGCGGGAAATTCCACGGCACGATCGCCGCGACCACGCCGACCGGCTCGCGCACGGTGTAGGTCAGGGCATCATCCCGGACCGGCACGACGTCGCCGCTGATCTTGTCGGCCCAGCCGGCGTAGTAGATCAGCGTGTCGACGGCAGCCGGAAAGTCCTGGCGCGCCGTCGCGGAGATCGGCTTGCCGGCGTCGATCGACTCGAGCTCGATGATTTGTTCCGCGTGCTGCTTGAGCAGGTCCGCCCAGCGCAGCAGAATCTGGCCGCGCTCGGAGGCGCGCATCGTGCGCCACGGGCCTTCGAAGGCCCGGCGGGCGGCGGCCACGGCGTGCTCGACATCGGCCTCGTTGCCCTCGGCGATGGTGGCAATGACCCGCCCGGTGGCGGGGTTGAGAGATTTGAAGGTCCGGCCGGAGCTCGCGGGGACGCGGCGGCCGTCGATGAGCAGATGCTGCGGCCGGGACATGAACTCGCTGGCCGGCGAGTGGGCAAAGTCATATGCAACAGACATCATATTTCCTCCGGTTCTAGTATGCCAAGATAGGCGCCTATTGACCCGAGTTAAATATGATATGATGTGCCAATGGACGCCCCACATATGAAGCGTAATTCATAAGGAAGCCGATGCTTCAGATCGAGATCGAAGCTGTCTGGCGGTTTCGCCATGAAGGCAGTCCGCGCACCGCCGTCATCATGATCGGCGTGCTCAACGAGATCCGGAAGACCGGGAAGATCACGAGCGCGGCCAGCGATGCGCAGCTGTCCTACCGGCACGTCTGGAATCTGATCGAGCAGTGGTCCGAGTTCTTCGGCACGCCCCTGGTCGAAACCCGGCGCGGCAAGGGCTCGAAGCTGACGCCATTCGGCGAGCGGCTGGTGTGGGCCGGCGAGCGCATGCAGGCGCGGCTCGGACCGCAGCTCGAAAACCTGGCCCAGGAGCTCGCGAGCGAGATCAAGCCGTTCCTCGAACAGCGGCCCTCCGTGATCCGCGTCCATGCCAGCCACGGCTTTGCGGTCGCCAAGCTGCGCGAATTCCTCGATCGCGAGCCGGGCATCGGCGTCGATCTACGCTATGTCAGCAATCAGCATTCGCTGGTCTCGCTGGCGCAGGGCGCCTGCGACCTCTCCGGCCTGCATCTGCCGCATGGCGCGCTACGCGCCCAGGGCATCAAGGCCGCGCGCGAATGGCTCGATCCGCGCGAGGACCGCATCATCAGTTTTGTGACGCGCGAGATGGGTCTGATGGTCGCGCGCGGCAATCCGCGGCGGATCGCCTCGCTTGATGACCTCACCCGGCCCAACGTCCGCTTCGTCAATCGCGACCATGATTCCGGCACGCGCCTCTTGTTCGACCAATTGCTCGCCGCGCATAGCATCGACGAAAGCAGGATGAACGGCGCGCAGCAGATCGAGTTCACCCATGCGGCGGTCGCAGCCTACGTCGCGAGCGGCATGGCCGATGCAAGCTTCGGTGTCGAGGCGGCCGCCCGCCAGTTCGGCCTCGACTTCATCCGCATCCTCACCGAGGATTATTTCTTCGTCTGCAAGCGCGCCTTCCTTGAGACTGCGCCGATGCAACGCATCCTCGAGATCATGCGCAGCGCCGATTTTCGTGCCGCCGTCGCCACCCTGCCCGGCTACGTGCCATCGGATACCGGTACCGTGACCGGCGTGAAGGCGTTTCTGGAGATGCACGCGGTGCGATGACGAACGGCGCGCTCGCCTTGTCCACAACGGACAAGAGTGGCAATCTGCCAAGCCCGAGCAAAGAGACATCATCATGTCGCGCGCGAGCGCCAAATCCCTTCCCCAGCTGAGCCTTCGCATCGACCTCGACGGCGAGGATCGGATCGGGCCCGGCAAGATCGAGCTTCTGGAGCAGATCCGCGCGCAAGGCTCGATCTCGGGGGCCGGCCGCGCCATGGACATGTCGTACAAGCGCGCCTGGGATCTCGTGGACGAGATCAACCGAATCTGCGGACATGCCGCGGTCGAGCCGCAGGCCGGCGGCAAGAACGGCGGCGGCGCAATGCTGACGCCGTTCGGCGAAAAGCTTGTGGCGCGCTACCGGAAGATCGAGCGCGACGCCGCACGCGCGGTGCACAAGGATCTGGAAGCGCTCAAGAGCGACATCGCACGTTCACGAAAATCCTCGTAGAGGTCAGTTGCGAGCGCAGCGCGCTGGAGGCGTGGTGGCACGTTGTCTCAGCCGTCGACACGCAGCCGGACATCGGATCGCATTTCGACAGCCTGCGAGACTCCGAACTATCACGTCCGGTCAGAAGACCGGCTCGTCCTTCAGCGCCGTGATCAGCTGCTCGCCCTGCGCCGTCAGGCGGTAGGTCACCAGCGGACGGCTCGATGGCGGCTTGCGGTCGGTCTCGACGATGTGGCCGCGCACCATCAGCGCTTCGAAGCTGCCATAGTAGCCGTACATGCTGATCTGGTTCTGCCCGAGCAGCTTGAACTCGCGCAGCAGGCGGATCTCGTTGCCAGAGAGCAGCGAGCGGCGGACGCGCTGCACGAAGCTCGCGCGCTGCTCGAACCAGGCTGGATCGGGCAGCTCACGCGAAGACGGCGCGGCGTCACGATCGCAGGGCCGCGCTTCGACATCGGCTCGCACCGCCGGCGGCGACGGCATGCTGCTGCCGACCGCTTCCCTGGCGTCATCGAGCAACTCGATCGGCCAGCGCCGCTTGTTGTCGACCATGACCGGCGGCGGCACGACATTGTCGCGTACCAGCTGCTCGAAGCGGCCGGCGGTCACGCCGACATAGGCGGCAGCGCGGCGGCGATCGACGAGACGGGCGTCCCGCCCGTGCTCCAGCTCGCAAGCGATATTCTCGTTCACCCCAAAATCCCCTGCCGCATCGTTGCGGCGCATCGCCGCGCGGGCCCGAAAGGGCCCGTCGGCACATGACACTAGACTAGGGTGAAACCAGCGCTCTCAAAAGGCAGAGAAATTCGCACATGTTGCTGCCGTTTCGGCAACGGCTATAGTGCCGCCGGGGGTCCCATGCGCTTTCACTCACCTTCCATCCAATACTTCCATGCCGTCCGCCGCACCGGCTCAATCCGCGCCGCAGCGCGCCTCCTGAACGTCGCCTCGTCCGCCGTCAGCCGCCAGATTCTCAAGCTTGAACAAGAGGTTGGATCGCCTCTGTTCGAGCGGAATGCGCGCGGCCTGACCCTGACGACGGTCGGCGAGATGCTCGCCCGCCACGTCATGAACGTGCTCCAGGACCTCGACCGTTTCCGCTCGGACGTGGCGTCCCTGTCCGGCGCCTGGCACGGCACTGTCAGCATCGCCTGCATCGAGTCCATCACCGAGTCGGTGTTGCCGGATCTGATCGCCTCGCACCGGACACGTGCCCGGCGCGTTAGCTTCACCGCAGAAATCATGGGATCTTCCGACGTGCTCGAAGCCTTGCGCCGGGGCGAGGCCGATATCGGCATCGCCATCGCGCTCAGGCATCCTCCGGACCTGCGGCAGGTCGCGCTGAAACGGTTTCGCCTCGGCGCGCTCGTTGCGCGCGAGCATCCGCTGGCGCGGCGCAAGACGGTGACACTGGAGCAATGCCTCGCCTTCCCCGTCATCCAGGCGCTGCCGGAGCTGTCGATCTACCATCTGCTCCAGCCCTTGATCGCGCAGCTCTCCGAGACGCCGGAGCCTGCGATCCAAGCCAACTCGATTGACCTGATGCGCGAGCTCGCCGCGCGCGGCGTCGGCGTCGCCTTCCAGACCCAGCTCGGCATCGGCCGGCTGTCGCGCGACGCGCAGCTCGTGTTCCTGCCGCTCGACAACGGCGGAAGCCCGGTGTGGTCGGATCTCGGCATCTATGTCCGCGCCGAACGCACCCTGCCCGCTTTCACCGAGTCCTTCCTCCAGGAACTCGTACGCGAGCTCGGCGAGCGCGAGCGCCGCGAGAGCGCGGCCTATCCGCAAGGAGCGTGATGAAGCGCCGCTGTCGTTTCCGCTGGCACGGAGCCAGCGTCTCTGATCAGGCCGGGCCACGCCTTCAAGCGTGACCGTTCTCCTTGCGATGTCCGTTCTCGCTGAGGCGGTCGACCCAGGCGATGCCGATCGCGGAGATGATGAAGGTCAGGTGGATCAGCACCTGCCACATCACGCCGGTCTCGGTGAAATTGCTGCGGGTGGTACCGAGATTGCCTGCCTCGATGAAGGTCCTGAGCAGCGAGATCGAGGAGATGCCGATGATCGCCATCGCAAGCTTGATCTTGAGCACGCTGGCGTTGACGTGACTGAGCCATTCCGGCTCGTCGGGATGGCCGCTCAGGTTGAGCCGGGACACGAACGTCTCGTAGCCGCCGACGATCACCATCACCAGGAGGTTCGAGATCATGACGACGTCGATCAGCCCGAGCACGATCAGCATGATCTGCTGCTCGCTGGCGTCGAACGAGTGCGCAACCAGGTGCCAGAGCTCCTTCAGGAACAGCAGCACATAGACGGCCTGCGCGATGATGAGGCCGACATAGAGCGGCACTTGCAGCCAGCGCGAGCCGAAGATCAGCTGGGCGAACGGGCCGATTTACGGCTGCGGCGAAGGCGCGACCGAAGCTGCTTGGGGTTCAGACGACATGGATCACTCCCGGGAAACAAAGGCAGGAAAACGAAAGCAGGACTTAGAGACTTGCGATAACCGGCGCGAGCTCGAGCGAGCCGCGATAGATCATCTCGATGGCGACGTAGACGATGATGGCGAGGCCGACATAGGCGATCCAGCGCTGCTTCTGGAGCACGCGGCCGAGCAGGTCGGCGGCGACGCCCATCAGCGCGACCGACAGAACCAGGCCGAAGACGAGGATGTAGGGGTGCTCGCGCGCCGCACCCGCGACCGCGAGCACGTTGTCGAGCGACATCGAGACGTCGGCGGCGACGATCTGCAGCGCCGCCTGCCCGAACGTTTTCCGCGGCGCCGGCGCGGCGGTCGCCCCACCGGCATGGCTGAACGCGGGCCGGTTCGCATGCGCAGCCTGCTCGCGCAGCTCGCGCCACATCTTCCAGCACACCCATAGCAGCAGCACGCCGCCGGCGAGCAGCAGGCCGATCACTTGCAGGAGCTGGGTCGCGACGCCGGCAAAGACGATGCGCAGTGCGGTCGCGGCGACGATCCCGACGACGATGGCGCGGCGGCGCTGATCGGCCGGAAGGCCTGCGGCCGCGAGACCGATGACGACGGCATTGTCGCCGGCGAGCACGAGGTCGATCAGGACGACCTGCAGCAGCGCGGTTAGCGCGTCGGCGGTGATGAATTCAGTCATGTTCGATCATTTTTCGGTGTGGACGGATCCAGCCAATGCGGCTTGCGGCGCTCGATCCAGTCGAAGACCTTTGAGCGCGACACGCGCAGCGCCGGCACGTCCTCGGCGAGCAGCGCGAGACCGAGCGGCAGCATCCAGATGCCGAGCACCGGCAGGAAGGACAGCACGCCACCGACGACGAGCAGCGCGCCCGAGGGAATCCGGACCCAGCGGCTGGACGGTTGCAGGAGATAGTCGACGCTGCTCGCAAGGCGCGGCGGCAGCCGCTGAACCAGCGCGTCAAGCCGCGGGTCGCCACCGGCCGGTTGACCGCTGGCGCCCTCGCCTCTCGTCCTTTGCTCGTCCGAAGCAGCACTCATGCTCACGCCTTCTCGGCGGCGCTGACGGCAGCCGGCCCGACCGGCTTCGCGCGCGGCAACACCAGCGTCAGCAGGCGCAACAGCTTGATCGCCTGCACCTCGTGCGGATGCACGTCCTCATCCGCGGCCGCGACGCGCTCCGACAGTTCGAGAAGATGAGAGGACAGCGACTGGTCCGAGACCGGCCGCAGCGTGTCGATCACCACATTGGCGAAATCAGGCTCTTCGAGCCGTTCGGCGAGCTCGTCGAACATCGAAAACAGGCGCTCCTCGCTGATGTGCGGCGCCAAGCCGCGTTCCCTGATGAAGCGGATCACCTCATCGCGCTCGACCGGCGACACGCGCCGGTCGGCCACGGCGACCAGCGCACCGGCGATCACCAGCGCCACCGCAGCCTGCTCGTTGAAGCTACGCGGCTCGGTGATCTCGAGTTCGATCGAGTTGGAAGTGTTGGCGTCAGACATCGTCGCTCCGTTATCTTGCGAAATGACCGCGCGGAGCTTCGATGGGGACGATTTGGTCGGAGAGAACTTAAGAGGGCCCGACGATCGGCCGATCCATCGCATTCGCGCGGGACAGGTCATCCGACATCGCGAGGTTTTGCTGACACAGTCAGCGTCCTCGCCAGAGGGGCCCGGATTCTTGTTCTCCCCAGACATAAAGCCGGGTGAGCCAGAATCAAGGCGACAAGAGTGCGACCAGCAGCCGCATCGGGGTTCCGTCCGCGCCGTCATTGCGAGCGCAGCGAAGCAATCCAGAATCCCTCCGCGGAAAGAGTCTGGATTGCTTCGCTGCGCTCGCAATGACGGAGTGTAGGCGCGAGCATCGGTCCTACCCGACGCGCTCCACAAGATGCGCGCGCGATGGTGACGGATCGAACCGGTCACCGAAATATTGCGTTTCGTGCGCCACTGATCCGTCGCGGAATTCCATGATGCTGACGACGTAGGACGGCACGCCGTCATAGGTCAGGATGAATTCGCTCACCCAGACATCACCGCCGCCGACGATCCGCCGGACCGTGAAGCGCTTTCTGTTCGGCTGCACGAAGCGGCTCTCCTGAATCTTGCGGCGGCCGCGAATTCGCTCGCCGGACTGCGGATAATCGAGCACGGCATCCTCGCGATAGATGTCATGCTCGGCCTCGAAATCGTTGGCATCCGAAGCGTCCCAATGATGCTGGAGCGCCGTCACCTTGGCCTGATCGTCCATCGAGATCTCCCTCTTGCGGTTTCTGCTCTTTAGGTCGGGCCGCAGACAGACCGCGGCAAGGCGGCCTCGCAACTCTAACAACGACTAACGTGCAAAAATGGGCCGCAAGGGAGAATTTTTATCCCTACGGCAAGGCTTACGTCGAAACGCCCGGCGAACGGGATTAGAACCACATTCCGACCCTCGTCGGCCGGACCAATGCCGGCCTGGAATGTGGATGATGCAGAAGAAAACCAATCCGGGCCGCATGGGCGCACGCCAGATCTACGAGGCGCTGCGCGACCAGATCATGTCGCTGGTCTACGGCACTGACGGCCTGCTGCCGTCATCGCGGGCGCTCGCGGACGAGATGGGCGTGGCGCGCTCGACCGTCACGATCGCCTACGAGCAGCTCGCCGCCGAAGGTTTTATCGAGACGCGCCATGGCGCCCGGCCGCGCGTGGCGCGCGCGGTGGTGGAGCGCGGACGCACGCGCGCGACGTCCCGGCCATCGACGCGCAAGGCGCGGCTTTCGACCTTCGGCGAGCGGCTGCGCCAGGACCCGCCTCACTGGTCCGCGCCGCCGCGCGGGCTTGTCGCGAACTTTCGTTATGGCGAGCTGTCGCCGTCGGACTTCCCGGTGCTGGCATGGAAGAAGGCCGTGACGGCTGCCATGGCGCGCAAGCCCGAGTGGCTCGCCTATGACGATCCCTGCGGTGCGCTGCGGCTGCGGACTGCGCTACAAGGTTATTTGTGGCGATCGCGCAGCGTCCGCTGCGACGTCGACCAGATCGTCGTCGTCAACGGCTCGCAGCAGGGCCTCGACATCTGTGCGCGCCTGCTGCTCGATGCCGGCGACCGCTTCGTGATGGAGGATCCCGGCTACCAGATGGCGCGGCACACCTTCGCGGCGACCGGCGCGGTCACGGTGCCTGTCACGGTCGATGCCGAAGGCCTTCAGACCGAGCGGCTCGACGGCATCGCGGCCCGCCTCGCCTATGTCACGCCGTCGCATCAATATCCGCTCGGCGGCGTCATGCCGATCGGCCGCCGGCACCAATTGCTGGCGTGGGCGCGCAAGAACGACGCTTACGTGATCGAGGACGATTACGACAGCGAGTACCGCTACGACACCAAGCCGATCCCGCCGCTGCATGCGCTGGAAGACAGTGATAACGTGATCTATCTCGGCACAGTCTCCAAGACGCTCTCGCCGACCTTGCGGATCGGCTACCTCGTGGTGCCGCAGGCGCTGCGATCCCTGTTCGCCGCCGCCAAGCAGATCATGGACCGGCACACGCCGCTGATCGAACAGGAGGCGCTTGCGGCGATGCTGGAGAGCGGCGCCTATGACAGCCATGTCAGGCGCGTGCGCCGGCGCAACGCCGAGCGGCAGCAGGCGCTGCTCGACGCCCTTCGCCGCCGCTTCGACGATCGTATCAGGATCGAGGGCGCGGCCGCGGGCCTGCATGTGGTGGCCTGGCTCGACGATGTGCCGCAGAAGCGCGAGGATGCATTGATCGAGGCGGCCCGCACCAAGGGCGTCGGCATCTATCCCGTCTCCGCGCTGTTCGCCGGCCCGCGCGGTGCGCGGAAGTCGGTCGGCCTTGTCATGGGTTATTCGGCGCTGGACACCGCGCAAATCGAACGGGGCTGCAGGCTCCTGGCGCAGGCGGTTGCCGAACTGGACTGATATAATCATATAAAACTGGCAGTTTCTTATAGTCCAGATTGCGGCTATCTCTGCAGTCAGAACGGAGACACGCCATGTACATTCCCCCCGCCTTTATCGACGACATCGAGAGCATCCGCGCGACCATCCACGCCTCCCGCCTTGCGAGCCTGGTCACGGCCACCACCGAAGGTCCGGTCGCCACGCCCTTGCCGCTGTTCCTCGACGAGAGCGAAGGCGAGCATGGCGTGCTGTACGGGCACGTAGCGAGGGCCAACCCGCAATGGAAGCAGCCGCCGATCGGCGATGCGCTCGCGATCTTCAGCGGTCCCGACGCCTATGTGACGCCGTCTTGGTACGCGACCAAGCAGGAGACCGAAAAGGTCGTGCCGACCTGGAATTACATCGCCGTGCATGCCTATGGCCCGGTGGAATTCTTCCAGGAGCCGGAGCGCCTGCTCGAAGCCGTGACGCGGCTGACCAAAAAGCACGAAGGCGCGCGTGCAAAGCCGTGGGCAGTCAGTGATGCCCCTGCCGATTTCGTCGCCGCGCAGCTGCGCGGGATCGTCGGCGTGCGCATCCCCGTGGTGCGGTTCGAAGGCAAGCGCAAGATGAGCCAGAACCGGCCCGACGCCGATCGCATCGGCGTCGCGCAAGGTCTCGCGGCAAGCGAGAACCATGGTGATCGCGAGGTCGCAGCCCTGATCCCGCTTCCGGTCTAGTCTCCGGTCTGCTTGCGCAGCCGCTGGGCGTATTCGGCGCCCCATCCGAGGCCGAGCGTCACGGAGATGAGCGAGCCGAGCAGCACGCCGAACTTCGCGGCGTCAAGCAGCCTCTCGTCGGTAAACGCGAGCATGGCGATGAAGATCGACATCGTGAAGCCGATGCCGGCCAGCAGCCCGACGAGGCAGACGCCGCCCCAGGATACGCCCGGCGCCAGCCGGCATCCACCCGCGCGCACCGCAAGCCAGGTCGCACCGATCACGCCGATCGGCTTTCCGGCGCAGAGCGCAAGTCCGATGCCGAGCGCCACGAATTGCGCGCCGCCAGTGAATTCGGTGCTCCTGAGGTCGACGCCGGCATTGGCAAGCGCGAACAGCGGCATGATTGCGTAAGCGACCCAGGGATGCAGCGCCGCCTCCACGCGGATGACGGGCGGCACTGTCTCGGGATCCGCCGAGCGGACCGGCGTGATCAAGCCGAGCACGACGCCCGCAAGTGTCGGATGCACGCCGGCCATAAGGAACCCTGCCCAGACGAGGAGGGCTGGCAGGACGTAGGCAAAGGCCGAGCCGAAGCCGAGCCGTTGAAATCCCAGCGCCATGAGAACACCGAGCAATGCAACAACAAAGCCGTTGAGATCGAGTCCATTGCTGTAGAACAGCGCGATAATGAGAACTGCGATGATGTCGTCGATGATGGCCAGAGCGAGCAGAAAGACCCTGATATTGGCGGGGATTGATCGTCCTAGCAGGGCGAGCACACCGACTGCAAAAGCGATGTCCGTTGCAGTTGGAATCGCCCAGCCTTGAATGCGGTTCGCGACGTTATTGAAGCTCAGGTAGATCAGCGCCGGGACGACGACACCGCCGACGGCGGCCAGCACCGGCAGAATGGCCTGATCGAACCTGCTCAGCGCGCCCTCGTGGATTTCACGACGGACCTCCATGCCGACGACCAGGAAGAAGACCGTCATCAGCGCGTCGTTGATCCAGAAATGCAGAGGTCTGACAAAGCCGAGCTCGCCAAGGCGAAGTGAAATCGGCAGGTTCCAGACGTCGTGATACGAATGGGCGAATGGCGAGTTGGCCCAGAGCAATGCGGCAGCCGCAGCTATCAGCAGCACGACGCCACTGACGGCCTCGACATGCAGGAATTGCTGGAGCGCCGTGAGCGCTCGCTCGACGAAAAACGGGGATCTGGGCAGGTGCCTGCCGGGCAGTTGATCGTTCATGGGCGCACGCATCCTGCGTGGCGGCCCGACCATCGCTTGACCTGTCGCTGCCCTAGTGCAGCGAGCACCCGGGGCTGTTCTACATCGCGCTGCGATTAGCGCAACCCCTGCCCGATGCCATCGTGTCAGCCGGCAGCCGGAACCCTGATGCAGTGCGTACGACGACATCGCCGTCGCGTCGCGATGGATCGCGGCATCGACCATATCGGAGACGCGCACCGGCACCGGACAGCGCGCGCCAGCGCCGTCATAGCGCTCGCGCAAGCTTCGCCGACGAAAATATCTCTTCTGAACTTGCTACGCCGCAGAGGAATTCATGACTGACATCGCCTGGTGCGCCGGTTGCGGCCACAGCCTGGTCCCGATCCTGTCCGAGAAGGGCCTGACAACGCCGAGCTGCTTCTGGTGCGAGGGCATCGACGCGCGGACCGTGGAGATGGCGAAGTGGGCGGACAGCCCGGCCGGCAAACCGGATCGGGCCGCGCCGCACTCCATTGATTGAGCCACGCTCTGCGTCAAGCCCTCGCCACTAGGCGTAGACCGAACACAGACGCGACGGTCGGGGCGGCAGCAGCAACCAGCCTTCGCGTCGGCCGGCGCCGCGGGATGAAGAAACTGTTGACGAGGATCGGCTCGTTGTCGCCAAGCGCGGTTCGCTCCTTCACCAGCCCGCTCATGACCAAGCGCATCTTGATGAGGTCCTGCGCCACGAAGCTGCAGTCCTCATCGCGATTGATCTGCTCATGCATGATCGCTTCAGCCTCGCGCATGCTGACGCGGAGCGCTCTGATCGTTCTGCGGATATCGTTGATGCGGTTGTCCATGGCTGCCTCTCCATCTCGGTCGCAGCATAAGAACAAAACATGAACATATTGTCAATCGCCGTCCTGACGAATTGCGACGCCACCGCCGATCGGCAGAAGGCACAACTGCCCGCGCACTGGCGAGGCTTGCTGACAAATTAGCCAGCTCGAGCCGCTCTCCTGGAAGCGCGAGGCGCTGGCGCTGCGCCGGACGGTCAAGCCAATCGGGCGATCTAACCTAGTGTGCAACCACCGGATTTTTTCCTGGCCGGGCTCGCCGCGTCACCGCGCGGGCCCGTTTGCTGATCCGCAAGCCAACTGGCCCAAAATTCGCAGTGACATTGCAAGCTGGCAATGGCGCAGAGCGGAGAACGTCATGAACGTGCATGCTGCGGGCGATCTCAGGACGACCGGCCTCACTCATCCGAATGGCGCGCCGCTCCGGCTCAACACCCGGGATTTTGTGGCGATCGATCGCGACCGGAATGCGAAGTTCGAAGCGACGTATCGTCCGCAAGCCCTCTACAACCGCGCCAACGAAGGCTTTCACGCCAACAACGAAACCTTCCTGCTGCACGAAGTCGCGACCAATCTGCCGATCTACCGCCCCGACACCGGCCCCACCGACTTCCATCTGCATCTGCCGCCGGGCGGGTTTCAGCTCGTGCTGGTCACCTCGGGCGCCTTCACCTTCGACTATGACGGTCGTTTCTATAATGTCGGCCCGGGCGCGGTGATGCTGCAAAGCGCGATCGTGCATCGCCAGCTGTTCTACACCTGGTCGGGCCTGTCGACCGAAGAGAATTTGAAGACGCCGCAGACGGTGGTGCCGGATCCGATCTCGATGGGCTATTCCGGCAAATTCCTCGAAGCCTTCATCACCGATCCCACCACCTTTCCGAATCCGACCATCGTCGGCCCGGATCAGATCGACGAAGCCGAGACGCCGCGCGTGGCGTGGAGCCATCCGCTGCACGATCGCCCGGCCGATGGAGGCTTCTGGCTTCAGGATCCCCTCGCACTGGATGCACTGTTCAAGCCGCTCGTCGACGGCCCCATCAAATCCGCGTTGCCGGTCTATGTGCGCGATATCGGGATCGAGACTCCAAGCGGCCATCTCGTCACCGGCCACATCATCGCAACCGACCCGCGCGGCCACTCGCTCTTGCCAAAGAGCACGTCGATCGCCGCGGAGGCCGACTGCTTCGCCAAGGGCGAGGTCGTGATCTATCGCGTCATTCGCGGCACGGCCGAATTCAGGAAGAAGGCCGGCGAGACCTTTGAGCTCGCAGCCGGCGATGTCGTGACGGCGGGCAAGGATTCGATCAGCCTCGTCAGCGTCGGCGAAAACACCCAGGTCCTGCGGCTCGGCCTGCTCAAAGGCATGAACGATCTTCGCAGCTGGACGCCGACGCAACGCGACGAGATCGATGGCCTGGCCGGTCAGATCATCACGCAGAAGGACATTCGTCCCCTGCGCACCGAAGGCAAGCCGGTCGGCTATCTGTACGCGTAGGCACGAGGCCGACGCAACGCATCCGGTTCTCTGCGTCGCAGGTCTTGTCTGCTGAAGAGAGCTTGCCCCTCGGCGAATGCTGCTGGTAGTTCATAGGCGATCGAGATGCGCCTGGAGCACCAGCTTCGCCCGTGAGCCCCGAAATCACCAGAACCTGCGGAAGCTGCACCGCCTGCTGTGATGGCTGGCTGCAGATCGAGGTGCGCGGTCACAAGGTACGCAAGGGGCAACCGTGCCCGTTCAGCATCGCCCAGTGCTGCTCGATCTATCCGGAACGCCCGCAGCATCCCTGCCGCGAATTCATCTGCGGCTGGCTGGTCGCGTCGAGCCCGCTGCCGGATTGGATGCGGCCGGATCAATCCAGCATGATCATGCTGGCCGCCAATTTCTTCTGGCGCGGCTTGCCTGTCGACGTCGTGGTGCCTGTCGGTGAGCAGCCAAAGAAGAAGGCGCTGGATTGGCTGACGCGATTTTGCGCCGAGAACAGACGGCTGCTGGTCTACCAGATCGGCGATGAGTGGTTCGCGTTCGGACCACCCGTGTTCCAGACCGACATCGCCAACCGTCTCGCGCGTGGCGAAACGCCGTGGGGCGATTGACCCCAAGGGCCGGAAGCCGCTCGCCTTTTTGACAAGGAACCAGTTCGGCGCACCACAATGCGGCAGATCGCCGCGCGACACGCTTTGTCGGGAATAGTTGCTGATCAGACACAGTCGGGCCGGAAAGGGAGCTAAACCACAAGAGCCCGTTGTATATGGTATCTGGCATACATTAGCTTCCGCTTTATCCCGGGCCCATTGAGAGTCCGCGGCGATAGAGGGGAAACACGATGAGGAAGGCCTTTCTGCTCGGCACAGGCTTTGCGGCACTTTGTGCAACCACGATTAGCCATCCCTTGAATGCTGCAACCATGGATGACGTCATTGCGCGCCTCGATGCGCTCGAGCGCAGCAACGCCAAGCTCGCGAAGGAGAACACGCAGCTTCGCGAACGCGTCAATCACATCGGCGAGTCGAAGGCCGCGGTGACGGCCGTCGCCCCGGCCTCGCCGAAGGGCAATCCGGTTCTGCACGCGGCGGTCGCGCCCTCACCAGCGCCTGCGCCCGAGCACACCGTCGTCAGCATCGGCGGCGCTCCGCTCTACAGCAAGGCGCCCGGCGCCAATCCGTTCATCGACAACACGACCGTGACGCTCTACGGCCACGTCGATCTCTCGGGCGACATCTTCAATGCGGGCGTCTACGACCAGGGGACGAAATTCGGGGTCTCCAGCAACCTCACCTATTTCGGCGTTCGCGCGCGGCACAACCTCGATCCCTATGGCTATCCCGGATGGGCGGCCATCGCGCAGTTCGAATCCCTTGTGGAAGTCGCGGCCGTTCCGACCGAACGCGCGGCGTTCGGCACGCGCGACAGCTTCCTCGGCATGGAAAGCCCCTGGGGCGCGATCAAGGCCGGCAAGGCGGACACGCCTTACAAGAAGGCGACGGCGAAGTTCGATCCGTTCTCGGCCACGCTCGGCGACTACAACTCGATCATCGGCAACACCGGCGGCGACCTCCGCGCCGAGTTCGATTGGCGCGCCGCGCATGCGATCTGGTATGAATCGCCGGTGTGGAACGGCTTCCAGGCCACCGTCATGCTGTCGCCCGGACAGAACACGGCGAGGGACAACAGCGACTTTGCGCTCGGCGATTTCAACTGTCCTGCGACATCGTCGCGCGGCAGCGGCTCGGGCTTCCCGCTGACATCGGCGCCGGAAGGCTGCACCGACGGCTCCTACGGCAATCTCTACAGCGCGTCGCTGACCTACAATCAGGCCGGGTTCACGGGGGTCGCCGCCTACGAATTCCACGAAGGAACCAACCGAACCGGCGACGAGGCGGTGACACCCCTGAGCAACGGCGGCGTTCTGACCGTGCCGGCGGGCGCAGTCGGCATCGCCAACGAATGGGCAGCGAAAGTCGGCGCGGGCTACAAGTTCAACGACATGATCGGAAGCCTGCAGCTCTACGGCATCTACGAGATCATGCGCCGCGAGCACACGGTTGCCGCCTTCAACGAGCGCTCGCGCGACGGCTACTTCGTGAGCGCGACCCAGACGGTCGACAAATGGGATGTCAGCGCATCATGGGCTCACGCCAACGCGTCGCCTGGCTCGCCGGGCACCGGCGTCCTCAATGCCTATCCCACCCCCGGGGTCACGGTCTCCGCTCCAGCCGGTGCCGCCGACTTCGCGCTCAACAGTGTGGACTCAAGCGCGGACCAGTACGCACTCGGCGTGAAGTATCACTTCAGCCCGTTCGTGAGCTGGTACCTGGTGGGCAGCTATCTCCGCAACGGACCCGGCGCACATTACTGCCTCGGCGTCAGCGGGCACGGCTACGGCGTTTGCGGACGCGACGCCAACAACAACGTCGTTGCCGGCAACAAGGCCGAAGCGGTCACCACTGGCATGACGTTCGACTTCTGACCGGAAGAGAAGACAGCGGGGAGCCGGTTGCGGCTCCCCGTCGTGAGCGCCTACTCCGCCGCCTGGCGCACGTGGCGCGCGGTCGGTGTGCGCATCGTCACCAGCTCTTCGGCCGCGGTCGGATGCAGCGCGATGGTCGCATCGAAATCGGCCTTGGTCGCCTTCATCTTCACCGCAATCGCGACGACTTGCGTGACCTCGGCGGCACCATCGCCGACGATGTGACAGCCAAGCACGCGGTCGGTCGAGCCATCGACGACGAGCTTCATCAGCACGCGGGTATCACGGCCCGACATCGTCGCCTTGATCGGGCGGAACGTCGTCTTGTAGATGTCGACGTGGCTGAACTGCGCGCGCGCTTCGGTTTCCGTCAGACCGACGGTGCCGACCTCCGGCTGCGAGAACACCGCGGTCGGGATGGTGGAATGATCGACCTGCACCGTACGCTTGCCGAACACGGTGTCGGCAAAGGCATGGCCCTCGCGGATCGCGACCGGCGTCAAATTGTGGCGATGGGTGACGTCGCCGATCGCGTAGATGCTGTCGACCGAGCTCTTCGAGAAATGATCGACCGCGATACCGCCATTCCTGGGGTTGATGGCGACGCCGGCCTTCTCCAGGCCGAGATTGGCCACCGCCGGATGGCGGCCGATCGCGAACATCACCTGGTCGGACGCGAGGCTCGATCCGTTCGACAGATGCGTGGTGAATTCCTCGCCATTGCGATCGAAATGGCGATCGACCTTGTTCACCGTGCAGCCGGTGAGAATGGTGATGCCCTGCTTCTCCATCTCGCTGCGGACGTGCGCACGGACGTCTTCGTCGAAGCCGCGCAGAATATTGTCGCCGCGATAGATCACGGTGACGTCGGAGCCGAAGCCGGCGAAGATGCCGGCGAACTCCAGCGCGATATAGCCGCCGCCCTGGATCACGATCCGCTTCGGAAGCTTCTTCAGATGAAACGCCTCGTTGGACGAGATCACATGCTCGATGCCCGGGATCGCCGCGCCGTGATTGGGCGCGCCACCGGTGGCGATCAGGATGTATTTTGCGGTGATCTTCCTGTCGTCTGCGAGCAGGCGAATGGTGTGCTTGTCCTCGATCAGCGCCCGACTCTTGACGATCCGCGCGCCCGACTTCTCGACATTGGCCGTGTAGGCCGCCTCCAGCCGCGCGATCTCCTTGTCCTTGTTGGCAATCAGCGTCGCCCAGTCGAAGGTCGCGGACGGAACGGTCCAGCCGAAGCCGGCGGCATCCTCGAGCTCTTGACGGACATGCGAGCCGATCACGAACAGCTTCTTCGGCACGCAGCCGCGGATCACGCAGGTGCCGCCCATGCGGTACTCTTCCGCGATCATCACGCGGGCGCCGTATCCGGCCGCGATGCGGGCGGCACGCACGCCGCCCGAACCGCCACCGATGACAAAGAGGTCGACGTCGAATTCAGCCATTGTCCACTCCGACCTCTTCAACCCAAGCCGCGACGCGCTTTGGGGTTTCCTGATCAGCTATCCTGTCAGATAGGTATTGTCACATTTCCTTGCCACGCTTCTTCATCTCGGCGCGGAACGCGCTCGCGACGACCTCGGAGAAGTTCTGCGCCCACGCGTTCATGACCTGCATGCTGAGGCTGATGGCCTTGGGCTCGTTGGTGATCAGCTTCTGGCCGAGCGGCGACTTATAGAACGCGACGAGATCCTTCAGCTCCTGCTCGGTGAACTCGCCGGCATAGACGCCCACCATGCCATCGCCGATCTCCTGCTCGCGGCCGGCAAGCTGCTTGGTGATGATCGGGGCGAGCTCGTTGAGATCCTTCTGGTAGTTGAGGTTCTGGCCGATCAGCGTGCCCTTGACCTTCTCCACCATGCCGGGCACGGCGTTGGCGTACATCGCGCTGGCATTCTTCAGCGTCAAAATCTCCCTCGCCGCCGCAATCGACGCCGCAGAGGGTGCTGCCGGCTGCTGCGCGGTCGCAGGCGCTGCCCCCAGCGCGAGCGCGAAGGCGAGGCACGCAGCAGGCACGATCTTCAAAACACTCTTCATTCTAGTCTCCTTTCGGCTTTCGCCGTTCAATCACGCGAATTCCCTCGCCACCCGCCAAAACAGCCGAGCTGGCCAAGCCGATGAACAACCCATGCTCGACCACGCCGGGGATCGCGCTCAACGCCCTGGCGAGGCTGGGCGGATCCACGATACGTCCGAGCTGGGCATCGACGATCCAGTGGCCGCCATCGGTGACGAAAACGTGGCCATCCTTGTCCCCGCCCTTGGCCTTGCGAACCGCCATTTGCCCGGAAACGCCGCATTCCGCAAATGCCTTCTCGATCGCCCGACGCGTCGCGCCGAGCCCGAACGGAATGACCTCGATGGGCAGCGGAAAGCCGCCGAGCGTCGGCACCCATTTGGTGTCGTCGGCAATCACGATCATGCGATCCGAGGCTGCCGCCACGATCTTCTCACGCAGCAGCGCACCGCCACCGCCCTTGATCAGGTTGAGCTCGGGATCGATCTCGTCGGCGCCGTCGACGGTAATGTCGAGATGCTCGATCTCATCCAGCGTCGTCAGCGGCACGCCGCAACGCTCCGCATCGGCGCGGGTCGCCTCCGAGGTCGGCACGCCGATCACCTTGAGTCCGGCGGCGACGCGTTCGCCCAGCAGCTCGACAAAATGCTTGGCGGTCGAGCCGGTGCCGAGGCCGAGCTGCATGCCGTCACGCACCTCTTCCAGCGCGCGCGCCGCAGCCTGCCGCTTCAACTGGTCCATGTTCACGTCTGGGCTCGCCTCTCAAATCAGGAGTGCCGCAGGTATCGTCGGCCGCGGCGGGCCTATGTAGCCTCGTTTTTCCCCGGAGAACAGGGTCTGGGAACAGGCCTATAAGCCGATCTTATGATCCCGCCCCTTGCGCCGGTACGGCCGGGCCGGTAGCGCTGGGATCATGACCTCCCCCTACACCCTCGTCTTCGATCTCGACGGCACGCTTGTGGATACGGCGCCCGACCTGATCACTGCGCTAAATCACGTGCTCGACCGCGAAGGCCTGCCGCCGGTGCCGATGGCCTCGGCCCGCAACATGATCGGCGCCGGCGCCCGCAAGCTGATCGAGCGGGGCCTGGAGGCCGAGGGCCGCACGGTCACGCCGGCCGACATGGACCGGATGACGGCAGATTTCATCGCCTATTACGCCGATCATATCGCGGTCGAATCGCAGCCGTTCGAGGGGCTGCTGGACGCGCTCGACCTGTTTGCGGCTCAGGGCCATCGTCTCGCGGTCTGCACCAACAAGCTGGAATGGCTGTCGAAGCGGCTCCTGGACCAGCTCGACCTGAGCCGGCGGTTCGCGGCGATCTGCGGCGCGGACACTTTTGGGGTCCAGAAGCCCGATCCGACCATTTTCCGCGAGACCGTGGCGCGGGCCGGAGGCGAGGTCAAAGCCAGCATCATGGTCGGCGACGCCGGGACCGATGTCGGCGTCGCCCGGCGCGCCGGGGTGCCCGTGATCGGGGTCAGTTTCGGCTACACGGACGTGCCAATCGCCGAGCTGAAGCCGGACCGGCTGATCCATCACATGCGCGACCTGCCGGCCGCCGCCCACAGCCTGATGACGGTTTCGGCGCCAGGCAAGGCCCTGATATAGCTGGGTTATTCCAGGGAACCCCGCGTTAACCATCTATTAACTATGCGCGCTCCGCCGGTTGCTTGCCTCAGGCGACGCTCCTAAGGTCCTGACGGGGTTATGTGGCGGTTCGTCGCAGTAAAGTGGATGGTCATGCGTCGTGTCATCGCGATTGCGCTAGCAGGAGCGAGCCTGGGTGGCTGCTCCTCGATGTCTTGGGACATGTTCAAATCGGCACCGCCAACGGTCCAGGTCCGGCTCGAATCCAATCCCCCGGGGGCCGACGCCAGGACGTCGCTCGGACCGGGCTGCAAGACCCCCTGCTCGGTCTCGGTTCCCGCGCCGGAGGCTCCGTTCACCGTCGACTACGCCCTCAATAAGTACCAGCCGACCAGCGTGCCGGTGAACGTGATCAAGAATCCCGGCGATTTCACCACGCCCGCCTCGGTGACCACCGATCCAAACCCGGTGTTCGCGGAGCTTCAGCCGGCGGTGCCGCCCAAGCCCGCGAAGAAGAAGCCGCACCGGCCGAAGAGGCCGAAACCGGCCGCAGCCGCACCCGCCGCGGCGCCGGCCGATGCTGCAGCGCCCGCAGCCGGTTCTGCGTTCCCCGATCCGAATGCGGGCAAGCGTTAATCCAAGCGTTGTCAATCCAAGCGTTGTTAATCTATGTATACCACCCGATTGTCCTCTGCCTGCGCGATGCTTAGATTGCGTCCGGAGCATCGCTGAAGCAAAGATGCGTCCGTCGCCGTAAGTGACCAGGCAGTTGGCAAGGCAGTTGGTATGAACGGATCTCCCGCGACCTCCCGCACCGCGCTCTCGAGCGCGATGACCGATCCGTTCGGGCGGACCATCACTTACCTGCGCGTCTCCGTCACCGATCGCTGCGATCTGCGCTGCTTCTATTGCATGTCGGAAGACATGACGTTCCTGCCCAAGGCCGATCTGCTGACGCTCGAGGAACTCGACCGGCTCTGTTCCGCCTTCATCGCCAAGGGCGTGAAGAAGCTGCGGCTCACCGGCGGCGAACCCTTGGTCCGGCGCAATGTGATGTCACTGGTGCGCTCGCTGTCGCGCCATCTCACTAGCGGCGCGTTGGGCGAGCTGACGCTGACGACAAACGGCACGCAACTCGCAAAACATGCCCGGGAGCTCGCCGATTGTGGCGTTCGCCGCATCAACGTCTCGCTCGACACGCTCGATCCCAGGAAGTTTCGCGAGATCACGCGCTGGGGCGAGATCGACAAGGTGCACGAGGGTATCGAAGCCGCGCGCGCCGCTGGCCTCGCGGTGAAGATCAACGCGGTGGCGCTGAAGAACCTCAACGAGGACGAGCTCCCCGATCTGATGCGCTGGGCCCACGGCAAGGGCATGGGGCTGACCCTGATCGAGGTCATGCCGATGGGCGAGATCGGTTCGGGCCGTATCGACCAGTATCTGCCGCTGTCGCTGGTGCGTGCGCGGCTCGCCCAGCAGTTCACGCTGACGGACCTCGCGGAAAGCACCGGCGGCCCGGCGCGCTACGTCAGTGTCGCCGAGACCGGCGGCAAGCTCGGCTTCATCACGCCGATGACCCACAATTTCTGCGAATCCTGCAACCGGGTACGCATCACCTGCACGGGCACGCTGCACACCTGTCTCGGCCACGAGGATGCCTCCGATTTGCGCAAACCTCTGCGTGCATCCGACGACGACACGCTGCTTGCGGCTGCGATCGATCGCGCCATCGGGCTGAAGCCCAAGGGCCACGACTTCATCATCGACCGCCGCCACGACCGTCCCAGCGTCTCCCGGCACATGAGCGTGACCGGCGGCTAGTTGACCCGCCGACGCCCGGGCAATTTCCCTTAACTATCAGCAAACTTCCAATTGACGGACGGCACGCCCGCTGGTTTTGTGCGGCGGCCTCATGCCTGCGCGGCGAGACAAGCCGAGCGCGCCGAGTCGGCGCAGACAAGACGGCCGGGGCACAAGCGGGGAGGACCTATCATTGACAGCGCTCCTGAAATTGAGCGGCAGGATCGACGCGTTTACACGCTGGACCGGCAAGCGCCTGGCCTGGCTGATTCTGGTCGCCGTCATCATCTCGGCGGCAAATGCGATCGTGCGCAAGGCCTTCGACACCTCGTCCAATTCCTGGCTCGAGCTACAGTGGGTCCTGTTCAGCATCGTGTTCCTGCTGTGCTCATCCTGGACGCTGCTCGACAACGAGCACATCCGGATCGATATCGTCAACGCCATGCTACCGAAGCCGGTTCGCAACATCATTGACGTGATCGGACACCTGTTCTTCCTGATCCCGCTGACGGTCGTCATGCTTGTCACCGGCGTGCCTTTCTTCCTGCGCTCGTTCCAGATCAACGAGCAATCAGGCAATGCCGGCGGCCTCCCGCAATGGCCGGCCAAGTCACTCGTCATGATCGGCTTCGCGCTGCTGCTCGTGCAGGCCATCTCCGAGGTGATTAAACGGGTCGCCATCATGCGCGGCATGATTCCGGATCCGCACGAGTCGCAGATTTCGGCGCTGGAGGCCGAAGTCGAGCACCTCGTTGAAGCGATCGAAAAAAAGTAGTTGGCGAGCGGCCTTCGTAGGGAGATTCAATGACCGCGTTTATTATCGCCAATATGGCGCCGATCATGTTTGCGTCGCTGGTGTTCGTGCTGCTGCTCGGCTATCCGGCGGCGTTTTCACTCGGTGCCGTAGGCCTGTTCTACGCCGTGATCGGCATCGAGCTCGGTCAATTCCATCCGGACTTTCTCCAGGCCCTGCCCGAGCGCGTCTACGGCGTAATGAACAACGACACGCTGCTAGCTATTCCGTTCTTCACTTTCATGGGGCTGGTGCTGGAGCGTTCCGGCATGGCCGAAGATCTGCTCGATACGATCGGCCAATTGTTCGGCACCATCCGCGGCGGCCTCGCCTATGCCGTCGTTTTCGTCGGCGCGCTGCTCGCGGCCACGACCGGCGTGGTCGCCGCATCGGTGATCTCGATGGGCCTGATCTCGCTGCCGATCATGCTGCGCTACGGCTACGACCGCCGCGTTGCGACCGGCATCATCGCCGCGTCCGGCACGCTGGCGCAGATCATCCCGCCTTCGCTCGTTCTGATCGTGATGGCTGACCAGCTCGGCAAGTCGGTCGGCGACATGTACGAGGGTGCATTCATTCCGGGTCTCGTGCTCGCAGGCCTCTATGCCGGCTACGCTTTTCTCGTCAGCTTGATCTTTCCAAAAGCGGTGCCGGGTCTTCCGAAGGAGGCGATCGGCTTCCGGGAGGACAGCGGCAGCCGCGGCCTGACGTCGCTCGGCGTGCTGTTCCTTGCGAGCTGCGTCTTCGGCTGGTTCATGATGCGGAATTCGGAGACGCATGGCGCCGACTTCGTCGTGCTGAGCATGTTCTTCGGCATCATCTTCGCGTTCGCCGTCGCCGTCGTGAACTGGATCATCGACAAGCTCACGGGCTTCCGTTTCCTTTCGAAAATGGCGCAGCAGACTACCTTCGTGATGGTGCCGCCGCTGTTCCTGATTTTCCTAGTGCTGGGCACGATCTTCATCGGCATCGCCACCCCGACAGAAGGCGGCGCGATGGGGGCCGCCGGCGCCCTGATTCTCGGTGCCGCGAAGCGGCGGCTGAACTGGGACCTGGTTCGCCAGGCCACCGAATCGACGGCCAAGCTGTCTGCCTTCGTCGTTTTCATTCTGGTCGGCGCGCGCGTGTTCTCGCTCACCTTCTACGGCGTCAGCGGCCACGTCTGGGTCGAGCATCTCCTGACCTCGCTGCCCGGCGGTCAGATCGGTTTCCTGCTCTTCGTCAACGCCTTCGTGTTCGTGCTGGCGTTCTTCCTCGACTTCTTCGAGCTCGCCTTCATTGTAATCCCCTTGCTCGGCCCCGCCGCCGAGCATCTCGGCATCGACCTGATCTGGTTCGGCGTCATTCTCGGCGTGAACATGCAGACCTCGTTCATGCACCCGCCGTTCGGCTTCGCATTGTTCTATCTGCGCTCGGTCGCGCCGAAGGAGCGCTATAATGACCGCGTCACCGGCAAGCGCATGGAGCCGGTCACGACCGGCCAGATCTATTGGGGCGCGGTGCCATTCGTGGTGATCCAGGTCATCATGGTCGTGCTGGTGATCACGTTCCCGTCGATGGTGATGCACTACAAGGGCGTGCAGTCGACCGTCGATCCGAACACCATCAAGATCGAGATCCCGCAAATCGATCTGCCGCCACTCGATTTCGGCCAGCCACAGAAGTAGCTGACGCGGACCGTCTGGCCTCTGCGTTCCAGGGCAATCACATGTGGGAGCGATTCCCGTGTGGCCATCCTTCGAGACGCCCGCCGTTGGCGGGCCCTCAGGATGAGGACCGGGTGTGCGGCCGTAGTTTTGACGAGCACCGATGCCGCTTAGCCTCATCCTGAGGAGACCGCGAAGCGGTCGTCTCGAAGGACGAGGCGCGCACTCAGCGGCGTGACAAGCGCCGGAAACGCAGGCATACCGGGCCATCCTCCAACAATGGACCGCCGCGCATGTCCCGATCGCTCCCTGCCCCATCGTTCGTTGGTTCGTTGATCGCGTCGCTCTGGCTGGCATGCGCCGCAACCGTCGCGCATGCCGCGCCGGTGGCGGATGTCCATACACTGGCGCAGAAGGAGCAGCAGCCGCTGCTCGACACGCTGCGCGATCTCGTCAGCATCGAATCCGGCAGCAAGGATGTCGAGGGCCTGAACCTGATCGCAGGCCGCGTCGCCGACCAGCTCAAGCAGATCGGCGGCACGGTGGAGATCCTGCAGCCCACCGACATCTATCGCCTCGACGACACGCCGGAGAAGATCGGCCCGGCCGTGCACGCCGTCTTCAAGGGCACCGGAGCTAAGAAGATCATGCTGATCGCCCATATGGACACCGTGTACCTGAAGGGCATGCTGAAGGACCAGCCGTTCCGCATCGACGGCGACAAGGCCTACGGCCTCGGCATTGCCGACGACAAGCAAGGCGTCGCCCTCATTCTCCACACCGTGGCGATGCTGCAGAAGCTCAACTTCAAAGACTACGGCACGCTCACCGTGCTGACCAATGGCGACGAGGAGATCTCCTCGCCCGGCTGGCGCAGCACCATCACCAAATTCGCCGCCGATCAGGACGTCGTGTTCTCGTTCGAGGGCGGCGGCACCGACGGCACGCTGCGGCTCGCCACCAGCGGCATCGGCTCGGCCTACCTCACGGTGACCGGCAAGTCCTCGCATGCGGGCGCGCGGCCGGAGGGCGGCATCAATGCGCTCTATGAGCTCTCGCACCAGGTGCTGCAGATGAAGGACCTGTCAAAGCCCGAGCAGGGCCTGAAGCTGAACTGGACCGTCTCCAAGGCCGGCACCAACCGCAACGTGATCCCCGCCGAGGCCACCGCCCAGGCCGATGCGCGCGCGCTCAAGGTCGCCGATTTCGACGAGCTGGAGAAGGCGCTGCAGGACAAGATCAGGAATCGCCTGCTGCCCGATTCCAAGGTCGAGCTGAAGTTCGAGGTGCGCCGTCCGCCGCTGGAAGCCAACGACGCCTCGCGGCATGTCGCGGCCTACGGCAAGACGATCTATCAGGAGCTCGGGATGCCCCTCAAGGTCGACGAGAAGGCGACAGGCGGCGGCACCGATGCCGCGTTTGCCGCGCTCAAGACCAAGGGCGCCGTGGTCGAAGGAATGGGCCTGTCGGGCTTCGGCGCGCATTCCAACGATGCCGAATATGTGAAGCTCGATACCATCGTGCCGCGTCTCTACCTGACCACGCGCATGATCATGGATCTGTCGACCGGCAAGCTGAAATAGCCGCCCCTTCTTCCTTCTCCCCTTGTGGGAGAAGGTGGCGCAAAGCGCCGGATGAGGGGTTCTATCGGCGAATTCAACTGCGAGAGGGACTCGCGGAGAGAACCCCTCACCCGTCTCGCCGCTAGCGCGACGAGCCACCCTCTCCCACAAGGGGAGAGGGAAAGGATCCTTCCTCCGCCAGCCTGAACCGTAGCGTGAATTCGGCGCCGCCGCCGGGGAGATTGTCCACCGCAACCGTGGCGGCGTGATCGTCGGCGACGCCGCGCACGATCGAAAGGCCCAGGCCCGCGCCATTGCTGCGCTGGCGATCCCGGCGCCAGAAGCGCTGGAAGATCAGCTCGCGCTCGGCTTCCGTGACGCCCGGACCGCAATCGCGCACGCGCACCGAACCATCGTCGCCGACCTCGACGTCGACCGAGGTCTCCTTCGCGGTGAACTTGATGGCGTTTTCGGCGAGGTTGAAGACCGCGCGCTGGAGCATCTCGGAATTGCCGTGGATCATCACCGGCGCGTCGGCGCCCCGGAGCGCGATGTCCTTGTGCTGCGCGATCGCGAGCGGCGCGATTGCGCCGACCACCTCCGCACAGACAGCGCGCAAATCCGCGGTCTCGCCGGGATCGAGCACCAGCGTGTCGAGCTCGGCGATCTCCAGGAGCTGAGCGACGATCCGGCTCATGCCTTCGATGTCGTCATGCAGCGCTTGCCTCGCCGCACTGTTGCCGAGCGTCTCGATCCGCGTGCGCAGGATCGCAAGCGGCGTGCGCAGTTGATGCGCGGCGTCGGCCGTGAACTGGCGTTGCACGCGAAAGCCGTCCTCGAGACGATCCAGCGCCCGGTTGACGGCGGTGACGAGCGGCATGATCTCGCGCGGAATCTGCTCCGTCGGCAGGCGGATGTCGGTACGCGACGGGCCGATATTGCTCGCCTCCTCCGAGGCCATCCACAACGGCGCGATCGCGCGGCGGAAGATGATGATATCGATGGCGAGCAGGATCAGGAGAATGGGGATGGTGATCCAGCCGACCCGGCGGAAGAAGTTGGACACGATGTCGTCGGTGATGACGTCGCGATGCGACAGGTCTTCCGCGACCTGAATGCGAACAATGGTGTCGCCGATCGTCTGGGACACGTCGGCGCCGGAGATCGACCCTGATTCCACGTCACCGGTCTTCTTGTGCGACGAGAACAGGACGCGGCCGTCGGCATCGCGGATGTCGTACTGGTAGCGGCCATAGGCTTCCGAATAGAGGCCGCGCAGGCTGTCGGGCAGATTGAATGTCACCCTGCCGTCGGGCTGGACCGCGATACGCTCGGCCAGCGTCTCGGCCTGGGCGCGCATCGCCGCGCGATGCAGCTGGTCGATCTCGGAGTTCAAGAGCCAGAACAGGACCAGCGGCAGGAAGATCGCGACCACCGCGACCGCGATGATGTGCAAGAACACGATGCGCGAGATCAGCGATTTGAACGACGGCCTGGCGAACAACCCGGCGGCCACGCTATTTCTCCTCGGCCATCATGTAGCCGACGCCGCGGATGGTGTGGATCACGACCTTGGCGCCATGCTCGGCAAGTTGCTTGCGCAGCCGGGAAACGTACACCTCGACCGCATTCGAGGCGACCTCGCCATCGAGCCCGAAGATGTGATCCTCGACGTTCTTCTTCGGCACCACCCGCCCCTGCCGGCGCAGCAGGATCTCCAGCACCGAGGTCTCGCGCGACGAGATGATGCGCGGCTTGTCGTCGATGAAGATCTGGCGGCTCTCGGTATCGTAGACGAGATTGGCAAGATGCAGCGAGCGGCCGAGCAGCTGGCCCGGACGACGCAGAATCGCCTCCAGCCGCGCCACCAGCTCCTCCATCGCGAACGGTTTTGCCAGGTAATCGTCGGCGCCGCTGCGCAGGCCGTTGACGCGATCCTGCACGCCGCCGCGTGCGGTCAGCACCAGCACCGGCAGCGGTTCCATCTGCCGTCGCAGTTCGCGCAACACCGACAGGCCGTCGCCGTCGGGCAGGCCGAGATCGAGGATCATCGCGGCATAGCTGACATTGTGCACCGCCTCGCGCGCCTCCGCGGTGCTGCCCACGATATCGCTCTCATAGCCGGCCGCCGAAAGCCCGCTGGCCACGAGCTTCGACAGCTCGACATTATCTTCGACGATCAGAAGACGCATCATATTCCCGGCGGATGTTCCGGTGTCGCCGCGCGGCTCGCGCCGCACCCTCGCTCTCATCCACCATTCCGGGCGTCTCGGCCAGCGAAAAACAACCCGACCGGCCGCTCGTCCATCTGTCAGGTTCATGTAAGCCCGAGCCGCGCGTATCGGCTGCGGGCAGTCGCGCCAATGCTTGATCTAACGTTGCCGCGTCCGAACGGACGGCGCCGGGCGTCAATTTCGGATTATTCGATTATCGTTTTCTGCAAGGCAAAGCCCCGGAGCCTTCGCTCCGGGGCCGTGCTCGTCAGCTGGGAACGCGCTTCGCTCAGCTCTGCGAATTGCGCGCCATGAAGTTGTCGTAGCCGACTTCGGCGACCTGGAACCACTGATAGCCGTTGTTCGAGAAGGCCGTCAGCGACTCGTACACCTTCTTGAAGTCCGCGTTGGTGGACGAGACCTCGGCATGCAGCTCCTTGGCCGCCTTGAAGGAGGCCTGCATGATCTCCGGCGAGAACGGATGCAGCTTGGCGCCCGCGGCGAGCAAGCGGCGCAACGCTTGCGGATTGGATTGATCGTACTTCGCCATCATCCAGTTGTTGGCAAAGTGCCCCGCCTGCTCGAGAATGCTCTGGTAGTATTTCGGCAGCGCATTCCACTTATCCTGATTAACGAAGGCGAGCAGCATCGGTCCGCCTTCCCACCAGCCCGGGAAGTAATAATGCGGCGCCACCTTGACGAAGCCGAGCTTCTCGTCGTCATACGGGCCGACCCATTCGGCGGCGTCGATGGTGCCCTTCTCCAGCGCCGGATAGATGTCGCCGCCGGCGATCTGCTGCGGCACCGCGCCGAGCTTCTGCAAGACCCGGCCGGCAAAGCCACCGATGCGGAACTTCAGGCCATTGAAGTCCTGGGGCACCTTGACTTCCTTGCGAAACCAGCCGCCCATCTGGCAGCCGGTATTGCCGGCGAGCAGCGAGACGACGTTGTACTTCTTGTAGAACTCGTTGAGGATTTCCCTGCCGCCGCCGAGCATGTACCAGGCCTGGTTGATGCGCATGTTTGGCCCGAATGGCACCGACGAACCGAAAGTGAAGGTCGGGTCCTTGCCGAAATAGTAATAGGACGCCGTATGGCCGATCTCGCAGGTGCCGTTCTGCACGGCGTCGAGCACCTGGAGGCCGGGCACGATTTCGCCACCGGCGAAGGTCTGGATCTGGAATTTGTTGTCGGTGGCTTCGGCCACCATCTTGGCCATCATCTCGGCGCCGCCGTAGAGCGTGTCGAGCGATTTCGGCCAGCTCGTCGGCATGCGCCATTTGATTTCCGGCATCGACTGCGCGATCGCGGGCGCCGCGAGCGTGGCGGCGCCGGCCGCACCAAGTCCTGTGACCTTGATGAAGTCTCGTCTCTTCATGGTTTCCTGCCCTGATGGATGGTGATTGTGGGCCTTCTTGCCGAGGCTTGGCGGCCAGCATGGCGCAACGCTCTCGCAATTTCCATTGTGATCGCACTGCGGTAAAAGAAAAAGGGCCGGCCTTCTCCTGGGTCAGGCGGACACGGTCGCGATCATTTCGGATTAAGCGATGATCGCCTTTTGCCACTGTTTTGCCCGACGTGTCAAATGGCTTCGAAGCTCGGGCTGAGCCCAACTCCATCCACGCGTCATTGCGAGCGCAGCGAAGCAATCCAGAATCTTTCCGCGGAGGGACGCTGGATTGCTTCGCTGCGCTCGCAATGACGGCGTGGGAACAGACGCGCGCCAAACACCGATGTCGTTCCCGGGATTCGTCGTCAGGCAAATCGCAGCACTAACTTCGACTACGCGCCGATTACTCTTCCCTCCGATTTATCCCGCCCCGCCAAACCGTTGGCCGCCGCCACCGGGCAACATGCCATCACCCCGCCTCTACTGTGCATGGGGTTGTTTTGCGGATTTTTGTTCGGCATGCGCTGTCGCCACCGCGCCCGCGGCAATGAAAAGCCCGGCCTCGCGAACGAGGCCGGGCCATTCAGTCTGACAGCTTGAGCTTGGATCAGCCGCGGGTGCGCGAGCGGATCATGAAGCTGTCGTAGGTGTATTCGGCGACCTGCCACCACAGGTACTCGTCCGAGCGGTAGGCCTGCATGGCGTCGATCGACTTCTTGAAGTCGGGGTTCTTGGCCGAGATCTCGGCCCACAACTCGTTGGTGGCCTTGAGGCAGGCTTCCAGCACTTCGTTGGTGAAGGGACGAAGCTGGGTGCCGCCGGCGACCAGACGCTTCAGCGCGCCCGGGTTCACCATGTCGTAGCGCGCGGCCATCCAGGTGTTGGTGTTGACGGTCGCGTTGGTGAGGATCGCCTGATAGGCCTTCGGCAGCTCGTTCCACTTGTCGATATTGGCGAAGGCGTGAACGGTCGGACCGCCCTCCCAGAAGCCCGGATAGTAGTAGTACTTCGCGACCTTGGCGAAGCCGAGCTTCTCGTCATCGTAGGGGCCGACCCATTCGGCGGCGTCGATGGTGCCCTTCTCGAGCGACGGATAGATGTCGCCGCCGGCAAGCTGCTGCGGCACCACGCCGACCTTCTGGAGCACCTGACCGGCGATGCCGCCGATGCGGAATTTCAGGCCCGAGAGATCGGCAACCGTCTTGATCTCCTTGCGGAACCAGCCGCCCATCTGGGTGCCGGTGTTGCCGCAGGGGAAGCCGACCACGTTCGACTTCTTGAAGAACTCGTTGGCGAGCTCGTTGCCGCCGCCCTGGTACAGCCAGGAATTCTGCTGGCGCGCGTTGAGGCCGAAGGGCACCGACGCGAAGATCGCGAAGGTCGGATCCTTGCCGACGTAGTAGTACGACACGGTGTGGCACATCTCGACGGTGCCCTTCTGCGTCGCATCCAGCGCCTGAAGGCCGGGAACGATTTCACCGGCCTGGAAGACCTGGATCTGGAACTTGTTGTCGGTCATTTCGGCGACGTACTTCGCCATCTGCTCGGCACCACCGTAGATGGTGTCGAGCGACTTCGGGAAGCTCGAAGTCAGGCGCCACTTGATCTCGGGCGAGGACTGCGCAATCGCCGGCGAGGCCACCGCGGCGGTCGCCGCCGCACCTGCCGCCGACACTTTCAGAAAATCACGACGCTTCATCTTCAGGTCTCTCCTTGTTGGGGCGTTTCCCCTAACTTCCTCTTTGCTGCCGCTCATTCCGGCGACGCGATGTAGGCCGCGTCGAACCGAAGGGGCTTCGCTGCCGTGGGCCTTTAACACGGAAGCCCCTGCCGCGGAACGCGACAATGGCATGACGGGGGGCGACGAAAGTCGCATGTCCCCGGACAATCGGCTCAGGCGGCTGCGATGACGCCCTTGAGCTGGTCCCGGACCTGTCCCGCGATGGCGCGATAGATCGCCGCATGGGGGCCGTCCGGCTCGCTGTCCACGACCGGATTGCCGGCGTCCGAGCTGGCGCGAATCGCCATGTGCAGCGGGATTTCGCCCAGGAACGGGACTGCGAGCTTCTCGGCCTCGTGGCGCGCCCCGCCATGGCCGAAGATATCGGATTTCGTGCCGCAATGCGGACACTGGAAGTAGCTCATGTTCTCGACGATGCCGAGCACGGGCACGTTGACCTTCTTGAACATGGCAAGCCCGCGCCGTGCATCGATCAGGGACAGGTCCTGCGGGGTCGAGACGATCACGGCGCCCTTCAGCGGCACGTTCTGCGCCAGCGTGAGCTGGGCATCGCCGGTGCCCGGCGGCATGTCGACGACGAGCACGTCGAGCGTGCCCCACGCGACGTCGCGCAGCATCTGCGTCACCGCCGACATCACCATCGGGCCGCGCCAGATCATCGCGGTCTCTTCCTTGACCAGGAAGCCGATCGACATGATGGCGAGGCCGAAGCGCCGGAGCGGAATCATCTTGCGCTCGGCGTCGAGCTCCGGCTTCTCGTGCAGGCCGGTCAGGCGCGGCATCGACGGGCCGTAGATGTCGGCATCGAGCAGCCCGACCTTGAGGCCGAGGTCGCGCAGACCCAATGCCAGGTTGAGCGCGGTGGTCGATTTGCCGACGCCGCCCTTGCCCGAGGCCACCGCGATCACGGCGGCCACGCCCGGAATTTCGGACTGCCGCGCCATCGGCGATTGGGCACCGCCCTGCGGCGGCGGCTTGTGGGCATGGACCGGCTGCACACCGGGCGCGCCGCGGCTCGGGGTTGGCGGCGGTGGCGGTGCGGCGCCGGCCTTGCGCTCGGCAGTCAGCGCCACCATCGCGGTGGTGACGCCTGGAATGCTGCGTACGGCGGCCTCGGCTTCGGCACGGACGGATTCCCAGGCCCGCGCCTCGGCGGCATCGACATTGATCGAGAAGAACACCTTGCCGTCGGACGCGCTGATCGCGCTCAGCACATTGGCATTGGTGAGCGCGACCCCGCGGGGCGACTTGATCCTGGCGAGGCTATCGAGAACCTGTTGCTGCGTGACGCTCAATGCGCATCTCCTAAAGTTCAGGATGCCCCATTAGAGCGGAAACGGCCAAAAGGCTACTGCTTGCCGATATCGTCAGCCATCTCGGCGGGCCCGGGCACCTGGCAGGAGTCGAATTTCATGCCCTTTGAAGCCAGCCGCTGCCTAAGGTCCGCCATCCTAGCACAGGAGGCCGCCAAACGAAGCCGTTGCCCTCCGGCCGCAAGGGTTTATGGTGCGCGCGGTCCGCTTTCAGGCGGAACCTCAGGACCCCGGCCGGCGTCCCTCGCCCGGCTGCAACCGTAAAACTCAAGCTACGGACACACACATGGCTAAAGTCGCTTTCCTCGGTCTCGGCGTGATGGGCTTCCCCATGGCCGGACACCTCGTGAAAAAAGGGGGCCATGAGGTCACCGTCTACAACCGCACCGCGGCCAAGGCGAAGGAATGGGCGGACAAGTTCGGCGGCAACACCGCGGCGACCCCGAAGGCCGCGGCCGAGGGCCAGGATTTCGTGATGTGCTGCGTCGGCAACGACAGCGATTTGCGCGCGGTCACGATCGGCGCCGACGGCGCCTTTGCCGGCATGAAGAAGGGCGCGACCTTCATCGATCACACCACCGCTTCCGCCGAAGTCGCGCGCGAGCTCGACGCGGCTGCGACCAAAGCCGGCTTCAAGTTCATCGACGCTCCCGTCTCCGGCGGCCAGGCCGGTGCCGAGAACGGCGTGTTGACGGTGATGTGCGGCGGCACCGAGGGCGCCTATGCCGGGGCCGAGCCGATCATCACAGGCGCCTACGCCCGGATGTGCAAACTGCTCGGGCCAGCGGGCTCCGGCCAGCTGACCAAGATGGTCAACCAGATCTGCATCGCCGGCCTCGTGCAGGGCCTCTCCGAGGGTATCCATTTCGCCAAGAAGAGTGGCCTCGACGTCGCCGCAGTGATCGAGACCATCTCCAAGGGCGCCGCGCAATCGTGGCAGATGGAGAACCGCTACAAGACCATGAACGACGACAAGTACGATTTCGGCTTCGCGGTCGAATGGATGCGCAAGGACCTCTCGATCTCGCTGGCCGAAGCCCGCCGCAACGGCGCCAATCTGCCTGTCACCGCGCTGGTCGACCAGTTCTATGCTGAGGTCGAGAAGATGGGCGGCAAGCGCTGGGATACGTCGAGCCTGCTCGCGCGCCTCAATCGCTGACCTGACACTGCCTTGCTGACAGCGATCGCCGCCATCTTCATCCTGACCTATGTGGCGATCGCGTTCGAGCATCCCCTAGGGATCAGCAAGACCGCAACCGCGCTCCTCGGCGCGGGACTGCTGTGGACGATCTACGCGGTCAGGATCGGCGATCACGCGCTGGTTAGCCATCAGCTCGACGAATCGGTCGCCGCCACCGCGCAGATCGTGTTCTTCCTGATCGGCGCGATGACCATCGTCGAGGTGATCGACGCCCATGACGGCTTCGAGGTCATCACCTCGCGCATCAACACCACGAGCCAGGTCACACTCATGTGGCTGGTTGGCTTCGTGGCGTTCTTCCTGAGCGCGATCCTGGACAATCTGACCACGACCATCGTCATGGTTTCGCTGGTCCAGCGTCTCATCGCCCGGCGCGAGGACCGCCTTCTGTTCGCCTCCCTCATCGTCATCGCCGCCAATGCCGGCGGCGCATGGACCGTGATCGGCGACGTCACCACGACCATGCTGTGGATCGGCGGACAGATCACGCCGTTGAACATCATGCGCGTAGTGTTCCTGCCCTCCCTGGTCAATCTGCTGGTGCCGCTGGCCTTCATCAGCCTGTCGCTCAGGGGCAAGACCGTCGCGGCACCGTCGAGGGACACCGGATTGCTCGCCGTCGACCGGTTCGAGCGCAATCTGATGTTCTATCTCGGGCTCGGCGTGCTGATCGCGGTGCCGGCCTTCAAGACGGTCACGCACCTGCCGCCCTTCATGGGCGTGCTGCTCGGCCTCGGCATCGTCTGGCTGGTCGGCGAGGTCGTTCATCGCGACAAGGACGAGCACGTGCGCGGTCCCCTCTCGCTCGCGCATGCGCTGACCCGGATTGACATGGGCTCGATCGTGTTCTTCCTCGGCATTCTGCTGGCGGTCGCCTGCCTCGAGCATGCCGGCCTCCTGACGATGCTGGCCCGATGGCTGGAGGCGACCATCGGCCGCCAGGACGTCATCGTCGTCGTGCTCGGCCTGCTCAGTGCGATCATCGACAACGTGCCGCTGGTCGCAGCGACCATGGGAATGTACGACCTCGGCCACTACCCGCCGGACACCTTCCTCTGGGAGTTCATCGCCTATTGCGCCGGCACCGGCGGCTCGATCCTGATCATCGGCTCTGCCGCGGGCGTTGCAGCCATGGGGCTCGAGCGGATCGAGTTCCTCTGGTACGCCCGCCGCATCGCCGTGCCCGCGCTTGCGGGCTATCTGGCCGGCGCCGTGGTCTACGTCGCGCAGCATGCCTGGCTGCATTGAGGGGCGACTGCCGGATCCAAATTAACGCCGGGTTAACGTAATTCTTTAGCTCCTTAAGTCACCTCTTAAGGATTTCTTGCCAGAGATAGACAATGCAGAAGGCCCGCGTCCGACGTGGGCAGGAATCGTTGTTGCTTGATGAGTAACCCCGCTGAAAAGCCTGAAGTTGTGCAGCTTCCGGCCGAGCCAATCAGCGCTCCGTCGGCGAGCAGCCGAAGGGCTGCGTCGCAGCGGGTGCGCGAGGCGCGCGATAAGTTAACGTCGACCAGCGGAACCCGGCCGGCCTTCGACGCCGAGCTGTTGCGCCAATATGCCCAGACGCGACTGTCCGCCTCCTATGTCGTGCTGCTGCTGGTGGTCGCCACCGGCGTGCTGTTCGGACTGTGGATGCAGCCGATCCCGGCCGCGGCCTGGACCGCCGGCATGATCTGCCTTCACGGGGCGATGATCCGCAGCTGCCGCCGCTTCCTGGCCGAGCCTGCCTCACCTGCGGCGACGCGTACTTGGCGGACACGCTTTGTCGTGCTCGATCTGCTCTACGGCCTGTGCTGGATGGCGATCCTGATTCATCCCGTGCTCGACATGGTCACGGAATCGCTGATGATGTTCCTGATGCTGCTGGTGATCGCAGTGTCGAGCATGTTGGCGGCCAATCTGCCGATCGCAGCCCTTGCCGCCACCGCGCCGGTTGCTGTCGCAATGGCGTTGAGCTTTGCGATGAGCGGTTCGCTCGACAACTATATCCTGGCCGGGCTCGCGCTCGCGGCCGAAGGCTATTTCGTGCTGCTGGCACATCGCCTGCACTCCTCGACCTTCGCTACGCTCGAGGCGCGCGCCGAGAAGGACGCGCTGATCGGCGAGCTCGAGCAGGCCAAGGCGATCTCCGACGAGGCGCGCCACCGTGCCGAATCCGCCAACGTCGCCAAGTCGCGCTTCCTTGCGCAGATGAGCCATGAGCTGCGCACGCCGCTCAATGCCATTCTCGGCTTCTCCGAGGTGATGAAGAGCGAGATCTTTGGCGCGCATGCGGTTCCGGTCTACAAGGAATATTCCGCCGACATCCATAATTCCGGCGTGCACCTGCTCAACCTCATCAACGAGATCCTCGATCTGTCGCGGATCGAGGCCGGCCGCTACGAATTGAACGAGGAAGCGGTGTCGCTGGTCGGAATCGTCGCCGACTGCCATCATCTGATGAAGCTGCGCGCATCCAGCCGCGGCATCACCATCCACGAGGTGTTCGAGCACGCCATGCCGCGGCTTTGGGCCGACGAGCGCGCGATCCGCCAGGTCGTGCTCAACCTGCTCTCCAATTCGATCAAGTTCACCCCGCAAGGCGGCGAGATCTGGCTCAAGGCCGGCTGGACCGCTTCGGGCGGGCAATATCTGTCGGTGAAGGACTCCGGTCCCGGCATCCCCGAGGACGAGATCCCGGTCGTGCTCGCCTCGTTCGGCCAGGGCTCCAACTCGATCAAATCGGCCGAACAAGGCGCGGGCCTCGGTCTGCCCATCGCCAAGAACCTGATCGATCTGCATGGCGGCACGTTCACGCTGAAGTCGAAGCTGCGCATCGGCACCGAGGTGATCGTCACCTTCCCGCCGGAGCGCGTGATGAGCGCGCTCGCGCCGCTGTCGGAGGATGCGCCGCCGCTCCAGCCGGAGAGTGCCATGGTGCCCGACGAGAAGCGCCGGCCGCGCCACAAGCCGATCATGAGCGCGGGCACGGGCTCGTAAACACATGCTTGCAGACATGCCCGCCAATCCTTCACTATGCCCGGATGAGCAAAGAAACGCCGTGTGTCGCCGTCTGCATGATCGATCCCAGGACCAAGCTGTGCTTCGGCTGCGGCCGGACATTGCCGGAGATCGCGCGCTGGCACGCCATGGAGAGCGCGGAACGGCTCTCAGTGATGGCGCTGTTGCCCGCGCGCCTGGCCGATGCCGGCCTGCAGCCGATCGCGGCATCGTCGAAACGCGCCTGACCGGTGAGCGTGCCATCGGAGGCGCGCGATGATCCGCTTCCTGCTCGTTCTCATCACGCTCGCCGCCACGGCCGGCGCCGTGGTCGCCTATGGCGATCCCGACCAGATCGCGCGCGCGAGCCACAAGGTCTCGCACATTTTTCGCGCGCAAACGCCAACGCCTGCCCCCGCCGTGCAAATCCCACGCGGCCAGGGCGGCGAGTTCGCGCTGCGCGCCAAGATCAACGGCGTGGCCGCACCCATGGTGATCGATACCGGCGCCACCTCCGTGGTGCTGACCTGGGAAACCGCGAAAGCGATCGGGCTGCCGCTCGATATGCTCGAATATGACGTCGATCTCGAGACCGCCGGCGGCCGCACCAAGGCGGCGCGGCTCACGATCGACCGTCTCTCCGTCGGCCATCTCGTCGAGAAATCGGTGCCGGCCCTCGTCGTCCAGCGCGGCCAGATGAAGACCAATCTGCTCGGCATGAGCTTCCTCGACCGCCTGGAGAGCTGGGGCGTGCGGTCCGATACGCTGATGCTCACCGGCTACCCGGAGCTCCAGAGCAGCCACCGCCGCTCGCGGACGGCGGTCGATTAAGGGCGGCGCTCGCCGTCCGCGCACGATCACTTCGACAGACCCGTCAGCCATCCACCGAACGACCACGGCTGTGGCATTTACGCCATTTACAAACCGTCTAGTCGGTTTATAAGGGAACTGTTCCCGGATCGGGGTTGGACGTGCGCCGCTCTGCGTGACGGAGGCGGCCGAGTGGGAGATTGAAAATGATGACTACCAGAGCCGCCTTACGCCGCGCGATGCGCACCCTGCCCTTTGCCGCGGCATTCGCCGCAGGCAGCGCCAGCGCAGCCGATCTGTCGCCGCGTTACGCCGCGCCGGCCTACACGGCACCGCAGCCTGTCTATTCCTGGACCGGCCTCTATGCCGGTCTCAACGCCGGCTACGCCGAGAGCGGCGACAACGCCTTCAGCAATCTCGTCGGGGTGAGCGGCGGCAAGGTCAAGGGCGCGCTCGGTGGCGTGCAGATCGGCTACAACTACCAGCTCTCGCCGATGTTCGTGGTTGGCATCGAGAACGACTTCGAAGGCGGAGACATCAAGAACCACGACGCGATCAACAGCGCCGCGATCAGCCTGCCCTGGTACATGACCGGCCGCGCCCGCGCCGGCATCGCGACGATGGATTCACGGCTGCTGTTCTTCGGGACCGCAGGTCTTGCCGCCGGCGAATTGAAGGACGGCCCGATCAACAAGATGAAGATGGGCTGGACCGCGGGCGGCGGCGTGGAATGGGCGTTCCTGCCGAAATGGTCGGCCAAGGCCGAGTATCTCTACACCGAGTTCAAGCACGACGACCTGCCGGATTGGAACGCTGCGAAATTCCACAGCTTCCGCGTCGGCGTGAACTACCATTTCGACCTGTTCCGCTGAGCATAACCGAGAGAGAGAGAGAGAGAGAGAGAGAGAGAGAGACGGATTCTGCGATCCGGCTCTTTCTCGGCTAGGCGGCCTCCGCCGGCGCGCGTGCACCAACACGCGCGATCGCATCACGCAAGACGTCGACGCCGGCGCCCGGCTTCACACCGTGCTCGGCGAGATGCCGGCGGAAGGCGCGCGCGCCGGGCACAGCGTGGAACGCACCGACGAAGTGGCGCGTGATGGCATGCAGTCGCGTGCCGCGCGCGAGCTGCGCCTCGATGTAGGGCATCATCGCCTCGAACGCGTCCTGTATGGTCGCATGTGATGCCGCCTCGCCGAACAGCTCGGGATCAACCGAGAGCAGCCGCCACGGCTCCTGATAGGCGGCACGGCCGAGCATCACGCCGTCGACATGCGCAAGATGCGCTTTCGCCTCCTCGATACTCGGAACGCCGCCGTTGATGATGACGGGCACATCCGGCATCGCGCGCTTGAGCCGATAGACGCGGTCATAGTCGAGCGGCGGGATATCGCGGTTCTCCTTCGGCGACAAACCGTTCAGCCAGGCCTTCCGGGCGTGCACGATCAGCGCGTCGCAGCCCGCAGCGACCACCGCGTGCGCCAACGTATCGAGCGCGACTTCCGGATCCTGGTCGTCGATGCCAATGCGGCATTTCACCGTGACGGGAATTGAGACTGCGCGCTTCATCGCCTCGACACATCGCGCGACGAGCTCCGGCTCCGCCATCAGACAGGCGCCGAAGCGTCCGTCCTTCACGCGATCGGACGGGCAGCCCACATTGAGATTGATCTCGTCGTAGCCAAAACCCTCGCCGATCCGCGCGGCTTCAGCGAGGTCGCGCGGATCCGAGCCGCCAAGCTGTAGCGCCACCGGATGCTCGGTCGCGTCGAAGCCGAGCAGCCGCTCCCGGTCGCCATGAATGATGGCGCCGGTGGTCAGCATCTCCGTATAGAGCAACCCCCGCCGTGTCAGGTGTCGGTGGAACACCCGGCAGTGCCGGTCTGTCCAATCCATCATGGGGGCAACGGAAAATACGTGAGCTAACATGTTGTTTTCATTAAGTTTTACGACCTCTGTCGGTCCAATCGACTTTGGTCCGACGGACAATCTAAAGCGTTAGAGCTAAAGCATTCTCCTTTCTTTTCAACGGTTTAATCTGATCGCTCGATTATTTCCGCTTATTTCGACCATGCCCGGTACTGCACGGCAGTACAAAAATGCCCGTGCAGTACCGCTCCTCGACAAAGTGTTTTGGCTACGCCAGCTCGTCGAATTTGAAATGGGAATGGCACTGCCGTGACTTAGACGCCTGACCGGTCAGCGGTGCGCGCGAGACCTATGTGGGTTCGTTCGGCGTAACCGCCCGATCAGAAAACAGATCACGCGTACCCAACACCTTGTAACCTATCGCCTGATAGCCAACACGGCGTTTCGCAGCCATGCGGGCCAGGACCGGCACTCTCATGTCGGCATAATCATAAATGATCACCTCGCGCTTGACGTCGTTGAGACGATGCAACCGTCCGGCGTACTGAGCGAGGGTACCTTTCCAAGCAATTGGCATGGTAAGAAAGAGGGTGTCGAGGCGGGAATCATCGAAACCTTCGCCGAGATAACGTCCGGTCGCGACAATGACACGTTCCTCGGCTTGGGGAATTGCAGCGAGCCGCGCGGCTATGTCGCGGCGCTGCTTTTCGCTTTGCCCACCGCGCAATACGACGACATGTTTTGCGAAACGCTCAAGACGCTTTGCGATGATCTCCAAATGGGCGGTACGCTCGGTTATCACGACGGGTGAACGGCCCGCTTCCAGCGCAGTCAAGACGTCATCAAATATGAGATCATTGCGTGCTTCATCGGCAATCATTTCCTTGAAAACTTCCTGGATAGAAGGGACCGAAGTGTCCAATGCCGTTTGAAGTTGGAAGCCGGTATCCCTGATCCGCACCACGTGATCGAATGGGCGCTTGGCTGCCTCGGATCGCGCATCTACGCGATGGCGGACGGGACCACATTGCATAACGATGATCGGGTGATGTCCGTCTTTTCGCGTAACCGTCGCTGACAGGCCGAGGACATAGCGGGCCTTGCTGCGGCGCGCGACCAATTCGAAGCTTACAGCCGACAGATGGTGGCATTCGTCGACGACGAGATGCCCATAATTGCCGACGATATCATCGACTTCAAGCTTGCGAACCAGGCTCTGAATCAAGGCGACGTCGACCTGACCTTTCGGTTTGCGGCGGCCGCCGCCGATCATGCCGATCGCGTCACGCGGCATATTTGAGAACGCGGTGAGTCTCTCGATCCATTGATCCATGAGCTGACGGCGATGAACGAGGACCAATGTATTCCGCCCGCGTTCGGCCATCATCCGGATGGCTAAGATCGTCTTTCCGAACGCCGTCGTTGCCGCGAGCACACCGGTATCATGCGGCAACAGGGCCGCTATCGCGGTTTCCTGATCGGAGCGCAATTCACCAGTGAAGGCAAATGGGATCGCCGCACCGGAAAAACGGCAATCTTCGATTGTTACTGTAATTCCAAATGACGCAAGCAGATCTAGTACGGCGTCGAAGCAGCCGCGAGGCAGCGCAACGTGATGGCTGGTCAACTCTGCGCAAGAGATGATCCGCGGCTTGTCATGGGTCGATCGGCGCATTGCTTGTGCGGCATAAAATTCGGGATTCTGGAATGCCGCCAGGCGAACCAGGCGCGCGATCAGCGACGGTGGCAGCGCGTGACGCGGGAGGTAGATCTGGTCCGCCTGTACGACAGTGATCGCACCCGGCAATGGCTCGCGGATTGCTGGCGGCGCCTGTCGCCGCGACGGCGGGGCTAGCCACGGTTCTTCGTCTTCGTCTGCGAGAGGAATACGCACACCCAGAATTTTTCCAGATGCACTTGCTTCCTCGACCAGATGTTCCACCTTTGCTCGCGGCATAGCTGCAATCGCGGACAGGAAGGCCCACTGATCCGGATACGGCGAACAAGAATCGTCGATGAACTCGCTGTTGCCAGAACTTCGCGCGAGCCCCTGAAGAGGCAAAGCAATCAGGTTGCCGAAGCCACCCGCTGGCATGATATCCTGACTCGGAAAAAACCGATCGTAGGATCCGAATCCGATATCGGGGACTCGTTCCATCGCGTCGGTAATCAGGAAGGCCCCAAGACGGCGCGCCAATGCCGCTGAGATCGGCTCGTCGAAAAAGATCCAGGCGTGAGCACCGTTTCCGGATCGGGACCGCTCAATGGCAACAGGTATTCCATGACGCTCGCAGGCGTCCCTAAACGCAAAGGCATCCCTTCGCCAATCCCCTTCGTCGAAATCCGCGGCCAGGAACGAACAGGCGTTGTCCGCAAGCATCGGATAGACGCCCATCACAAACGGGGCGCCGTTCGGGTCGGTTCCGCGGAGATGGCGTTCGATTGCCACGTCGTCTACGGGCAGGAATGCCTGATTTGGACATCCTGAACATTTGACTCTCGGTTTTTCGCAGATCCCACGGCGCCATTCATTCGCGCAGGCGGGTGCGTAGCCGCTCCGCTCCGTCGTACGGTTCTCCCAACGGATAGGGTAGACATCTGAGCGGCCGCGGAAGAGCCGGCGAAACAGCGCAAGCTTCTTCTCGATTGGCGAATTCCGGTCCGTGGGATCGCCAGCGTGTCCCGAAGGGACCACCTTGATTGGCTCGGTCTCCTCACTCCGCATCGATTGTAAGGTGTTGATCTCGGCTACGACATCCGCACGCTCGCGCTCCAGCGCGGTAAGCCGGGCCCTGAGTTCAGTAATTCTGGCGTTTGTTTGCTTCATCGCGAAGGCTGTAGTGCGCCGATGTTTATTCTCCCGAATAATACCAATCCTGAAGCAGCAATTTAACTCAAAGATCGCCAATCGCCGGTCTCGGCACCAGCAGTCGAAAGGAGTTGCCGACTCATACAAAATTTTGTATAGTCAGTTTTAATGATTGATCTCAAGCCGGTCGAATTCCGAGGCAGCGCACTCGACGATTTGCGTGCGTTTCCACAAGCGGCTCGGCGCGAGGCGGGGCATCAACTCGATCAAGTCCAGCATGGGCGCGAGCCCGACGACTGGAAGCCCATGAATACGGTTGGCCGAGGGGTGCGGGAAATTCGGATTCGCGATGCCGCGGGAGCATTCAGAGTGCTGTATGTAGCGAAGTTTGATGATGCCGTTTACGTGCTGCACTGCTTCCAGAAAAAGACACAGAAAACGAGCAAAGCAGATCTGAACTTGGCTGCGCAGCGTTACCGCGATTTATTAAAGGAGCTAGGTCAATGAGCAAGAAACGCTTCGACAATGTGTGGGATGCAATTGAGGATACACCTGCGCAGGCTGAGAACATGAAGCTCCGTTCGGCGTTGATCATGGCTTTGAAGGCTCATATCGCTCGGACAGGGCTAAGCCAATCGGAAGCTGCCAAGCTGCTAGGTGTTACCCAGCCGCGTATCTCTGATCTCATGCGCGGCAAGATCGAATTGTTTGGCCTCGATACCTTGGTCAATATGATCGGAGCTGCCGGCCTGCATGTTGAAATGCGCATCTCGGACGCAGCCTAAATCAAACGCCGCTCGCCGCGGGCGCGGTACAGCATTTGGTACTGCACGGCTGACTACGACCCCGCTTAAATGCTGATCGTATTTCCCTTTTTGAGATGTCCCGATCCAATCCATCATGGGTGCGACGGAAAAGAGATAGCTTTTTGGTTTCAATGACATACCTATGTAGGACGCACTCAGCCTTTGCAACATCATCCTCAAGATCGTGCTTGCAGGCAATCGATTTGAGAATCGCGACCATCAAGAGACGTCGCCGCGACCGCATTTTGCGGGCTGGCGTCGTTTGGGAGCGTGCTGTTGTCCGACGACGTCGGGTCGTTCACGGCGTTGGTGCGTTTCGCCGAAGCGGCCTTCAGGCCGCCACCGGTGTTCGTTCGCGCTCAAAGACGAAGCCGTGTCTTTTTGACCGGGCCCACTCCCACATGAGCTCGACGGGCAGGCGGTTGGGGAATTCCAGCTCGGTGTCGGGATCGACGACCACAAGCCCGTCGGGCTTGGCGACTTGTGAGGCGATTTTTGCCCAGATACTTGGTGCGCGCCACACCGACTGGGATCGGAAGGCCAAGCTCGATGCGCACGCACCAGCGGATTGAGCCGGCAATTTCGACAGGCGAACGATGGGTGCAGCCCGCAACGTCGGCAAAGGCCTGGTTAATGGAAATGCATTCCAGAAGCTGCGTGAAATCGCCGATCACCTTGATAGCTGTGTTACCCAGCCGTTGGTATTCCCCAAAATGCCCGCTCGCAAAGGCGATCTGCGGGCAGAGTTTGCGCGCCTATCGTCCCGGCATGCCCCCGCGCACTCCGAAGGCCCTGGCTTCGTACGATGCGGCAAGCATAACCCTACCGCCGACGGCGATTGGCTTGCCGCGCAACGAAGGGTCAAACAGCTGCTCTACCGAGGCATAGAAGGCGTCCAGGTCCGCATTCAAGATGGTGCTGTCGTAGCCATCCCGATCGAGTGCCCCTGGCGTTTCGAGGACGAAGTACTGCCGAGAACATCGCGAGAATATTTGTAACGAATGTCAAGCTACAGAGTGGGATCGAAGCAACACAGACCACGCGGCGGATTTCTCAAGGAGTGGGTATTGGCTTCAACAGATCGTCCAAGCGGGATTGATCTTCGCGAAAATCACAGCTCTTCGAGGCGACGCCACCCATGCAGCACGCGACGGCCATGCGAGCTGAGCGCGAAGAAGCAACCACCGCCAGCGGGTTGGTCATGGGCGCGATCAATCTCCAAACCGGAATAATGGCAGTATAAGAGAGTACCAACGCCACCGTGGCCGACAAAGAGCGCGTCGCCCGGCGTGTTGCGCGCCAGCACGTGCTCGACCTCGCCGACAATGCGCCGCTGGGCGTCGACCGCTCGTTCCCAGCCACGAATGCTGACGTGGGGTTGCCCGAAGAACTGATTGGCCACCGCCTCGAACTGGTCGGGGACGAGGAAGCCGGTGGCCGATCGGTCGTTCTCGTGCATCGCCTCGCGCACTTCTATGTCGACGCGCAGCTTTGCGGCAATGATCTCGGCGGTCTCGATCGCCTTTCGCTCTCCGCTGGAGATGACTTGTGTGGTACCTAACAACTCTCCCCCGATCGTCAGGGCCTCGGTACGCGCTTTCCCGACCTCACTGAGGCCCCAGCGCGGAACGGGAATCGACGGATCGATACTCACCTGAGGATGGGTCAGATAGCGTACGACATTCGTCATGATTGAACGATCGCGACGTCAGACCAACTAGCAATCGGCATCGCAACACGCATGCCGGAGGCGTCGAAGACGTGTACGTCGGGAGCTGCCGCAACGAGCGTCACCGTCTCGCCTCGCGACGGCGTCTGGCGGCCGCGGACCTCTGCAACGAACATCCTGCCGTCGGCGCGGCGCAAATAGGCGAACGACGCCTCGCCAAGCCGTTCGACGAGCTCGACGATGCCTTCGGCGGTAAAGGGACCGTTCGCGCCCCGGACAAGATGCTCCGGACGAACACCGAGCGTCAGCACATCGCCGACCTTCAGCGATGCCGCCGGCAGATCGAGATCGACAAACCCGGCACCGGCGACACGCGCGTGTCCGCCCCCGATGCTTTCGACCGTTGCATCGAAGAAATTCATCGCGGGCGAGCCGATGAATCCGGCGACGAACAGGTTAGCGGGTTCATAGTAGAGGTCGAGCGGCTTGCCCACCTGCTCGATGCAGCCCTTGTTCATCACGACGATACGGTCGGCGAGCGTCATCGCCTCGACCTGATCGTGCGTCACATAAACGATCGTCGCTTTCAGCACTCTGTGCAAATTGGCGATCTCGACGCGGGTCGAGACGCGCAGCGCCGCATCGAGATTGGAGAGCGGTTCGTCGAACAGGAAGACGGCAGGTTCGCGCACGATCGCGCGTCCGATCGCAACGCGCTGACGCTGGCCGCCAGAGAGATCGCGCGGATAGCGATCGAGTAAGTCTACGAGTCGCAGCATGCGGGCGGCTTCCGCGACGCGCCGCTCCCGTTCGGCCGGCGCCACGCCGGTGAATTTCAGGCCGAACGTCATGTTCTTGCGCACATTCATGTGCGGATAGAGTGCGTAGGACTGGAACACCATCGCGATGCCGCGTTCGGCTGGAGCGAGCGTATTGACGCACCTCTCTGCGATATGGATGTCACCGCTCGAGACGCCATCGAGCCCGGCGATCATGCGCAGAAGCGTCGACTTGCCACAGCCCGATGGGCCGACGAGCACGACGAACTCGCCGTCCTCGATGCCCAGGTTGATGTCGTTGAGCACTGTCGCCGCGCCATAACGCTTATTGAGATGCTCGATGCGCAGATTGGCCATTCAACAACCTATTTGACTGCGCCGGAGGTGAGGCCCGCAATGAGTTGGCGCGAGAGGATCACGTAGATTATGACGACCGGCAGGATCGCCATTGACAGCGCCGCGAGCACGGAATTCCAGTCGGTGATGTACTGGCCAAGAAACTGCTGCACCCCAAGCGTGACTGTATGCGTCGAGTCGCTCGACGTCAGGATCAGCGGAAACCAGAGATCGTTCCAGATCGGCACGATAGTGAAGACGGCGACGGTCGCGATCGCCGGGCGCAGCAGAGGCGCGACCACTTCGAAGAAGATCCGGGTTTCCGGCACGCCGTCGCAGCGCGCGGCGTCCCGCAAGTCCCTGGGGATCTGCTGGACGAACTCGCTCAATATGAAGATCGACATCGGCAGGCCTTGCGCGACATAGACGAGGATCAAGGCTGTCAGCGTGTCGTTCAGGCCCGCAGACCGCATCATGTTCAGGATCGCGACGGAACCAAGCCGGATCGGCACCATGATGCCGATCGACAGGAACAGTGCGAGCGCCGTCGAACCGCGAAAGCGGTATTCGGTCAGGGCCCAGGCCGCCATCGCGCCAAACAGCAGCACGAGCGCCATGCTGACGAGAGTCACGATCAGCGAATTCGAATAATAGGTCAGGATATGAGAGGAGCGAAAAACCTTCTCATAGCCGACGAGGCTGAAGGTCGCAGCGTCCGGCGGGGCGAGCGGGCTGCCGAAGATGGCGCTACGCACCTTGAACGAATTCATCACGACGAGCAGGATTGGACCAACCGCAAGCAGGCTATAGGCGATCAGGACGAGATGGACACTGAAGCTCTTTGCGCGCTGCTCCGCCGTCATGCCGCCCTCAGAATGCGTAACGGCGGATGCGCCGCTGAACGAGGAAGAGATAGAGGCAGAGGCCGAGGAGAATGATGAAGAACATCACGGTCGCGACCGCGGCGCCCATCGTCGGATTGCCGAGCTGGAGTTGATTGCCGAAGAAGGTGCGATAGAAGAACGTGCCGAGAATGTCGGTCGCAAAATTCGGTCCCGCAAGCGCACCCTTGACCGAATAGATCAGGTCGAAAGCGTTGAAGTTCGCGACGAAGGTCAAGACCGAGACCAGGCTGATCGTCGGCAGGACGAGCGGAAGCTTGATGTGGAAGAAGATGCGGAATTGTCCGAGCCCATCGACGCGTGCCGCGTCGATCAACTCTTCGGGGATGTTGAGCAGCGCGGCGTAGATCAGCATCATCGGGATGCCGACGAATTGCCAGACGGAAATGAGGGACAGGGTTACGAGCGCGCTCGATTCGAGCCCCAGCCAGGGAGCGAACAGGGAGCCCAGGCCCACGGCCTTCAAAGCGCCGGCAGCGACGCCCCAGAGCGGGGACAGGATCAGGTTCCAGGAGAATCCGACGATGACAACCGAGAGCATCGTCGGCAAAAACATGACGGTGCGATAAAAGCCCTTGAGCCTCAGGCCCGGCAGGCTCAGCAATCCTGCGAGCGCAATACCGATCGGATTCTGCATGCACATGTGCACGGCGAAGAAGATCAGATTGTTTCCGAGGGAATTCCAGAACGGCTTCGACCACAGCGCATCGCCGAGCAGCGTCTCGAAATTGGCGAGGCCGACGAAAGATCGGGCTCCGGACGCATCGCTCGTGTAGGTGGAGAGCGCCATGGTCGCGACGAGAGGATAGATCGAGAACAGGGTGTAGATCACGACCGCCGGTCCGAGGAAGAACAGCAGAAGGCCCGCGAGTTTTGCGCGAGGCATCTGGGCCGTGATGTTCGAGACCGATTCAGCCATGATGGAAAGAGATTAAACCTGCGTTGTCGTCCCTCTCCGCGCTTGCGGCTCTTGCCGTCTTGTTAGCGGAGCGTGCAGCCACTGTCGAATGAAACAAGGACAGTCCCCCTCCCCGCCAAAGCGGGAAGAGGGACCGACTCACTTGGTGGGCTTGTACCACTTGTCGAGGCCATCCTGGAGCTGCTTGCCCGCAGCATCGGGCGTCAGCTTGCCGTTGACGACCTGCGCGGACACGTTCCAGAGCTCGTTTTCCAGATTCGGCGTACCGCGCGACAGGATCTGATACGAGTTGCGGATCGTCGACTTGCAGGCCTGGCGCCATCCGACCATGGTTGCGGCGACGTCGTCGTCGACCTTCACGGCAGTCTTGGCGAGGGGGAAGAAGCCGGGAAGCGCGTTGGCGTAGATCGTTGCGAATTCCGGCGTCGCCAGCCATTCCAGGAATTTCTTTGCGTCTTCCTTGTTCTTCGATGCTGCGTTCACGCCCATCGCGATGTCGGTGTGATCGGAGATGTAGCAATCCGTCGTGCCGGCCGGCTGCGGTGGCGGGAATGCACCCATGGCGAATTTCGCCTGGCCCCGGAAGGTCGAGATATCCCACGAGCCAGCCGCATAGATCGCGCCCTTGCCGAGCGAGAACAGGTTCTGACTGTCAGCGTAGGTCTGCGCCTGGAAGCCAGATCCGAGGTAGGGCGCCCAGCTTGCGATCTCCTTGAAGGCCGCGACGTATTGCGGATCGGTGAGCTTCTCCTTGCCCGCAATGAGATTGGCGCGACCGGTCTCGCCCTTCCAATAGTCGGGACCGACGTTCTGGAATCCCATGGTCGCGGCCTCCCACTGGTCAGCCGTGCCCATCACCAGCGGGACATAGGTCCCGTCCTTCTTGAATTTCTCAAGCACGGCGTGGAATTCATCGAGCGTCTTTGGCTCAGATGCGCCGACTTTGGCGAATGCTTCCTTGTTGTAGATGAACCCGGCGATGACGGAGGCGATCGGAACACAGAAGGTGGTTTTGCCGTCGTCAGTTTGCCACGCCGCCTTCGCGACATCAGAGAAATTGTCCATACCCTTGAGGCCGTCGACCGCATCAAGCTGATGCTTTTGATAGAGCGCGAGCGAGGCGTCGAACGGACGGCACGTAATGAGGTCGCCGGCGGTGCCGCCATCAAGCCGCGCGTTCAGGGCGGCGTTGTATTCCTTGGGCGCCGAAGGCGCGAATTCGATCTTGATGTCGGGATAGTGCTTGTTGAAGGCGGGGATGATCTTCGAGTTCCAGATGTCAGCGTCGTCATTGCGCCAGCTCTCGATCTTCAACGAGCCTGCCTGGGCCGACGCAAGCCCCGCAAGCAACGCCAACGCGGCAAGCTCAGCTCCCATTGCAGCCTTGAATGTCCGTCTCATGCTACGCTCCCTTGTTCGGGCCTTCGCCCTTGATCCCGTTGGCTCTTGCGCATGCGCGGCTCAACGCGTCGTCTATCCGGCCTTCCGCAGCAGCGAGCCACGCGACGGCTTCGCTCATGCTGACGACACCGCAGGCAATCAGGATCGCCGGCTTAACCTCGCCGCTGGCCTCGCGCAGCGCCGCTTCCGCTTCCGCATCGCTGACGCCGGCGATTGTTGCGACGATCCCGCGCGCCCGCTCGCGCAATTTCGCATTGTCGGCCTTCAGATTGACCATGAGGCCCCGATGGATGTGACCAAGCTCGAATCCCATCAATGACGAGAGCATGCCTAGCGCGGCCTTTTGCGCAACTCCGGCCGCGAGCCGTGTCGAGCCGCGCAGCGCCTCCTCTCCGCTATCGAGCAAGATCGACGCGTCGGCACCGACGAGCAAGGGCGAGCCCTGACGATGCGCGATGCCGATCACGAAGGCGCCACGGCGGCGCGCCGCTGCGGCCGCTGCGACTGTGAACGGCGTCGAGCCGCTCGCCGATACGACGATCACGGCATCATGAGAGAGATCACCGAGCCCGGTTATCGCGTGCTCACCGGCTGCGGCATCGTCCTCCGCGACGCCATCGATGCGGAACGGCTCGGTGGTCCCGCCGGGCAGGACAATCGCGATGCGGCTCTCATCGAGGCCGAACGTGCCGGGAAGCTCGGCTGCATCTTCAGCGGCCGCAAGACCGGAAGAGCCGGCGCCCGCATAGATCAGCCGTCCCCCTGCTCGCCAAATCGCCGCGAGGCGAAGCGCGGCGGCGCGGATGTCGCCGGAGGCAGCCGCGACCGAAGCGATCGCCCGGCGGTAGGATGCGAGCATCGCCTCCGCGAACACCGCCTCATCGATGGTCACGACACCACCGGTGTCGCGGCACCTCTCTCCGTCCGTCTCCAGCCGCGGCAGCACCGACATCGTGGATACCAATGGTAGATACCTCTTGTATTTACTTTTGCCACCTGACATACCACTTGTCTAGTGGCGTTAAGAACTTTTTAGGAGGCTCCGTGGCGACGGCCCAGTTTTTCCTCGGTGTGGATGGCGGCGCGACCCGCTGCCGCGCGAGATTGCGGGATTCGTCGGGTCGCGAACTCGGGCACGGCCTCGGGCCGGCTTCGAACATCTATCTCGATTTCGACGAAGCCATGCGGGTCGTCCGTGAAACGATCGAGTCCGCCATCGCGGCCGGCGCACCAAGGCAGGAGATCGCAGTCGGCCTTAGCCTTGCCGGGCTTTCGGACGACGAGGAAGCGGCGCGCGTCTCCGCCGCCCTGCCCGGCTTTGCACACATCGTCGCCGTCAATGATGCAGTCGCCGCCTGCGTCGGCGCCAATGGCCTCGGCGATGGCGGCCTGATTATCGCGGGCACGGGCTCGGCGGGCATAGCTCGCGTGGGAGCTCGAACGACTATTATCGGCGGACGCGGTTTCTGGCTTGGCGACGACGGATCCGCTGCACGGCTTGGCGAATCGGCGTTGCGTGCGACGCTGCGTGCGATCGATGGCCTCGAGCCGATGAGCGGCCTGGCGCAAGCACTCGGGCGCCATTTCGACGGCGATCCGTTGCGGATGAGCCGCTGGGCAGCGGACGCAAGGCCACGCGACTACGGCGCCTTCGCGCCCCAGATCCTGGACGTCGCCAGGTCCGGAGATATGCGCGCGCGCGAAATTGTCGGCGAAGCAGCCAGCGCGATAGCGGCGCTTGCGAACGCCCTGAATGCACTTGGCGCCGAGCGCGTTGCCCTCGCCGGCGGCTTCGGTGAGCCCTTGCGCCCGTTTTTGCCGCCTGATGTGGCCAAGCGCCTCTCCGCGCCCCGGCGCGACGCAGTCGACGGCGCGATCCTGCTCATCGGCGGAACGCTCGCGGAGGACGCCGCATGTCCATGACGGTCGAAACCGCGCCGGGCCAGAAGCTCTATCGCGCCGTGGTCGACGCGCTTCGGCGCGAGATTGAGACTGGACGCTTCGCAGAGACGCAATTGCTTCCGGCCGAGCGCGAATTGTGCGAGCTGCTCGAGGTATCGCGCACCACGCTACGCAAGGCGATTGCCGACTTGATCGCCGAAGGCGTGCTGTTTCACCGCCACGGCGCCGGCACCTTCATCCATCGCGCGACGCCGCGCGTCGAGCAGCCCTCCTCGCGCCTGACGAGCTTCACGGAGGACATGCGGCTGCGTGGATTGGAGGCGAGCTCGCGCGAGCTCGAGCGCGGCGTGTTCCTGCCGACACCGGAAGAGTCCATGATGCTTGGCGTACGGCCGAACGAACGCGTGTTCCGGCTCGGCCGCCTGCGCCTGGCTGACGGTTCGCCCATGGCGATCGAGCGCGCCGCCGTGCCGATACGCTTTCTTCCCGAACAGGATTCGGTCGGCGGCTCGCTGTACGAGGCGCTCTCCGCGCGAGGCTTCAAGCCCGCCCGGGGCTTGCAGCGCTTGCGTGCGACCCTCGTCGATCAGTCGGATGCGGAACTGCTCGGCGTCGCACCGGACAGCCCGGCGCTCTATATCCAGCGCATCGCCTATCTTGCCGACGGATCCTGCGTCGAATTCACGAAATCCTGGTACCGGGCGGACGCCTATGACTTCGTCTCCGAACTCACGCTGTCGCCACCGGCCCGAAAGGCGCACCGATGACGACCTACATGCTTCAGGAGATCGGCGAGACAGGCGAAGCGGTCGCGCGCCAGCTCGGCCACAACGCGGAGCGGCTCGCTGAACTTGGCGCGCGTCTGCGCATGCTCGATCCGCCACTCGTCGCGACCATCGCCCGCGGCTCGTCGGATTGCTGCGCGCTCTATCTGAAATACCTGGTCGAGATTGTCTCGGGGGTGCCTTGTGCCTCGATCGGCCCTTCCATCGCGACGCTTTATCGTACCCCGATGCGGCTCGCAGGTGGCGTTTCTGTCGCGATCTCGCAATCGGGACGCAGCCCCGACATTGTCGAAATGCAGCGCGCCACACGACGCGGCGGTGCGCTGGCCGTCGCACTTGTCAACGACGTAGCCTCGCCGCTCGCGCAAGAGGCCGAAGTGCTGCTGCCATTGTGTGCCGGCACAGAACGCTCCGTCGCGGCGACCAAATCGATGGTTGCAGGTCTCGTCGCGTGCGCGAGCCTGGTCGCGGCTTGGCGCCAGGATCGGCAGCTCGCAGACGCCCTCTCCGACCTGCCGGACATCCTGCGCGGGCAAGCAGCGCCGCCGCCCACGGCCATGCTGGAGGGACTCGCAAATGCCCGCAGCGCTTTCGTGCTCGGCCGCGGCGCCACGCTTGCGATCGCCGCGGAGGCGGCGCTGAAGCTCAAGGAAACCTGCGCGATTCACGCCGAAGCCTATTCCGCGGCCGAGGTGCTGCATGGCCCGGCCGAACTTGTGGAACCCGGCTTTCCCGTCATCGCCTTCCTGCCGTCCGACGCGGCGCGCGAAGGCATGCTGCCGACACTTGCGGCGCTGGCGAGTGCCGGCGCGAGGGTGATTACAATCGAGGCCGGAGGCGCCGACGAGGCGGATCGTCTCGCGACCGCAAAAGTGGAGGCGACGCTGCTGGAGCCCATCGTCATGATCCACCGCTTCTACCGCCTTGCCGAGGCGCTTGCGCTCCGGCTCGGGCGAGATCCCGACCGCCCGCGCAACCTGCGCAAGGTGACGGAGACCCGTTGATGATCGTTTTGACCGGCGCACGGATTTTTGATGGCGAGCGTTTTTTTGACGACCACGCGGTCGTCGTCGAAGGCGACCGCGTCGCCGCGATCCTCCCGTACTCCGAGAGACCGCATGGCCCGGTACGCGATCTCGGTGGCGGCCTGCTTGCGCCCGGCTACATCGATGTGCAGGTCAATGGCGGTGGCGGCGTCTTGTTCAACGAGGACCCGACGCCCGAAGGCATCGCCCGCATCGCCGCAGCGCATCGCAAGCACGGCACCGTCGGACTGCTGCCGACGCTGGTAACCGATGCCCCGCAAGTGATGGCGGCGGCAATCGCCGGGACGCGCGAAGCACGGCAACTGACCCCGGCGACGCTCGGCATCCATCTGGAAGGACCCTTCCTGGATCCGGCTCGCAAGGGCGCGCATGAGCTCAGACATATCCGCGACCTCAGGCCGGGCGACATTGCGACGATCGTCGAGGCGAACTGCGGCGCCGTCATGCTGACGCTCGCGCCCAATCGGGTCGATGCGGCGAGCATTGCCGAACTCGCGCGGCGTGGCGTGCTGATTTCGCTCGGCCATTCCAGTGCAAGCTACGCGGAGGCGCGCGCAGCCGTCAAAGCCGGCGCACACGCATTCACCCATCTGTTCAATGCGATGAGCGCACCCGCCGGGCGCGAACCAGGCATGGTCGGCGCAGCGCTCGATCTCGACGAGGCTTTCGTCGGGATCATCGCGGATGGTCATCATGTGCACGAGGCGAACCTTCGTATCGCCTTTGCCGCCAAGCGGCATGATCGCTTCATGCTGATCACCGACGCGATGCCACCGGCCGCCGGCGGTCCCGATCAGTTCGATCTACAGGGCCGCCGCGTGACGTGTGTGGACGGTTGCCTGCGGCTCGACGATGGGACGCTCGCCGGCTCGGTTCTGACCATGGACGAGGCGGTGCGCTATGCCGTCAACGTCGTGAGGCTTCCGCTCGCCGATGCCCTCGCTATGGCATCACGCGTTCCGGCGACGTTTCTCCGGCGCGACGCGGAACTTGGCCGTATCGCACCAGGCTATCTCGCAAGCCTCGTGCATCTCGACGACGAGCTACGGGTACTCGAAACCTGGATCGAGGGCCGGCCAACCGCCGACGGCTCCAAGCGCGACGAGCTGGCAGGCAACACCTGACTGAAGGACCGATCGAGCCATGTCCTCGCCTTCCATTTTGACCGCACAGAATGTTCGCGTTCTCGTGGTTGGCCTTGGCACCATGGGAACGAGCCACGCCCGCGCCTACAGATCGGTCGAGGGATTTGAGCTCGTCGGTCTTTGCACCTCCCGCGCAGCCGATCGCGACGATCTCGAGGCCGAGTTTCCCTCTCTTCCGCGCTTCGAAAGCCTCGACGAGGCGCTCACGAGCTTGCGTCCCGATGCCGTCGCGATCTGCACCTACACGGAGCATCACGCCGCCATGGCCTTGCAGGCTTTCGCCGCAGATGCGCATGTTTTCTGCGAAAAGCCGCTCGCCAACACGCTGGAGGCCGCGCGGCGGGTCGTCAGCGCTGCACGTACGGCCGGAAAGGCGCTGCTGATCGGCTATATCCTGCGCGTGCATCCCGCATGGTCGCGCTTCGTCGAGATCGGCCGGACGCTCGGAAAGCCGCTCGTGATGCGCATGAACCTCAACCAGCAGTCTACGGGCTCCTTCTGGGAGGTTCATAAGAACCTCATGCGGTCGACTTCGCCGATCGTCGATTGCGGCGTCCATTACGTCGACATCATGTGTCAGGTGACGCGGGCGCGTCCCGTCGCGGTCCATGCGGTCGGGGCGCGGCTGACGAGCGAGATCGCGCCTGCCATGTACAATTACGGCCATCTTCACATCATGTTCGACGATGGATCCGTCGGCTGGTACGAGGTCGGTTGGGGTCCGATGATGAGCGAGACCGCTCATTTCGTGAAGGACTTGATCGGCCCGAACGGCAGTGTGTCGATCGTCGCGAAAGAGAGCACCGATGCGGGCGCGCATTCGGCGGACCATGACACGCATACGCGGACCAACGCCCTTCGCATCCATCACGCGGCGCTCGTCACCGAAGGCCGCTTTGCGAAGCCGGATGAGTTGATCTCGACCGCAGACGAACCCGGCCATCAAGAGCTCTGCGAGCGCGAGCAGCGGCTGTTTCTGAGTGCGATCCGTGGCGAGATCGACCTATCCGAGCATCACGAGGACGCGATCAACTCACTCCGTATCGTCTTTGCCGCCGACGAGAGCGTCCGAAGCGGTGAAGTCGTCCGCCTGTAGATCCGCGCCTATCGAATGCGCCGCGCACCCGGATCGGAGAGAAATACCCAGGCAAGTACCCACACCACTGCGCGACAAGCAACGTACCGGCATGCATGGGACATCTTAATACGAGCCGGCATGTTGCTTCGGCCTGCGCAAGGCAGCGTCGAACGGGTTGATCTTCGCCGCCAGCGCCTCGGCCTCGCGCCTTAGCACCTGGACCACAATCGGCAAACGCTCAGCATTCAGCCGCCCGATTGTGGTGCCCATGCTGATCGCGGCGAGCGGCTGCCCAGTGCGTTGCGGCTAGGGGACCGACGACTAGGCGCGTCCCAAGCACTCCAAGGGCTTTTGCCTTGTAAGACGCCGCAAGCGCAACCCCACCGCCGACTGCTATAGACGTGTCGGCAGTTACGTCATTCGAACCCAGGCACCCTTGCGTGCCGAGGACTTCACCGCAGCATCGATGAACTTCACGCCTGCTAGGCCATCCTCAACGGTCGGAAAGGTCACCTCGGGATCCGGCCGTCCGCCGGCCCTTGCCGCGCGGATGGCGCGCGCTGCCTCGGCATAGATTGTTGCGAAACCCTCAAGATATCCCTCGGGGTGGCCGGAGGGGACGCGGGTGACGCGGCCCGCCTCGCCCAAGGCGCCGGCCCCGCCGCGGGTCAGGAGCTGCTTCGGCCGGCCGTAGGGCGTGAACCAGAGATGGTTCGGATTCTCCTGCGCCCATTCGAGGCCGCCTTTGCTGCCGTAGACGCGCAGCGTGAGGCCATTCTCATTGCCGACGGCGACCTGGCTCGCCCAAAGCATGCCCTTGGCGCCGCCCTTCCACTTGAGGAGGATCTGGACATCGTCGTCGAGACGCCGTCCTTCGACAAAGGTCGACAGCTGGGCGAACAGCTCGTCCAGTTCGAGCCCGGTGACGAAGCAGGCGAGATTGTAGGCATGAGTGCCGATGTCGCCGATGCACCCGCCGGCGCCGGACCGTGCCGGGTCCGTGCGCCACGCCGCCTGCTTGTGGCTGCTTGCCTCTAATCGCTCGGTCAGCCAGTCTTGGAGATATTCGGCATGGACCAGCCGAATCTCCCCGAGGTCGCCATTCGCGACCATGGCGCGCGCCTGCCGGACCATGGGATAGCCCGTATAGTTGTGCGTCACCACGAACACCTTGCCGCTCTTCTTGACGAGCGCCACCAGCTCTTCGGCCTCCGCCACGGTCGTCGTCAGGGGCTTGTCGCAGATGACGTGGATTCCGGCTTCAAGGAAGGTCTTCGCGACCGGGCTGTGCATATGGTTTGGAGTTACGATCGAGACCGCCTCGATGCCGTCCGCTCGCGCGGCTTCGGCCGTCGCCATCTCTTCGAAGGAGCCATAAGCGCGATCGTCGGCGATGCCGATCTCCTTCGCCGAGGCCTTGGCTCGAACCGGATCGGACGCGAGCGCGCCGGCAACCAGCTCGAACTGGTCGTCGATGCGAGCGGCAATGCGGTGGACGGCGCCGATGAAGGCCCCCTGTCCGCCGCCGACCATTCCCAGTCGGATACGCGCATGACCGCCGGGTTCATTGCTTGCGTTGATCGGCATATTCTCCTCCCGCTCAGGATAGGCCCAGCATCTTGCGGTTCGCCGTGTCGTCCGCGCCCGAGCCCGCGAAATCGTCGAAGGCTTTCTCAGTGACGCGGATGATATGGCTCTTGATGAACTCGGCGCCCTCGCGCGCGCCCTGCTCAGGATGCTTCAGCGCGCACTCCCATTCGAGCACCGCCCAGCTGCCGTAATCGTGTTGCGTAAGCTTCGAGAAGATGGCGCCGAAATCGACTTGGCCATCGCCCAGCGAACGGAAGCGACCGGCACGGTCGGCCCAGCTCTGAAACCCGCCATAGACGCCTTGACGGCCCGTCGGGTTGAACTCGGCGTCCTTGACGTGGAAGGCCTTGATGCGCTGGTGGTAGATGTCGATGTAGTCCAGATAGTCAAGCTGCTGCAGAACGAAGTGCGACGGGTCGTAGAGCAGATTCGCGCGCGTATGGTTATTGACCCGCTCCAGGAACATCTCGTAGGAGACGCCGTCGTGCAGATCCTCGCCCGGGTGGATCTCATAGGCAACATCAACGCCATGCTCGTCCGCATAGTCGAGGATCGGCCGCCAGCGCTTCGCGAGTTCGTCGAAGGCTGTTTCGACGAGGCCGGCCGGACGTTGCGGCCACGGATAGACATAGGGCCAGGCAAGTGCACCGGAGAAGGTCGCGTGTGCGGTGAGCCCGAGACGCCTGGAGGCTAAGATCGCGCGCTTGACCTGGTCGACGGCCCACGTCGTGCGCGCCTTGGCATTGCCGCGCACCTCCGGCACGGCGAAACCGTCGAATGCCGCATCATACGCCGGGTGAACGGCGACGAGCTGACCCTGAAGATGAGTCGAGAGCTCGGTGATGCAGAGGCCGTGATGGGCTGCTATACCTCTCACCTCGTCGGCGTAGTCCTGCGACTCCGAGGCCTTCTTCAAGTCGAAAAGCCGCCCATCCCAGCTCGGAATCTGAACCCCCTTGTAGCCAAGCGAGGCGGCCCATCCGCAGATCGAATCGAAGGAATTGAACGGCGCCGCGTCGGCAGCGAACTGAGCGAGGAATATCGCTGGTCCTTTGATCATCTTCATCGAATGCTTCCTTCTATCCTAGACGCTCCAGCAGCACCTGCCCGCTGAGTTCGATACCCCACCAAAACTCGCCTCCCCTTGCTGGTTCCCGGAGACCGGGCGGGCATTTCACTCCAATACCCAGATCGGGCAATCTTAGCTGAGGACTGTCCCGGCTTCAGAACGTCTCCCCGGCCCACAACGCCATCGCCTCGAGGTCGGACAGCGGGGCCGGTCGCTCGACGCGCGAGCGCACTGCGATCTCTCCGCCTTCGACGCCGGCCTTGAGGATCGCGTGCTTCACTTCCAGCGCATGGCTCGCCAGCGCTCCGGAGGAGCGGTGTGGCGTGCCGTGTAGCACCGCACTTGCGAGTTCGGCGACGCCCAGACAACGATAGTTGGCCTGATTCGGCATGTGATCGGCCCAATTCGGCGAGCGCCAGTTGGGCTTGCCGAACGGCCGGTCGTCGGCTGCGACCGAGATCCAATCGCCACCCTTCTCAGTGTATTGCACGGCGCCGCCGAAGAAATTGGGATCCGGCACCCGCAGCGAGCCCTCGGTGCCGTAAAGCTCGATCGGCGGATGTCCGTGTTTCCAGACGTCCCAGCTCATCGCAAAGATGATGTCGGCACCCGACTCGAAATGCAGCAGCGACATGACCGTCGTCGGGGTTTCAACCGCGACGGTTTTACCGTTCATCGGCCCCTTCGAGGTGACGAGCCGCGTGGCGAAGCCGGCGCTCGCGCGCCCCTGAACTCGTACAACGGGACCCAACAGGTTGATGAGGGCCGCCAGGTAGTAGGGGCCCATGTCGAGGATCGGTCCGCCGCCCGGCTTGAAGAAGAAGGTTGGATCGGGGTGCCAATGCTCCATGCCATGCGACATCAGAAAACAGGTGCCATAGAGCACCTTGCCGATCCGACCCGTATCGACGAACTCGCGCGCCATCCGTCCGCCGCCGCCAAGGAAAGTATCCGGCGCGCAGCCGAGCTTCAGGCCGCGACGCGCCGCCTCCGCGACCAAGGTCGCGGCGTCTTTGGCCTCAACAGTGATCGGCTTTTCGCCGAACACGTGCTTGCCGGCGTTAAACGCCGCCTGGCTCACGTCGTAGTGCGCGTTCGGCGTGGTGAGATTGATGATGATCTGGATCTCAGGACGCGCCAGCAGCGCCTCGATCGACAACGCCTCGATGCCGAACTGCCCCGCCTGGGCTTGCGCGGCCTCGGGCCGCAGGTCGGCACAGGCGACCAGCCTAAGATCGCGGAATTTCGGCAAGTTGTGCATGTAGATCGTCGAGATGTTGCCGCAACCGACGATGCCGACTCCGAGCCTGCTCATGATCCCCTCCCTGTTACGTCCAAGCGGTCACGGTCTCGAGCGCCCTGCGCGCGAAGCGGGCGACGTCATTCGGCTTGTCGTGTTCAGCGACGAACAAGGAGACCCTGGCCTCCGTCATCGCCGCGCGCAGCGCCGGCCAGTCCATGATGCCGTGGCCGGGATCAGCCCAGCCGTCCTCGTCGACGCACTGTCCCGATGGCGCAAGATCCTTGATGTGGCAGGCGACCAGGCGCTGCGCATGTTTCTTGATCTCGGCAACCGGATCGCCGCCGCCGCGCACGATCCAGGCGAGATCAGCCTCCCAAACGAGGTCGGGCGCCTCCTCGAACAGACATTCGAGATAGGTCTTACCGCTGCCGCTACGGCCGTATTCCCAATGATGGTTGTGCCAGCCAAATTTGAGCCCCTCGTCGGCCACCGCCTTTCCGATGTCAGCAAGCTCGCGCCCAATGCCGCGCCATTCCTTTTCTCCGCCCTCGCGCTCGCCCAATGGTGGGGCCGGCGCAAAGATGGTCTCGATGCCGAGTCCCTTGCACATCCTCGCCGTGTTGACCGCGTCCCCGCGCAGCCGGTCGAGCCCGACATGGGCGCTCGGCGCGGTCATCCCGTGGACATCGAGGAGCCTCTTCAGCGTCTCGGGATCGTTGAACAGTCCGCCCCAGGGCTCCACCATCGTGTAGCCGAGGCTGGACAGCAGGGCGATCTGCGCCTCGAGCGGGGTGATGGAGCGGGCTGAATACAGTTGTATGGACAATCGGTCGATCGGCTTGGTCATGTCGCGCTTTCGGTAGCTGGAGGATCTAGAGGCGTTGTCCGCTTGTCTCGTCGAACAGCGACAGCGCCTGGGCGGGAAACCGCAGCGCGAGCGTGTCGCCCTCGCGCATTTTCGCGTCGGCGTCATCGCGGAAGGAGAAGGTCGTGCCGTCGGCGAGGCGGCACCAGATCAGCGTGTCGGCCCCCATCGGCTCGACCATCTCGACGCGGGCGGACACTGCGGACGGATCGTCGGACGCAGTCAGCTCGATATGCTCGGGACGGATGCCGAGAACGGCCGGCGCGTCGGTCGGCAGGCCGCGGAAGGCGTAGCCGTTCAGTCCGAGCCGGTTTGCGCCGGCGATGAATCCGGTCTCGCCGTCACACGCGATCCGGCCGGGAATGAAATTCATCGCGGGCGAGCCAACGAAGGAGGCGACGAACCGGTTGACCGGCTCGCGATAGATCTTCTTCGGCGTGTCGAGCTGTTGGATCACGCCACCCTGCATCACTGCGATCCGATCCGCGAGCGTCAGCGCCTCGATCTGGTCGTGCGTCACATAGATCATGGTGGCGCTGAGCCGTGCATGCAGCCGCTTGATCTCGACCCTGAGTTCGGCGCGCAGCTGGGCATCGAGATTGGAGAGCGGCTCGTCGAACAAATACACGCCCGCATGGCGTACCAGCGCCCGTCCAATCGCGACTCGCTGGCGCTGCCCGCCGGACAACTCGCTGGGGCGGCGGTCGAGGAGACTGGTGAGCCGCAGCATCTGCGCGGCCTCGCCGACGCGGCGCTCGATCTCCTCCCGCGGCGTTCCCGCGACCTTCAGCCCGAACGACATGTTCCGGCGCACGCTCATGCGTGGATAGAGCGCGTAGCTCTGGAACACCATCGCGATGCCGCGATCCTTCGGTTCTGCCCAGGTGACATCGCGGCCGCCGATATGGATCTCGCCACCCTTGACGTCGATCAGCCCTGCGATCGCGTTGAGCAATGTCGACTTGCCGCAACCGGACGGTCCAAGCAGTACGAGGAACTCGGACGCCTCGACGTGGAGATTGAGATTCTCCAGCACCTTCAGGCCGCCAAAGCCGATCTGAAGGCTCCTGATGTCGACGTTCGATTTCTGCATGCTGCGTCAGCCTTTCACTGCGCCGGCGGCGATGCCGCGCACGAACCACCGGCCGGAGCCGAAATAGACGGCGAGTGGCAACAGCGCGGTTAGCAGCGTCGCCGCCATATCGACATTGTAGGCGCGCTCGCCTTGCGTCGAATTGACGATATTATTGAGCTGCACCGTCATCGGCAGATTGTCGCGGCCGGCGAAGACAAGCCCCAGAATGAAATCGTTCCAGATGCCGGTCGTCTGCAAGATGACCGCGACCACGATCATGGGGGTGGCCATCGGCATCATGATCCGCGCATAGATCTGGTAGAAGCCGGCGCCGTCGACACGGGCGGCTTTGAACAACTCCACCGGCAGCGAAGCGAAATAGTTGCGGAACAGCAGCGTCATGGTGGGTAAGCCAAAAATCGTGTGGATCATCACGATGGTGAGGAGCGACTGCCCGAGGCCGGTGAAGGAGAACACCCGAACCAGCGGATAGATGAACAGCTGATAGGGAATGAAGGCGACCACCATCATCGCGCCGAACAGGATGTTGGCGCCGCGCACACGCCATAGCGACAGCGCATAGCCGGTGAGCGAGCCGACCAGGATGGAGATCGCGACCGACGGCACCAGGATGCGCAGCGAGTTTAGAAAACCGATCTTGATGCCCTGGCAGGTCAGACCGGTGCAGGCCGAGGTCCAGGCCTTGACCCACGCTTCGATGCTGGGAGCTATCGGCAAGGCCAACAGATTGCCCTGCCGGATCTCTGCCATCGGCTTCAGCGAGGTGACGACCATTACATAGAGCGGCAGCAGGAAGTAGAGCGCGGTAATGAAGATGAAGGCATAGAGGCCCCAGCGGGCCGGGGTCATGCGCTTCGGCCGCCGTGCTGCGGGTAACGGCTGCGCCACCGCGGTCATCGCATCTCCCCCTTGCGCGCGCGCCAGTAGAGATAGGGCGCGACGACCGCGATCACCGTGATCAGCATGGTGGTGGCCGCCGCCGTCGCAAGCCCGATATTGGCGCGTTCGAACAGATGATCCATAACGAATTTGGCGGGCACCTCCGAGGCGATGCCGGGTCCGCCATTGGTCATCGATACCGAGAGGTCGTAGAGGCGCACCACGCCCGTCGAGAGCAACACCGCGGCGGTCGCAAAGCTCGCACCCATCATCGGAATGATGATCGACATATAGACCCGCCATTTCGGCAGGCCGTCGACCCGCGCCGCCTTCCAGATCTCCTCGTCGACGCCGCGCAACCCGGCGAGCATGATCGCCATCACCAACCCCGAAGCCTGCCAGACGCCCGCGATGACCAGGCAATAGATTGCGGTCTCCGGCCGTACAATCCAGTCGAACGTTGCGTTCTCGAAGCCCCAGCTGCGCAGCACGTGCTGGATGCCGAGCGTCGGGTTGAGCAGCCATTGCCAGACCAGGCCCGTGACGACGAAGGACATCGAATAGGGATAGAGAAAGATCGAGCGGATCGTGTCCTCGGCACGCACCCGCTGATCGATCGCAACCGCCAACAGGAAGCCGATCAAGAGCGCGAATGACACGAACAGCACACCGTAGATAACGATGTTGTGGACCGAGGTGATCCAGCGGTCATTGCCGAGCAACGTCTCGTATTGCCGAAGCCCGACGAAATTGTTGTTCGGCAGCATGCGCGAGTTGGTCAGCGACATCCAGACGGTCCAGCTGGTGGCACCGATATAGACGACGAGCATCACCAGCAGCGCCGGCAAGAGCGCGGAAATCGCGGAGAATCGTGAGGTCAACGAAAGACGCATCGGGCCCGCGCGAGCAAGGGTAGATTTCGATGACGGTCTGGGGCGGCCGACTAGTCAGCCGCCCCTGGCCGGGCGCGTCAGTACTGCGCCTTCAGCACGCCGGCGACCTTGGCGGAGAATTCGTCTGCGCCCATATTGGTGTTCCAGTACTGCGAGATCGCATCTTCCAGCGCACCAATAAGCGCAGGAGGTGCCAGCATGTCGGCCGATGGCAATTGCTGCGCGGTATTGGAGACATATTGCATGCCCTTCTGGGCGCAGGCGTCGAGCTGAGAGGCATCGACGTCGCTGCGGACGGGGATCGACCCCTTCTTCAGCGAGAACTGAATCTGGGTCTCGGGCTTCAGCATCAGCCTTGCGAGCGTCACCTGCGCCTTGGTGGTCGAAGCGTCCTTCGTCTTCGGGAACACGAACACGTCCCCGCCCATCATGTATCCGCCGCCGTGGTTGGACAGTACGGTGCAGCCGTAATCCTTCTCGGGGACCTTGCCGGCAGCAACGAATTCGCCCTTGGCCCAGTCGCCCATGATCTGCATCCCAGCTTTGCCCTGGATGACCAGATTGGTCGCATCGTTCCAGTTACGCCCGGGAGCGCCGGCATCGACATACGCCTTGAGCTTCTTGTAGGCGACCGCGACCGCCTTGAACTCGGCACTTTGCGCCAGCGCCGCGTCGCGCTTGCCCATGATCCCAACCCACATCGGCCCGCCGCCGACGCCGATCAGCACCGCGCTGAACAGATTGCGCTCCCATACCTTCTGACCCGAGAAGGCCAGCGGGATCACCTTGCCGTCGGCTTTCAGCCTGTCGAGAACAGCAAAGGCGTCGTCCCAAGTCTTCGGCTCGGCGGCGCCGACCGACACGAGCACGGATTTGTTGTACCAGAGCCAGTTCTGGCCATGGATGTTGATCGGCACCGCGAACATCTTGCCGTTACGAGTTGCAGCCGCAACGAACGCTGCAGGCATAACGCCGTTCCAATTGCCCTCGGCGGCGACCGCATCGACATCGGCGAGCAGATCACCCTCCACCAGTTCGTCGAATTGCTTGCCGGTGTTGAGTTGCATTGCGGTCGGCGGATTGCCGGCGACTGTACGGCTGATCGCGGCATTTCGCGCATTGGCGGCACCGGCTACAGCGCTGTCGATCCATGTTCCGCCGGCCTTGGTGAACTGATCGGCAAATACCTTGACCGCGGCAGCCTCGCCGCCAGAGGTCCACCAGTGGATGACCTCGGCCTTCATCTCTTCTGCGGAGACCGGTACCGAGACCCAAGCCGTGGCGATAACCGCCACCGATGCGAACAGCGCGCGCTTCATCATTCCCTCCCGGATATGCCTTTGCAGACCTGTGTATTCGGCTTGCGGCCCTTATGGGCTCGTTGTGGCTTTACGTATCGAATGTAATCGATTACATTTTTATCGTAGCAGGACTTCAAGATTTTGCAAGTCCCGTCATGACGCCGAGAGGGCGAGCCTCGATATGGCCAAGCGAACCGGAGTGACACGTCAAAAGGCGGCCAAAATCGCCGACGTCGCGCGACTGGCAGGAGTCTCGGTTGCGACCGTCAGCCGGACGCTGGCGCGCCCCGAGGTCGTGATTGAGGAGACCCGCACACGCGTACTCGCCGCCGTGCGCGACACGGGCTACATGCCCAACATTTCCGCAAGGAACCTGCGTGTCCGAAAGACCATGGTCGTGCTGGTGGCGGTGCCGGATATCGCCAACCCGTTCTTCGCTGAGGTTCTACAGGGTATCGACGACGCGCTGTCGGCCGCCGGCTACGGACTTATCATTGCCAATCTGGCCGGCTCGCCGGAGAAGGAGGCGCGCTACGTCGACTTGATCTGCGCCGGCCAAGCCGACGGCGTGCTGCTCTTGTGCGGTCACGTGATGCGCAGCCCGGACCGCGACCTACGCGACGCGCGTGTGCCGTTGGTTGCCGCTTGCGAGTACATCCCCTGCGAAAACTTCCCGCAGGTCACAATCGACAATGTTGGCACTGCGGGGGAGGCGGTGCGACACTTGGTCGAGTTGGGCCACACCAGCATCGCCTATTTGTCGGGGCCGAACTCCAACATCCTGGAGGAGCAGCGTCTCCAAGGCTATCGGCAGGCCTTGCGCGAGGCGGGAATTGCAGCCGATGCGAGCCTGATCCTGCCCGGCGATTTCACCTTCCGCACCGGCGTCGAGGCCGGCCGGACGCTTCTGACGCTCGATCCCGCGGCGCGTCCGACCGCGCTGTTTGCAGCCAATGACGAGATGGCGATCGGCCTGATCAAAACCGTGCACGCGGCCGGCTTGCACGTCCCGGACGATCTGTCCGTCGTCGGCTTTGACGGCATTGCCTACGCTGACTATTGCGAGCCGACCTTGACGACCATCGTCCAGCCCCGCCGCGACCTCGGGGCCACCGCCGCAGCCGAACTGATCACGCTGATGACGACCGGCAAGGCGGGGCTGCGGAAGCACATCAAGCTTCCCGCCAAGCTGATGCTGCGCGACAGCACGCGCCCGCCCCGGAAGGGTCCCGGCCGTACATTCCGAATCGCGAGGTCCGGCTAGCTAGGACGGCTGCAACTCCTGGACCCAGCCAAGATATGCGGCAGATCACTACCGACCGGACAGTGCTTATCATCGCGCCCCAGCCTTTCCACCATTTGCACAGCCGACCGGATCATCACCTTCGAACGCGATCGTCTGGCGGAAGACTCACACGAGCAATTGATCGGAAGCGCCGGTCACCACGCGATCCTGCACCGTGCCCGACAGGAATCCATGACGTTCGCTAGACGGCTCAACACCCTCCCCTGCGCAGGCCGGTCCGCAAATGTGACGAATTGGCGTTTCTGCTGGCGGCGCTCAAGATCGTGGACCGCGCCTTCTCCCGCCGATCGGCAATCTCTGCGTTCATCGCGGCCGTCTTCCTGGGCGCGCACATATTGGCGAGCGTCGAGACGATCGACATCACTGCCGTCGCGAATCCCGACACCAATTATGGTCCTCGCTGGCATTCGCTACACTCGTTTTCGAAGATGATGGCGAGGTATGCGCCGTTTTGCTCCTACGCTGTGAAGCCGGTCTTTTCGGCTATTCCCCAAAGCGCGCTGTAGGCCTCAAGCGCGGCAGAGCTCTCGGCGAGCAAGCGATGACTTTCGCTCCAATCCATCATGGGCAAATTTTGAGCTATCGAGGTCCAACGCAAGGCAAACGCCGATACGTTTTCCTACAACTGCACCCCCCGCGTGAGTGCGCCGTCGACGACAAGATTTGTGCCCGTGATGAAGCTGGCCGCGCGGCTGGCGAGAAACACGACCGCGTTGGCCATTTCCTGCGGCGTTCCCATCCGCCCCGTCGGGTTGAGGGCTAATGCAGTCTTGTAGAGCTCGGGGTTGTTGTCCTTGATCATGTTCCAGACCCCGCCATCGAAATAGGTATTGCCCGGGGAGACCGAGTTCGCGCGAATACCCTTCCCTGCGAGCTGATTGGCCAGTCCCTGCGTGTAGTGGATGATCGCCGCTTTGAAGGTGCCGTAGGGACCCGCGGCGAAATCGACCTCGCGACCTGAGACGCTGGAAATGGTGACAATCGCGCCGGCGGCACTCTTCTCCAGATAGGGCATGGCCGCGTTCACCAGCCGAACCGTACCCATCATATCGGTCGCAAACTCCTTCTCCCAGCTTTCGTCGTCCTGCCCGATGGCAAGCGCGCTGACATTGGCGACGACGACATCGATGCCACCGAGCTTGGCCGCCATATCGCCGACCCAGGCCTTCAGTGCTGCCGCATCGGAGACGTCGACCGCACCGCCATAGGCCGCGATCCCAACGGCCTTGAGCGCGGCGGTCGTGCTCTCAACCTCGGCCAGATTGCGAGAGCACACGCCGACATTGGCGCCTTCGGCGGCAAATGTCTCGGCGATCGCGCGGCCGATTCCCTTGGTGCTTCCCGTGACGAGAACCTTGGCGCCCTTCAGTCCCAGATCCATGGTCGGATTCCTTTTCGTGGTTCAGTAATTGTTCGCAGCCACCTTGACCAATCCACGATAGCTGTGCGGCATGCGCATCGAAACTAGATCCTTTCGACGCACGACATTGGTCGGATAGATGCTGTCCAGATTGGTCGTATCGACCAGTGCGGTTGCAATGCCCGCGGCGTCGGCCACGATCGCCTCCCGCCGCGGAAACGCGAACGTGTCAGGACCGAACACGCCGCTCAACCCGGGATAGCCGCGCTCGGGATCGACGACATTGGCGAAGGCGAAGAACAAATTGTTTTCGCCGGCGCGAACGCGGAAATGATGCCAATGATGCGGATCCGGACCGGTCGGAATCGGCTTCGGCTGCTCGACCTCCGTCCCGGCATGCGAAGAACTGAAGCGTCCCCTAATCGCGGCGGGACATGCGATGAGATCGCAGCCGCGGAGCGCCAAGACCCGGCCCGCTTCCGGGAAAGATGCGTCGTGACCGATCAGCAGCCCAATGCGGCCGATCGGCGTGTCAACGACGGTCCAACCGTCACCGGCCGTGGCCCAGCTTCGTTCGTCGATGGTGAGATGCGTCTTGCGATAGACCGAGATATCCCGATCCGGCGTGACCAGGCAGGCGCTGTTGTAGAGCGTATCGCCGTCTCGCTCGGCGAGGCCGCAGACCAGATACAGCCCGAGTTCCACTGCAAGCTCAGCAAGGCTGTCGGTCGCCGGTCCCGGTAACGGTTGCGCCGATGTCGCGGGATCGCCAAGTCCCGTCAGGGCAAGCTCCGGAAAGACAACGAGCTCAGCACCGTCGGCGCTGGCCTTGCGCGTGAGTGCTGCGATCTCCGCGAGATTTTGGCTGAGGTCATCGCCAGGGGCAAATTGCGCGACGCTGACCTGCGAAGCCTTTCCGGCTGGCCAGGGCTCGTAGCCGTAGAGGCCGAAGAAGTCACGCGGGTTCCAGCTGAAGGTATCGGTGAGCAACTCCGGATAGAGCTCAGGCCGCCGCTGCGCGAACACGGTTTCGCCGAGCACGCGGCGCGCGCGAGCAGCGTCGAGACTGATCTCGGACAGCAGGACACCATCGCCCTTATCGAGCACAGCCGTCACTTGCCCGTCCGGCGCGATCACGCAGCTGCCGCCGCTGAACTGCACGGAGCGTTCAAGCCCCCATCGATTGCTCTCAATGACGTAGCAGCCGTTCTCGAAGGCGCGGCTGATCCAGTAAGGCGCGGGCGTCCGCTCTGCCAGCCAGTTGGAGATATGGCAGATGACGTCCGCGCCCCCGAGCGCCATCAGCCGCGCGGTTTCCACGAAATGGATGTCCATACAGATCAGCAGTGCGATCCGCCCGATCGGCGTCTCGAACACCTGGTTGTGCAGATCGCCCGCCGCCGCCCATTTCGGCTCGGAGATATAGGGATGCGTCTTGCGGTGGCGACCGACAACGCCGTCGGGGCCGATCAGGACGGCTGTGTTGAAGTAGATGCCGTCCTCATCGACCTCCGGCATGCCGACAACGATGTAACAGGCGTGCTTGCGCGCCAGCGCCGCGAAACGGTTCGTGGTTGGCCCCGGGATCGTCTCGACAAAAGGCGCGACCTCGGCACGGTCGAACCAGCAATAGCCCGTCGTTCCCATTTCCGGCGTGACGATCAGCTTTGCGCCGGCAGCCGCCGCCTGCTCGCAGAGATCGAGAAGGCGAGTAATGTTGCGCTCCTTCTCGAACATGGTCGGCTCGAACTGGACGGCGGCGACCTTGTGCTTGGTGGACATGATCCGGCCGCCCTCAGACGAGATAGGATTTCTTGATGGAGGCGCCTAGCGTATATTTGGGATCGACCATGTTGCCGACACGCATGCGTCCGGCCTGCGTTAGCAGCATGTAGGCGTCGATCTCGTCGAAGCCGTAGTCGGCCGCCATCCAGCGGCAGAGCTCGCGATAGGCAATGCGGGCGGCATCCTCCATCGGCCGCGCCGAGCCAATGGTCATGATGAACTCCTTCGTCTCGAGCCGCGGCCACGCAATGGTCCAGCCCTTGACCAAATCGATCTGAACCGTGGTCACGGTCGGATGCTCGATGGCGACGCCGCAGAGCTCGCCATCGCCTTGTGCGGCATGGCAGTCGCCAAGATAAAGCAGCGCACCCTTGGTGTTGACCGGCAGGTAAATGACGGCACCGACACCGACATCAGGAAGGTCCATGTTGCCACCGTAATAGTCCGGAACCAGCGACGAGATCGCCTCAATCTCCGGCGAGGTGCCGATGGTGCCTATGAAGGGTTCATAGGGCAGCGTGATCTTGTCGTTCCACTTCGTTCCGGCCTTGGCATCGATCTCGAGCTTTTTAACTCGCTCGGGGAGCGCGGGATTGAGCAGCGCAGTTTGACCAGTGCTGACCAGCCCTCCGAAGTCCGGCATGACCACGGTGGTGCCGCACGGCTGCGGTCCCCGTGGCACGATGCTTTCGATATAAACGGCCAGCACGTCGCCTTTCTCGGCGCCATTGACGTGGATCGGGCCGTTCTGCGGATTGAGGAACGGGAAGTTGAGGATCTTGGACGGGCTATCGGTCTCGTGCTTGATTGCGCCTTCGAACGCGTCATGCGTCTCGGCGGAGACGACGGCGCCCGGATCAACCGTCAGCACCGGCTTCACATAGGGGCCGTAGACATAATGGTACTTGCCCTGCTCGGTTTCGGTGATCGTGTATTCCCTGCCGCGCTCGCCCTTGGCGACACCCTTGCGAGCCATAATCGAGTCGTTTTGCCAGGCCATTGCTGTTCTCCTTGGTTATAGGCGTCGCTTTCAAACCGCGAGGTGGCGGCGCATCTCCGCCTCATCGTCGAGCGCCGAGCGGTCGAGGCTTGCGACGATGCGGCCTTTGTCCATGACGTAGCAGCGCTGCGCGATAGCGCGGATCATGTCGAGATTCTGCTCAACCAGGATGATGGTCACACCGGTCCTTCGGTTGAGCTCGACCATATTGCGTGCGATGTCCTGGACGATGTTGGGCTGGATGCCCTCCGACGGTTCGTCGAGCAGGATGAGATTGGGATCAGCAATCAAGACTCGTCCGATCGCGAGTTGCTGCTGCTGGCCGCCGGACATGGTGCCGGCACGCTGGGTCCAGCGCTCGGCGAGAATCGGAAACGCCTCGACGATCTTGCGCCGACCCGCCTCGGGGATACCGCTGCCCTTGATCGCGGCGCCGACCGCGACGTTCTCGCCAACAGTCAGCCGCGGGAACACGTCGCGCCCCTGCGGCACATAACCCATACCGAGGCGAGCCCGCTTGTGCGCCGGGAGAGATTCCACCGCCTCGCCGCGATAGACGATGGAGCCGCTCATTGCTGGCACCAGCCCGATCAGGCTCTTCATCAGCGTGGACTTGCCGACACCATTGCGTCCGATGACAGCGACGATCTCGCCTTCCCGCACCTCGATCTCGAGGTCTTGCAGAACGGGCTTGCCACCATAGCCGGCGCGCAGAGCCAGCGTCGAGAGGATCACTTCCTTACGCGGCGTATCAAGCATGGGCCTGCCCCAGATAGATCGCCGCCACACGCTCGTCGGCCACGATCTCGTCGATCGAGCCTTGCGCAAAGACCTGGCCGAAATGCAACACGGTCACGCGCTGGGCAACCTGGCGTACGAAGGTCATGTCGTGCTCGATCGCCAGCACAGTCATGCCGTCGGCATTAAGCCGCTGCACCATCTCACCCGTCAGGTGGGTTTCCTCCGGAGACATACCGGCGGTTGGCTCATCCAGGAGCAGAAGACTCGGTTTCAAGCTGATCGCCATGCCGATCTCGAGCCACTGCTTCTGGCCGTGGCTAAGATTGCCGGCGGTCTGCGCGTGCTCGCTCTCCAGTCCGAGGAAGACGAGCAGTCTGTCGATCTCCGCTTCGAGCTCCCTACCGCGATGCCGGCTCTGCAAGGCGATCTCAACGTTCTGCCGGACGGATAAGCCCTTAAAGACTCCAGGCACCTGGAACTTGACCGACAGTCCGCGGCGAATCCGCGCAAACGACTTCAGCGCCGTGATGTTCTCTCCCGCGAAGAGGACATCGCCGCTGCCGGGATGGTGCTCACCGAGGATCAGGCGGAACAGCGTGCTCTTGCCGGCGCCGTTCGGGCCAATCAGGCAGTGGATCTCACCCGCCTCCAACGTGAGGTCAACGGCATTGGTGACGTGCAGGCCGCCAAAATGCTTGTTCAGTTTACGAAGCTCGAGCAACGCCATCAGCCGGCCCTTTGGGTGATACGCGCGGCGAGCCGTCCGAGCCAGTTCATCGTTCCGAGCACGAGGCCGTTCGGGGCAATGAGGACGGTCAGCACCAGCAGCACACCCATGAAGACGAGCGCATACTGGCTTCCGTAGATCGTAAGCGCCTGGAATGCCGCCAGCACGACCAGCGTGCCGACCACGGTCGAGGTCAGATCGCTGCGGCCGCCGACGGCAACCCAGATCAGCGGCAGCGCCGCTGCCGTCATACCCATGCTCGACGGTGTGATATATTGTCCCCACGCCGTGTAGAGCACGCCTGATATCCCCGCGAGCACGGCGCCGATGACGAAAGTGATGAGCTGGTACTTGCGCACATCGTAGCCCAGCATCTCGGCCCGTTCCGGGTTCTCGCGAATCGCGACGATCACGTTGCCGAACGACGAGTTCATCAGGATGCGCAAGGCCAGATAGACGAAGACCAAAAGGCCAAGCACGAAATAGTAGAGCCCAACATCGGCGAATAGCACGATCGGCTCACCCGGCCACGGGATGGTCAGAGGCGGCATCGCGCTCATGCCGTTGAAGCCGTTGAGCCGCGCGTTACCAATATGCCACTCCGGCCCCGCGGTCTGCGCCATGAAGCGCTCCAGCATCAAGGTCACGGCGAGCGTGACGATGCCGAGGAATACGCCGGCGATGCGGCCGAAGAACATGAAGTAGCCGAGCAAGGCCGCAAAGAGCGCAGCAATCGCGATTGCCGCCACCAACGCCACCAATGTGAACCCATAGGCCGAACCGAAATTGAGCGTCAGCACGCCGTAGCCGTAACCCGCGATGCCGAAGAACGCGGTTTGCCCGAAAGACAGTGAGCCGCCATAGCCCCAGATCAGGCAGAGGCTGAGAGCGATGAACACCCAGACGAAGAAGTAGACGGTGTTGCCGACCGTGTAGCCGTCGCTGAACAGTGGATAGGCGACCGCGATCATCATCACGACGGCAAACAGGCTCCAGAAGGCTGGACCACGACCGACGGTCTGCGGGCCTTCGAGACGACGAAAGAAAGAGACGAAACCGCTCACGACGCCATCACTCCGTCAGGTTCGTTCGCGCAGCACGAAACCGGAGATGCCCTTCGGCAGCACCCGGACCACAATGATGACAGCGACCAAAAGACCGATCTGACCAAATAACTGCCCTTGCCAGGACGTCATCCCCGACTTCACGATCGCAAGCAGGCCGCCGGCCGGCGCTGTGCCGAGGAACACGTCGGCGCCGCCGATTACCACGGTGACGAATGCCTCCATGATGAAGGTCGCGCCCATGGTGGGCACCAGCGTCATGGTCGGCGCATAAAGACCGCCAGCAAGACCGGCGAGCCCCGCGCCGCAGGCGAAGGTGAGGCTATAGATCAGGCGGGTGTCGACCCCGAGCGCGGCGGCCATATGCGGGACCTGAATGGTGGCGCGCGCCAGCACGCCGAAGCGGGTCCAGTTGAACAGCGCGTAGAGCCCGGCCAGCACGCCGAGCGCGGCGCAGAACAGCACAATGCGATAGATCGAATAGGAATAGTCGCCAACTTGAAAGCTGCCGAACGGCGTGCCGACGCCGGCCATGGTCGATCCGACCATGATCAACGTGCCCTGCGTTGCGATCAGGCTGAGGCCCCAAGTCGCGACGATGGTGTCGAGCGGCCGGTCGTAGAGATGGCGGATGACCGCCAGCTCGACCAGGACGCCGACGAGCGCGGATATGATCGTGCCTGCCAGTATGCCCAGCGGCAGCGGCAAGCCCGCATGCACGGTCGCCGCCGTCACATACGCACCGCACATGATGAACTCGCCATGAGCGAGATTGATCACGCCCATCATGCCGAAGATCACCGCGAGCCCGCAGGCCGACAGCACCAGGAACGCGAAGGCGTCACCGAATTGATAGAGCGCCGAAAAGACGTGGGTCGCGATGTCCATGAACCAACCAGTTTGTAGGAAGACGCGGCGTCACCGCCGCAGATGTCCGTGATCGCCCCGGCCCGCCGGCAACGCCGGGGCGTGCCCGGAGGGCCGGAGCGATCAGCCGCCGGGTCAGGGTTTCGGCGGCGGATTCGACGGCGTGTATTGGGCCATCGGATCTTTCTTGGTGAGATCGCAGCCGGCGTCACCCAGCCAGTACGGCTTGATGTCCTCCCAGGTCTTCGGGAAGGAGATCGAATGGTCGGCACCCACCTTGGCCAGATAGATCGTGTGCGACATATGCTGGCTCTTGGGGTCGATGCAGACCTTGCCCTCCGGCGCATCCATGCAGACATCTCCCATCGCGATCACCTTTCGGATGTCCTCCCGCTTGGTCGATTTCGCCCGCTCCACCATCTGCTTGTAGAGATAGACGGCGAGATAGGAGTTTTCCGCCTCCTGGTTCACATAGGGCTCGCTCGGGAACTTTGCCTTGAACTTGGCGTAGAACGCCTTGCTCTTGGGCGAGGCGATCTCCTCGATGTAGTTGGTGGTGACGTACATGTCCTTCAGGCTCGGCGGCTTGAAGCGCTTGTGTTCGTAGCCCTGGCCGACATTGACCGAGGACGCCATCGGCAGGTTGACGTTGGCGGAAGCCGCCTGCTCGTAATAGGAGGCCTGTGCGGTGCCGACCAGCAGCGTGACCACGAAGTCGGGCTTGGCCTTCTGGATATTCTGGATGCTCTGCGAGAATTGCGACACGCCGAGCGGGATGAATTCCTCGCCGGCCATCTTGCCACCGTTCTCCTTGACGATCTTGCGTACCCACTCCGCCGAGATCTGGCCGAAATTGTAATCGGCCGCCAGCGTGTAGACGTTCTTGCCGTACTTCTCCATCATGTAGGGGATCAGCGTGGAGAACTGCTGCTCGGGCACCGCGCCGGTGACGATCATGTGGCCGTCGCAGACGCCGCCTTCATACTGATTGTTGTAGAAGGCGAAGCCGTTGAACTGATCGACGATCGGGCGGTAGGCCTCGCGCGAGGCCGAAGAGAAGCCCGCGAACACGACGTCGACCTTGTCGCGCTGGAGCACGCGCCGCATGAACTCCTGGTAGCGGGTGTTGTCGGATTGGGTGTCGTAAGGAACGAGCTCAAGCGGCCGGCCCATGATGCCGCCGGCCTTGTTGATTTCCTCGGCGGCGAGCTCGATGGCGTGGACCTTGCCGATGGTGGCCGCGGCGAAGTCGCCGGACTGATCCTCCAGCACGCCGAGCTTGATCGGGTTCTCGGCCGCTGGTGCCAGGGTGGATCCGAGGACAAGCGTCCCCGTGAGGGCTGCGGCACGCAGCCCCCGCAATACAGACTTGCTCATTTTGCTTCTCCTAGATGGCTTGCTTGTCGCCGCCTTGCAGCATGATGCCGGTCGTGCGGCCCGTCATATCGGGCGGCTTCGCCCGTTTGTTCAGAAACTCCTCGCAATAGAGTTCCATGTTCTGCCGCGCGCGCATGCTTTCGCGACGGAGCCGGGAATAGGCACCCTCCTCGTCAAAGCCGTCCTGCTGCATCAGCAGGATGACGGCCCGGATCACCGCACGCCGACCGCGACGGCGCTCCTCGAGGTCCTGCAGACGCTCAAACATTTCAGCGCGCAGCAGGAACTGGTTGATGCCCATGAAAAGCGACGTATAGACCGCGCCACCATGCACCGGCTTGCGCAGGAATGAGGTGGCGCCAAGATTTACCAGCGCCTTGAGCCGGCTTGGCGCCTCGACGCCGACGAGCCCGATCACCGGCACCGGCGGCAGCCGCGAGGCCGGGTTGACCTCGATCGCAACCGCGCCTTCGAGGTCGCCGTCGACGAACAGGATGTCCCGGTCGGCCTGAAGGCTCGCAACGTCGATCTGCGCGTGGCTATCGATGATCTCCGGATATTCAGTGGAGACCCCGAGCTTGGCGAGCGTTGTTTCGAGCGTGCTTTCCCATCCGCCTCGCCGGGTGACGACGATGGCGCGGCCGCCCTTGAAGTTCTGTAGCAGTCGGGAGCTCATGATTGCACCACCTTCAACAGCGGAGAGCGCATCGCGCTGGCAAAGCGCGGCGACGACTGAACAAGATACGGATCTGGCGCGATCGGCTCGCGGGATTCCAGCAGCACCTCGAACTGCCCGTTGGCGGCCGAGCGACCGATCCGTGGCGTGAGCCAAGCGTGAAAGGTCTGCCGGTCGATGCGGACTTCCCCTTGCGGGGCGCGCAGTCGTTGATCGGCCACGGCGGCGCGCACCGTGCGGGCGTCGTCAGTCCCGGCCTGCGCCAATGCCGCTGCGAGCAGCTTGACGGCGATGTAGGAGGATTCAGCATCTGCCGACGACACCGGTCCATCCGGAAAAGACGCCGTGTAGGCGCGAATGAAGGCGGCATTCTCGGGAGAATTCAGCGAGGAGAAATAGACACTCGAGGACAGGTGCCCATCGACCGCGTCCGGGCCGATTTCCGGCAATTCCGGTTCCGACAGCGTGCAGCTCGCGACCGGAATTTCGGCGGCCTGGTCGATGCCGCGGGCGCGGCAGGCGGCACGGAACGCGCGGAAGAAGGCATAGGCACTCGTGCCGATCAGATTGTTGAAGACGAAATCGGGTCGCTGATCGATGATGGCCGCGATCACCTGGTCGACCTCGGTATCGCCGACCGAAAGATAGCGCTCGGCGAGCACGGCGCCGCCGCGCGCTATGAGCGCCTCGCGAAAGATGCGGTTGTTCTCCCAGGCCCAGATGTAGTTGGAGCCCACACAGAAGGCGCGAGAGCCGACCCGGGACGCCAGGTAATCGACCAACGGCAGTACGTGCTGGTTCGGTGCAGCGCCGGTATAAATGACGTTATCGGAACTCTCAAAGCCCTCGTAGTGAGACGGATACCACAACAGGCCATCGAACTTCTCGAAGCACGGGATCACCTCCTTGCGGCTCGACGAGGTGTAGCAGCCCACCACCTGGCGAATGCCGGCCCCCAGGAGTTCGAGACTGAGTGAACGATAACGAGCGAGGTCGCCGGAGGGATTGACCACGACCGGCTCCAACACCATGTCGCCACCGCTCGCATTGACCTCCTGGAAGGCCAGCAATGCGCCATTGAGAATCGAGCGCGCGACGACGCTGTAGGAGCCCGTCGTCGAGAACATCACGCCAATTCGATACCGCTTCTGCGCCATCACTCGATCCAAAACAAAAAAACGCCCGTCGGCTGTGAAGCCGAGGGCGCCCTCGCCGCCAACCAAACACGCGATGAAAGCGTGGCGTTGGAAATGGTTGAACTCACCGCGTTGATGGGCCGTCGTGCCCTACGCTTGCACGATACGGTCGTTGAGATCGGATACTAAGTCAAGCGCGTTGTTGCAGCTGAAATTGCCGCAATTCGTGCCGGACTGTAGCAAAACTGTGCAAGGTGGTTCAAGCGCTGGCCCGTTCGGGCGTCACTCTTGCGCAGTGACCATGTGCCACAATGTCTCGACCAGCACGGCGTAGCCCTTGTCGAGAGCTTCAGGTGCCGTGAATTCACGCGGATTGTGGCTGAGGCCGCCTTGGCTGGGCACGAATATGAGTGAAGCCGGAATGCGTTTCTGGATCGCCAGGGCATCATGCCCCGTGATGGTCTTGAGAGTCATGGCCTTGCAGCCGAGATCGCTCGCAACGGCCATGATCAACTCGACACCAGCCGGATCGAGCAAGGGGGCCGACCGCCTCTCGTCGGCGGCTATCGAGATGCTGACTCCGATCTCGCGAGCCTCTCGCTCGATCCGCTTCAGAAATCGGTCACTGATAGCGACAACGACGGCTTCGTCTTCGTGTCGGATCTCGAACCAGACCCTCGCTTGGCCCGCCACCACATTCGGCGAATTCGGGTAGACACTGATGCGAGCCGCCGAGGCATGCGCGCCGGCGTTCTCGCGCGCGACTTCGACATAGAGGGATTCGATCGCACGCGCGGCCGCGCGCAGCGCGTCTCGGCGCATCGACATCGGCATCGGTCCCGTATGCGAATAATCACCCTCGAAGACGACCGATATCTTGCGGGTCATCCAGGCGCCGGAAACCGCGGCAATGTCCCCTGAGGCCCGCTCAAGCCGATCGCCCTGTTCCACGTGAAGTTCCACATAGCGTACCGGGCGAAGCTCGAGTGGCGTGACACCACAATAGCCGATCGCGGCCAGCGCAGCGCCGAGCGTGACGCCGTCGCCGTCTACGCAGGCATAGGCATTCTGCAAGCTCAAGCTGCCGGCGAAGACGGAGCTACCGGTCAGGCTGGGCTGAAAACGGGCTCCCTCCTCATTGGTCCAGTTTGCGACAGCCAGATTACGTCGTGCGGCGCCGGGGGTCGCAAGACAACGCTCCCTGACCGCTTCCACCGCAAGGAGTCCTGCCAACACACCATAGGCACCATCGTATCGACCGCCCGTCGGCTGAGAATCGAGGTGCGAGCCGGTGATCACGACGTCGTCCGACGCAGGGGCAAGAATTGCGACGCCGAACATGTTGCCGATCGCATCGATCCTCGGCGCGAGGCCGCGTTCGCCGATCTCGCGCAGAAACAGATCTCGCGCCTGCTTGTCGAGCGCCGTTGCTGCAAGCCTGCAGACGCCGCCGTCATCGGTTGCACCAAACGCCGCAAAGCCTGCGATGAGATCGTGCAACGCGATCATGTTCCGAGATCGCCACGAATGGCTGCAAGCGTCAGTTGCTCGAACTCCGCTTCGGTCAACCGCCGGGGATTGCCGCCCGCGGTCGGATCCTTCACCGCATCGGCCGCAATTGCCCGGGCGTCACTCTCCTTCACACCGAGCTCGGCCAAAGTATGCGGCACGCCAAGCTTCTTTCGCAAGGCCAGGATCCAGGACAAAACCGCATCGAAACCATGGTTCGGCAAATTCAGCGCGCGAGCTATGTGCGGAATCTTGTCGGCGATCGCATCTTTATTGCAGACAACGACGTAAGGAAAGACCACAGCATTGGTCAGTCCATGATGGGTGTCGTAGCGCGCACCGACCGGATGGGAAACGGAATGGATTGCGCCCAGTCCCTTCTGGAACGCGGTAGCTCCCATCGACGCAGCCGCGAACATGTACGATCTGGCTTCGAGATCGCGACCATTCTCGACCGCACGCGGCAGGTAGGTGTCGACGATCTTCATCCCCTCAAGGGCAATGCCGTCGGCGAGCGGATGAAATACCTTGACGCAATAAGCCTCGAAGCAGTGCGACAGCGCGTCCATGCCGGTCGCCATCGTCAGAAACGGCGGGAGCCCAATTGCAAGCTCGGGATCCTCGATCGCGATCTTCGGCATCATCATCGGATGGAAGATGATCTTCTTCTCATGCGCGTCCTCGCGCGTGATCACGACGGCACGGCCCACCTCGGAACCCGTGCCGGCCGTGGTCGGCACGGCGATGATCGGTACGATGCCATTCGTGTTGGCGCGGGTCCACCAGTCGTCGACGTCCTCGAAGTCCCATACAGGTCGCGACTGCGCCACCATGAACGCAACGCATTTTCCGACGTCCAGCGCCGAACCTCCCCCGACCGCGATCACGCCGTCATGGCCGCCCGCCTTGAATGCCGCAACACCCGCACGCAAATTCGATTCCGTCGGATTGGCCTTCACGTCGGAGAATACGCCGAGCGGGATATCCGCCTCGCGAACGCGACTGACGATGCCGGCGATGAGGTCGGTCTTGGCAAGACCATGGTCGGTCACCAGCAGAGGCCTGGCAAGGCCGTATGTCCCGCACGCCTCGGCAAGCTCGGCGATGCGTCCCGGACCGGCGATGACGCGTGTCGGAAAATTCCAGGCCCCGGTGATTTGGACATCCATATGCGGCTCTCAGTGCTCGATGCGAAGGTGGAATGATTTTGGTCGGGTCAGCGCCTCAAAGCCGAGGCCCGACATGCCGGTGGCTGCGATTGGGCGGCGGGCAACCTCGCTGCCATCGATCGGTGAAATGCAGACAAAGTCGTTCACGGAAAGTTACTCGTTCGAGGGAAGGAGAAGCGGGATCAGATGATCTCGAAATAGCGAGCAAGCTCCCAATCGGTGATGGCCTTGCGGAATTCGCGCTCCTCCCACTGCCGTGTCATGGCGTAGTGATCGACGAAGACGTCGCCAAACAGATTGCGGGCCGCCTGCGAAGCCATCAATCGCTCGGCGGCTTCCGACAGCGTGCGCGGAAACACACGCTCGGGCGGGTGACTTCGCTCATAGGCATTCCCGACGATTGGCTCGCTCGGTTCGATCTTGTGTTCGATCCCCCAGAGTCCCGATCCCAGCGCCGCGGCAATCGCAAGGTACGGGTTGATATCGGCGGCGGCGACCCGGTACTCGACTCGTTGGCTAGCCGGCTTGCCTGGAATGACCCGCAGCGCACAGGTTCGATTCTCGATTCCCCAGGTCGCATCCGTCGGTGCCCAGAAGCCCGGTACCAGACGCGAATAGCTGTTCACGGTGGACGCAACCATCGCAAGCAGATCCGGCAGCAATGCCTGCTGACCGCCGACAAACCAGCGCATGGTATCGGACATGTTGCCTGGACGCCCGCTCTGGTAAAATGCCGGATTGCCGTCCTTGTCGCGCAGCGAGAGATGCAGGTGCCCGGACTGGCCGGGATACGCGTTCGACCATTTGGCCATGAAGGTGAGCATCTTGCCTTGGCGCTCGGCCCAGACTTTCGAAAAGGTCTTGAACAGCACCGCGCGATCCGCCGCCGCGAGCGCATCGGTGTACAGGATCGCCGCTTCCAGGACTCCGGGGCCGGTCTCGGTGTGCAGACCCTCGATCGGCATATCCATCTCGTCGCACAGCTTGAGCAGCGAGCGATGGAACTCCGACTCCACCGAGGCGCGCAGCATGGAATAGCCGAACCAGCCCGGCGTGAGATTCCTCAGCCCGCGAAAGCCCTTTTCCCGCACGCTGTGTGGCGTTTCATCGAACACGAAGAATTCAAACTCGGCCGCCACTGACGGGGCAAATCCCATGCCTTCGGCACGATCGATGACCCGGCGGAGCAGCCGGCGCGGGCACAGCTTTTCCGCTTCGCCCTCGAACTCGCCGAGGAAGAACAGCATGTTCTCTTCCATCGGGATATCGCGGCAGGTCGCCGGATCGATGCGGGCAGTGGCGTCCGGAAAAGACGTGTGCCACCCGGTAAACTTGCCGGCGTCGTACATCTGGTCGTTGGAATCCCAACCGAAGATGATGTCGCAGAAGCTGAGGCCGCCCTCCAATGCGCCAAAGAACTTGTCACGCGCGAGATATTTTCCACGAATGACGCCGTCAAGATCGACAATCCCAAGCTTGACGTGGGACAGGCCTCGCTCCTCGACCAGAGCCCTGGCATCGGCGGCGGATTTTACGTTTCTTGCATCCATGAACTTCGAACGAGCCCCTCAAGCCGCCAAGATCGCGCGCAACTCTTCGTCGCAGGCGGTGATGAACATATCCGCGTGATCCGTGCCGAAACACAGCGGCGGACGAATTTTGAGCGTACTGCCGAATGGTCCGGCGGCGCCGATCAGGAAGCCGCGCTGGCGCAGGCGGTTGATCAGCGTGATCGCGAGCTCCGGCGCCGGCTCCCTGCTGTCACGATCAGTTACGAGCTCGAGCCCGATGAACAGACCGGCACCGCGAACATCCCCGATCTGGATGTGCCGATTGCCGATCTCGCGCAATCCGTCCATCAGATGACGTCCGACCTCGCGCGCATTCTGCAACAGGCCCTCATCATTGATCACGTCGAGCACCGCAAGCCCCGCCGCAGCGGCCACCGGGTTGCCGCCGAACGTGTTGAAGTACTTCACTTCCGCCGCAAAACAATCGAGCAATGGTGCACGCAGAGCGACGCCTCCCATGGGGAACCCATTGCCCATGGGCTTGCCCATGGTCACGATGTCGGGGACGACACCATGACGCGCGAAGCCCCACATGGCTGCACCTGTGCGTCCAAAACCGGGCTGCACCTCGTCGGCAATGAACAGGCCCTTGCGTTCGTGGACGAGTTTCACGGTCGGCGCCAGGAAGCCGGCCGGATCGGAATAGACACCGTCGCTCGAAAAGATCGTATCCACCAGCAGCCCTGCAAACCCGACACCGCTTCGCTCGAGATCGGTAATTGCCGCAGCAACACCGTCGGCGAAACGCCGACCGGGATCGCCAACGGGATTGCGGAACATCTCAGGCGCCGGCACCACCCGCACATGGGACGGCAATGGTTGGCCGGGACGTGAGGACGGCGATACATCGGTCACGGCTGCAGTATTGCCGTGATACGCCGTCTCCGTGACGATGAAGCCGGCCCGGCCGGTTGCGACCTTCGCGATCCGCAGCGCCAGATCGTTAGCCTCGCTCCCGGTGCACGTCAGCGCCAGATGATCGATCTCGGATGGAAAGGTCGCCAGCAAGCGCTCCGCATAGACATCGACCACGTCGTTGAGATAGCGCGTGTGGATGTTGACCACGCCGACTTGGCGGCGAACGGCCTCGACGACGCGAGGGTGCGAATGCCCGACTGACGGGACGTTGTTATAGAGATCGAGATATCGGCGGCCTTCGAGGTCGAACATGTAGACGCCTTCGGCGCGCTCCATTCGGATCGGCTCCTCGTAAAACAGGACCGAAGCCTTGCCGAAGGATCGCAGGCGTCGTTGCACCGCCTCCCCGAGTTCGGCGCCCATCGCGGACGCGCGGCTCTGGTCGAAGGCGTTCAACGCCAGAATTTCTCGTTCCTTCTGCACCGCACGCCTCCTCTGACCGCGCCTTGCGCAAGTCAAAGCGATCACTGCAGCGATCGTGCCGCAGCCATTCCACGACCAGCTTGGAGAAATGTGTGAATTCCCACAACGTCAAGCTGATCAGAGGCAAGAAACATCAGAGCCTCAGGCACACAGCCTCTGGCGTTCGGAAATACTATTTTGTTTTCAATATATTAAGCCGATGCCGACGTGACTTGCGGCGATATCGGGCATTTGGCTGCACAAAATTTGAGGGAGTTGCCACAAAATTAGTGTATCTTTCCAATCTACCGTGAGAAAGAATTCCTTGTGCCGACGGCTGGGCAGGTGAGGACACCCCAATGACGAGCGAGCCGCTACAGACCAGCGACGCCTCCGGGGCCGACAAGCGGCCACGAAAGACCGATGGCGATCGCCTCTCGAAGCTGGCGCGCCACAAGCACATCATCGCGCAACTCACCGCCGCCCCTACCCTGCGCGCCTCCGAGATTGCGGCGTCGCTTGGTGTATCCGGCGAAACCATACGCCGTGACCTCGTTGAGCTTCAGGAACAGAAGCTCATCAACCGGACCTATGGCGGCGCCTCCCGCCCGTTTGCGCTCGAGCCGGCTCTCACCGATCGCAAGGCGCTCATGATCGCCGAACGCGAAGCGATCGCCGCCGTGATCGCCGACCTCGTTCTGCCAAACGAAGTCCTGATGCTGGCCGCGGGCGCCACGACGTTTCACGTCGCGAGACGATTGGCTTTGCGCGCGCGCGACATCACGGTCATCACGCACGACTATGCGATTGCTGGCGCGCTCGCCGTCAACTCCTCCATCAGGGTGCTGTGCTGCCCGGGCCGCTATCACCCGACCGAAGGCTACGTGTTCGGTACACAGACAATCGCCAACATCAACAGCTACGAGGCCAACCGTGCCATCGTGAGTGCGACAGGCATCAGCGCCCGGGGCGCGAACGATGCGGATGACGAGGCTGGCGCGATCTATGGCGCGATGGTGAAGCGCGCTGCGGAAGCGATCCTGGTCGCCGATCACAGCAAATTCGACCAGCGCGCTCTGACCGTGTTTGCGCAATGGACCGATATCGACCGTCTGGTTACCGATCGGCATCCGGAAGGATCTCTGGCAACGGCACTCCGTGAAGCCGGAACGGAGTTGATTGTTGCCCAACCCTGAGAAAGACCAAACCATGGCAAGCCTCACATCTCTTGCTTCTCGCGAGGAGTATACCGGCCTTGATGGTGACGGAGACAAGGGTCCTGCGCTGCATCAACGAACCAGGATCGGTCGCCTCGATCTCGAACTCGTCGAGCCGCACCGAGCCTTCACCTGCAGTTGGAAACGCACCTCCAGCATCCACGGTGCTTCCTATGCGCTTGTCTTTCCCCTGACGGGCTGTGTGGCATTCAGCCAGGACGGCCGCGTCGGTATTGCCAGGGCCGGCGAGTATGTCCTGCTCAGTGAACTCGCCTTCTACGAATTGTCGACCGACAAGGCCGCTCGCTTTCTGGTGCTTCGAATCCCGGCCGCGGAGCTGCGCGGACGTCTCGTGTCGATCGAGGATCACATCAGCCGGCGCTTCAAGCCAAACGAACAGATGACCCGCCTTCTGGCCGGAATGATCGGAAACGTGGCCGAGCTGTTCATCGAGCTTCCGGCGCCGAATCCACAGGCGCTTGCAACCGAAGTCATCAGCTTCGTAGCGCTCACGATCGGCTCGGAGGACCGGGGCGCCGCCACGGACGTCCGCAATGCGCGCTATCATCTGCGTCGCAGGATCGTTGATTTCATCGAAATCCATCTCGGCGACCAGTCCCTCTCACCGAAGAAAATTGCGGCCAGCAGCCGAATCTCGCTGAGCTATCTCTACAGTCTGTTCACGGACAACGAGACCACAGTCAGCCAGTTCGTACAGACCAAGCGGCTGCAGCGAGCCTACGAAATCCTGGTTGCCGATCCCAAGGGCCACCGTACCGTGTCAGAGGTCGCCTACGAAGTGGGCTTCAAGAACGTCTCGCATTTCTCGCGCTGCTTCAGCCGTCACTTCAAGGTGGCCCCGCGTGACGTTCGCCAGGCGCCGGAAGCCGCGCCCCGGCCCGGTGCTGCCGAACCGAACGAATCGTCTTCGCCACGATTGGCCTCCTCACGCAGGGCTTTCGGATCTCCGTATTGGGACGTCCACAAGCAAGAGCTTCGCGAGACGGTTTAGAGCCGAATTCCCAAGGCCAGCCGTTGCGCAGCTCTGCGCGACGCGCTTTCCCCTGGAGCGAGCATTGGACGACATTCAAGACAAGATTTCCGCGAACGAACTCGCTTCGTTCTTCGATGAACTCGCCGAAATGGCCGGCCGGATCGCGTTGACCTACTTTCGGTCCAGCGTCGATTTCGTACGCAAGCAGGACTTGACGCCGGTGACGATCGCCGATCGCGCGATCGAAGTGGAATTACGCCGCCTGATTGGCGCGCGCTTCCCCGATCACGGCATCCTCGGTGAGGAAATGGGATCGACCCTGGGCGATCGCTACACCTGGTATCTCGATCCGATCGACGGAACGAAGAGCTTCATCTCCGGAATGCCGCTGTTCGGCACGCTTGTCGCGCTGGCCGATGAGCGCGACGGGTCGGTTGTCGCCGGCATGATCGACATGCCGGCGCTGGCCGAACGGTGGTACGGCACGCCGCGTGGGGTCACGTTCAACGGCAAGCCGGCCAAGGTGAGCCGCACGGCAAGATTGGAAGACGCGCAGATCTACACATCCTCGCCGGACTTCTTTACGTCGCAGGATTGGGCTCGCTACGATCTGCTGAGCAAGAAGGCCATGTTCCGACGATTTGGCGGCGATTGCTATCAATATGGGCTGCTGGCGTCCGGCCATTGCGATCTCGTCGTCGAGACGTCGCTCAAGTCGTTCGACTTCATGGCATTGATTCCCGTGGTCGAGGGCGCCGGCGGAATCATACGCGACTGGGATGGGCGGCCGCTCACACCGGACTCCGACGGACGCGTGATCGCCGCAGCGAACGACAGCTTGCTCAAACAGGCCCTGACCGTCCTGAAGCAATAGCCACGAGAGGCGGCCCGGGCCGGCTCACACCAGCCGCAACCAGCTGTCCCAGCGCGGATCATACATCACGTCCCGGGCGCGCATGTATTTCCAGACACCGTACTTCTGGTAGTCAAAATCCCAGCTGTTGAGCTTGCGGTTGACGACCGCCCATGAGGCCCATTTCATGTCCGCGAGCGCACGGTTGAGAATGACGCGGGCAATCATCTGCGGACGAACCTCGCCCAGATATTGCTCGATGAGGGCTTCCGTCAGCTTCTCGTCAAAGAACATTTCGGCAAACAACACGCCGAGCTCGTAGCTGCGCTCATTGTTGGAGGCAAACTCGTAGTCGATCAGCTTCATCGGCCTGGGCGCGCCGGTCTCGGCCGAAATGAGGAAATTTCCCGGCATGGGATCGTTGAAGCACGGCACGAGATCGAGGCCCGACGCCAGGAAGGCTGACTTGGCCTGATTGTAACGGTGCATCAGCCAAGGCATGTCCTGCGGGAAATGCGACCCCAGTTCCTTGCCTTGCTCGATGTGTTCCTCGATCATGTCGAAGATCGTCTTGGTCTGGCCGAGCTTGGGGCCGCCATGCAGTCGACGATAGAGATCGAGAACGTCGGACTGGATGGCCGAATCGCCGAAATCCGCATTGGTGCAGGCGCGATAGCCCTCCAGAAATTCGCTGATCTCCAGCCCGTCCGCCGCGTCGAAGAAGACGACCTCCGGCCCGACACCCATGGCATGGGCATTGCGCGCGGCCTCGTTGGCGGTGACGCGATTGATGAACATTTCCGAGCCCTCGCCCGGCACCTTGACGAAATAGCGACGCCCGTCGCCGGCAATCTCGACCAGCCAGTTCTGGTTCGACAGGCCGCCGACCAGCGGCGCGTAGGCGCCCTCCTTGCCGCGCCATTGCGGGACGCGAGCGATTGCGGCTTCGATGTTGCGTTCGTGAAGCGTGGTCCCCTCACCAACTTTTCTACGAACGGTCATGCTATCCTCCGAAGCATCTCGCCAAAGCGGGGCTCCCGAACCACCATGCGGCAACGCACGAAGCGCCAACTGGCAAATTTGTAGAACTCCAGCGTGTTGCGTGCCGATTTGGCGGCGAGCAGCGCGCCGATCAATCCCCAGCGCAGATCATCAGCCACGCCGTAAATCCGCGCACGGTTGAATGCAACCTCCTCGAAGATCGCGGTGCTGCGGGTGAAAACGTCGCGTGCCTCGGGCTCCTGTGCACAGGCCTCGACCAGGAAGCTGCCGATATCCTCCAACGGGTCGGTCGTTGTCGCGCGATCCCAATCGATCAGACGAACCTCGCCTGCGTCGCTGATCAGGATATTCGACACATTGCCGTCGCCATGGATCGGCACCGCCTTGATATCCAGCGCTCGGAAGGCGTCGGCCGCAAAGCGCAACTCCTTGACCAGCCATTCGGCATCCGACGGCAATTGGGCCTTCGCGGCCGCCGCCGCAGCATAGAAATGCTCAATCTCGTCAAAGACACTCTTGCGGCGTGGCAGCGGTGGTCCGGCTTGAAACAGGCGCATCGCCGCAATGACGGCGTCAACGATCTCGGGCTCGAGCATCCGTTCCAATGTACCGACCCGCCAGCCCTGGTTGAGATCCTCCATCACCAGCAGGCCGGCCTTCGGGTCAGCCATCAGCACTTTGGGCCCGATGCCGAGATCGGATGCACGCTGCGCCGCCTCGAAGGCGCACGCCACGTCGATATAGAGCTTCGCATCACGATCCATGGCCTTGATGAAGATGCTCACGCCACCGCCCTTCCTGGTGGCGCGCCAGGGAAAGCCGTCGACACCTCGCCAGCTTGGCGAAGCCAGGATCGGGATGGCGGGTTCGATCACGATGTCTCCGGACCCCCATCCTGGGAGCCCGGCAATGGTATTCCGGATGGTGGCCGGTTCCGTTCCAGATTGACTCATGGCGACTTCTGATCTCTTGCGATTGCCGTTCAGCCGACCTTCATGTCCGCCAAATTTGATCAGGACTGATTTTGATCAGGACAGATGCAAAAGGGATGCCTCGCGCTCCACCAAAACATGCCGTTCGAGCGGCGGCTCTACCCCAACGCAGGCTATTTTCGCTATCCGGGACAGTGATCCGGAACGCTACTCATTGAGGCCACCATGTCTGCTGCAGAACTGATCGGGATGAGCCTTGCCGAGTTGACCGAGGCTTACGCCTCGCGTGCGCTATCGCCGGTAGACGTGCTGCGAGCCGTCCTCAGCCATTCCGAAGACGTCAATCCCGCGATCAACGCCTTGTTCAGCTTCCGTCCAGAGCAGGCCACGGCCAGCGCGCAACAGTCTGAAGCCCGATGGAAGGCCGGAGCTCCGCTGGGTCCGCTCGATGGCGTTCCGATGACCGTCAAGGACAGCGTCGCCATGGTCGGCTGGCCCTACTTTCATGGTATCGGGGCCAACCGCGCCCTGCCGCCCTCAAACTACGATTCGCCACCGGCGATCGCGCTGCACGAAGCCGGCGCTGTGATCTTTGCAAAAACCACCATGCCGGATTGCGGCCTGATGGCGTCAGGCATCAGTTCGCTGCACGGCATCACCCGCAACCCCTGGGGACTTGCCTGGAATACCGGCGGCTCGTCGGCGGGCGCCGGCGCGTCGGTCGCGGCCGGCGCCGGATATGTCTCCGTCGGTACGGATATCGCGGGCTCGGTCCGCCTGCCGGCCGCGCATTGCGGCCTCGCCGGGCTGAAACCAACGCACGGACGCGTGCCGCATCTGCCGGCCGATACGATGCGCATGGCCGGTCCCATGGGCCGCAGCGTCGACGACGTCGCACGCCTGCTGAGCGTGCTGACGCGGCAGGACGAGCGCGATACCTGGAGCCTCCCAGCCGACGGCGTGCGCTATCACGAGCGCCTCGCGCGCGATGTGAAGGGATTGAAGATCGGCGTCCTCACCGACATGGGTTTTGGCATGAAGCCCGAGGCGATCGTGCGCAACACCGTCGAGGCGGCCGGAAAGCTGCTGGCCGGAGCAGGCGCGATCGTCGAGCCGTTCACCTCGCCGCTCGATCATGACGCCTATGAGGCCATCGACTTGTTCCTTCAGGTCCGCGGCTATCTCGAATACACGTCCCTGCCCCCACACAGCGACGCGCCAAGCGACATCAATCCCTACGTCCGCGCGTGGAGCCTGGGCGGAGCGAAGCACTCAGGCACCGACCTTTACCGGGCACTCGGCCGGATCGCCAAGATGAAAGCGGCGCTGCTGGCGGCCTTCGAAGGCTGGGACTATGTCATCTCACCGACGCTGCCGGTGGTGAACTTTCCGGCCGAGGAGCCGGGCGTCTCCCGCGAGATGCCGCTCGAGCACACGCTGTTCACCGCCATGTTCAACCAGACCTGCCAGCCCGCCTCGACGGTCTGCATGGCGTTCGATTCCCGGCATCTGCCAATCGGTGTCCAGGTCATCGGCCATCGCTTCGACGATCTTGGCGTGCTGCAGGTGACCAAGGCGCTGGAGGATATGCGTCAAGTCAAGATGGATTGGCCGTTCAAGCCACGGCCCTGATCGCTAGAGCATTGAGGCTTCCAGGCCGGACAACAGAAAATCGAAAACAACCCCATACACAGTAGAAAATCGTCGGCGCGGCTTTGCGGATTTTGCGAATCGATTTGACACGTCGGGCAAAACACTGGCAGAGTGCGATCATCACACTTTGCGATTTCGTTTCGGCGGAGTGTTCGCCCATGCTCCTTCCTGGCGAGCAAGCTCCCTGAGCCAGTCGGCGTCATAGCCATCCGCGAGCAACATGGTTTTGGAAAGCAAGGCGCTGAGGAGCGACATTCGCGTCGTCGTAAAACACGAAACGTGCCCGTTAGGCTGCTTCTGCGAACGTCGCGATGCGTCCGGTCAGCGTGCGCCTTATTATTTTTTGTGCCGCGCTTACCGCCAGGGGTTTCGTTGGCGAACCTTTACATTGAGCCTGAGCTGATTGTTGGCGGCTAACTGCTGTTTGCAACCGGAAATCGGCCCGGCTCTACCAAAGGGCTCTGCCCGATAAGAGCGTCGAATGCACCTGTACGCTCAGAACGCGGGCTGATATGCTTCTATGATTGGGACAGCATGGTCGCCGGTCCGTTAGCCGTCGCATGGCTTCCCGGAATGATGCATGTCGTTCAGATCAAGTCCCGATCCCGCATTGCTCCGGATTTTTCGACGCAAATGGATTATCAAGCGGCTTAATGGTCCCGCGGACAACGCGATGGGAGGTGCGTCATGGCTGCATCTGACTGGCGTCTCGAAGGCGAATGGATCAAGAACTGCAATTGTGCATTTGGCTGCCCCTGCGATTTCAATGCGCCGCCGACCCACGGCAGCTGCAAGGGCTTGGTCGGCATGAGAATCACCAAAGGACATTTCGGGAGTACCAAGCTCGACGGCCTGGTGTTCGCCGCAACCGTCGATTTTCCCGGCGCACTGCATGAGGGCAACGGGCAGATGCAGCCGATCATCGACGAGCGCGCCACGGCGGAGCAGCGCGAGGCCCTGTTCAACATCTTCTCCGGCAAGCATTCAGCCGACGGCACGCTGTTCCATATCTTCAGCCTGATCGTCACCAAGATCCACGATCCGGTCTTCGTGCCATTCGAGTTCACCTTCGATAAGAACGGGCGCGTCGCCAAGCTCGTCGCCAAGGGCGTGCTGGAGACGGAGGTCGAGCCGATCAAGAACCCGGTGACCGGTACGCCACATCGCATCCAGGTCGTCATGCCGGAAGGGTTCGAGCACAAGGCCGCCGAGGTGGCCTCGGCCAACATCCGCTCGACCGGGGCGATCAAGTTCGACACGAAAGGCACGCACAGCTCTCTCGCAAACGTCGTACAGACGCCTGACGGTGTTGCGGCTTGATGCCATGTAAGGTTCTGTCTTTGATCTGACCTAGGCGTGTGTGAGCCCAATGGCTGAGCTGTTGGCCTTGGAATACCTGCTGCGGCGCGACCGCCTTATCGTCGGCGTCGGACTGGCTGTCGTGGTGGCGCTGGCGTGGGCATATCTGGCCACCGGGGCAGGCATGGACGCCGACATGCCCGACATGGCAATGGATATGCCGATGCCGTGGTCGCCGTTCTACGCTGCGCTCGTGTTCGTCATGTGGTGGGTCATGATGATCGCCATGATGGTGCCGAGCGCTGCTCCCACGATCCTGCTATTCACGGCAATCCGCCGCAAGCAAGTGACCTCCGTCAATCCCTCGGCGGAGGCCTGGCTTTTTTTGGGCGGCTATCTGCTGGTGTGGGCAGGTTTCAGCCTCTTCGCGATCCTGACGCAGTGGGGCCTCGAACGCGTCGGGCTATTGTCCATGGCTATGGCAAGCACCAGCCCGGTACTCGGCGGTGTCATTCTGCTCGCCGCAGGACTCTATCAGTTCACGCCGGTCAAGCATGCTTGCCTGCGCTACTGCCAGAGCCCGGTACTATTCCTAAGCCGGTACTGGCAACACGGTGCAGGGGGCGCACTACGCATGGGACTCCGGCACGGAGGCTACTGCCTCGGCTGTTGCTGGTTCCTGATGGCGCTATTGTTCGTTAGCGGGGTTATGAATCTTGTCTGGATTGCGGGCATCGCCCTCTATGTCGCATGCGAGAAATTGCTGCCACACGGCCGCGCATTCAGCCGCGCCGCCGGTGTCGCGCTAAGCGCTTCGGGCGTGTTTCTACTTGCCCGCGCGTTCGTTGCTTAATTGTCGAAGGGCGTCTGCGCATGGCCCGAACACGAAGCCGGGGCGGAGCACTAAATTGTCGGCTCATCGGGGTAGATCGGAAGCGGACGGCCGACCGCCGGAACGGCGCTTTTGACCCGCAGCGGACGTTAGCGGTCAGTCTGCCATGTCATCCAGACCGGGATGTTCTTTGTAGATGTTGTCCTGAAGCATGGTGTCTATCCGAGCGATGATATCGCCAACTGATGTTCTCAATCTCGCAAACTCATCGGCTGGAGAAGCGTCTTTGGCGAGCGAGAGCGCTAGGGACAACTCCTCAATGACGCGCTCTGCGTGCTGTTTAAATCGTGTGGCTGATTTCGCGTCCATAGAACCATCTCGCGGGAACAGGGCCTACCTTGCAAATGGCAGCATACTTGCCTTTGCACCAAGAAGCCTTCCAAATAGCGAGAGCGCTACGATTCCGTTAATGGCCCTTAGCAGACCTTGGCACTTGCTCCTGCGATGTCCATTCCGGACTTCGCGACCCATCAAAAGCCAGTGAACTTCGGGCTAGTTTTTTAATTGGTCTGGGGGACGTTTGGTATGGTGAAACTACCTAACCGAGTGCAATCACCATGGCCCTCAGAGCACTGAAAGAGTTCATTGCCTCCTCGAAGCCCGCTAGCGGATGGCAAGCGGCTGTGATCATCGTCGTGATGCTCCTGCCGCTCCCATTGTACATTCTACTGCCGGTCGGGACTGTCGTTCTTCTGATGAGGTGCCTCCTCAAATATTTAGATACGAAGCAGGATGTTGGTCGCGCAATCCGCCAACAGAATGTCGGCTAGCCCGGAGGCAAGCCGTGAGTAAGGTCAAAACTCCACGGGAAAAGAAGCAACTGAGCTACGCCAACGACCGACGAAACACCTACGGCGAAAATCAGAAGAGTAGTCGAAAGAACATTCCGCGCAGCAAGCAGCTCTCGCATCAGGATGAGCGGCGGGCGGTGCGACAAGCCCTCATCGCTGCGCAGGGGGCCGTTGCGGACGAAGTCGCCGATGAAGCCCAGTCGCAAGCATTGCGCAGAGGTCGAATGAAGAAGCTGAAGGCGTCTCGCAAATCACCGGATACGCCACTAGGCGAAGTGATTGAGCGACGGTTGCTCAGGCGACAAACGAAGACGAGTGATGAATAACTGCCCTGCGTCCGTCATCGCGGCGCCCGAAGATTGACCACGCGCTTAACTCGACATCTGTGTAAGCCCGAAGCCATTTCCGCTTTGCCCATCGGCGAAGTGGCGGCACTTATCCACGAGGTCGGCTCATTGAGGGATGGCGGACGAGATTTGCCCAAGGTTGAGGTCTGTGCATTTTGACCCCATAGCGGAGGTGGTGCCATTCATCAAAGTCGAGCATTTATTGGTACACATGGTAGAGACATCACATTTATGCAACCAAGGTCCCCGCCCATCCGCAGCGCGAAGCCGAGATGCAAAAAGATAACAAGACCCGTCCCTGCACCTGCGCTTTTCGCCAGCAACTGCATTGCGTCAGGTTTCAGATGGGCGAATGCGACCAGAAGCCGATCCCCCATACTTTTGACCACCCTAACGCTAGGTTTGGACGCATCACGCGGCCCGCGCCGTTAGCGAAGAAAAACGATGCCGCCGGTACCACACTGATTTATGTTCCCCTACTTGATGAGGGAACTGAGGTAATTCGCCCGACGTTTGGGCTGTCGCTCGGCGCCTATGTCTACCGAGTTTTAGCAACGCCAGAGTACGATCCTAGTGACGAGCATTGGAAATTTCCTCCGGGGAGCGTTGTCCGCTGTGCTCTGGAAATGCGCAGTGGCGGCGAAGCGTTGGTCGCTCAGGAATTGATCGCGGGATATTGAAATTCAACCATCTGGTCGCGTCCGGTTTTGGACCCGAAGCGGCCTTCACTAGATTTCTCTCAACTGCAAGCAAAGCTGCTAACTTGACGGAAGGTTTTGCCGGGTGAATGATCCATCGGTCGGATCTGAGTAGCAGGATGATAGATCGCGCAGCACGCGACCAGCTTTCGGGGAACCTTAGACACCTGATTGTCGGCGGGATTACCAACGATCAGTTTGAACGCGCTACGCCGGTGGACGACGGGGACCCGGCGATCTGGGCGATTACAGACATGTCGTGGCTCCTCTACAGCGATATGAAGGAGCATCGCTTGGTCGGACGTCACAGCATCGCTCCGGTCTGGAAACGCGAAGTGCTGCGCTGGATTTTGTTTCTCGACGGCGACTTTGAGTACCGCTGGCCGAAGATTTCATTGCCCGGCCTCCACCCCATACGACGTGCTCGCCCGATGTGGCTGAGTTGGCATAACACGATTTCTCACGATCGTGCCTCCGAGTTTCTTGCGGCTGGAGACTACAATGCTTGGCCGTTCATTTCCCGATCCGAGTACAAGCATGCCTTGAGGCATCCGAGACGGCTGGCGGGAAGGCCAAGATCATCACAAACTGAACAGCTCGGGAATTGAACGCGAGCGGCCAAAGATCACCCCCATCAACTGACAGATAGTTGCACCACGTCAACGGAAGCGGTGGGCCACGCCAGAGCGGCGCTTTTGACCCTGAGCCGACCTCTCGCCTATTCATTCAAATTCTAGCATTTGGCATGGTTGACGGTTCACGCGCCCGTTTTACGATCAGACGTGGCTGGTAGCATGACGTGACACACATCTTCGGACTGGTCGCATGAGCGCTTACGTGAGAACCATTTGCTACATTGCTTTCCTGTTCGCGTGGTGTGGCGGATTGTGGAGCTGCGTTCTAGCCGCGAAGCAGCTGCATGCAGCCGGCAACAGTATTTGGACGTTAAATACACGGGCGCGACTGAATGCCTGGAAGGGAGCAAATATTGTGCTCTTCCTTAGCTGTTCGGCCGTCGGTGCCGCTGCAATCCTGACGGCAATCGCAGTCCGGTAAGGCCGCTTCAATCAGCGGCTTCTTTCAATTTCGAAGTCCGCTGTTGGCCCATAGCTGACCTGCCGTGCGCATCCGGCCGAGGACCGCTTGTGGCCCATCGCTGCCTTTGCCCCAGTGCCGCTACATGTCGGTTCAGACGGGCAGAGCGGAAGTTCGCGGCCGAGCGCTAGACCGACGCTTTTGACCCATAACGGACAATCGATGAGCATCTCGTCGAGAGTCGGCACTCGACCCTCGGTGGGCTAGTTTCATTCTAGCGGCGGCTTAAGCTCCATCTCCGCCGCCGCCCATCCCCGGCAGATCGCTGCCACCATTGTCTGTCCGATCTCGTGACGTCTTTGTGCCCTGCCGAACCGCAAAGCCAATAAACCCGACAAGAGCTATGAGGGCGAGGAGTGGTCCTATCCAATTTGGCATCAGCTTCTCCCGTTAGACCGCCTCACTTGGCGACTCTTTCATATCATCCTAAGCGTGCAATGTCGCCTGTTGGTCATGGCTGCCCTTGATTCCGCGCTGCTAAATGTCGGCTCACAGTGGCAGACCGGAAGTTTGCAGATGAGCGCCAAACTGCGCTTTTGACCCGAAGCGGACCTCGTCCTCTTGCTAACTTGGAGGTCGGTCGATCGCCGCTATTATCCTTCCGGGACTCCGGCAATGTGCATTCCTTTAACAATGCGCTTGATTCCGGTGACGAACGCCGCCTCGCCGATCACGGGAGCGCTTTTGACGCGGCGGATGGTAAACCCTGGATCAAGCGCTAGTCCTGCTTTCACCGCGACTTGCGCCTCGTCTAACCTCCCGAGAAGCGCGAGCGTTGCAGCGTATCCGAAATGCAGCAGCGGATAATTTCGATTGGCCTCGATTCCTCGAGCAAACCAGACGGCTGCCTCAGCATCGGCAGCAATCAGCAGCTTGGAAAAGCCGGCCGTATTCATCCACCGGAACGCGGAGATATCGCGAGGAGAGAGCCGCAGGGCTTCATTGATGTGGGCCTCGGTATCGGCAGCGCAACCCATGTAGTTTTTCGCAACGCCCAGCATCTCGTAAGCGTCAGCCAAGTTGGGATCCAGCGCCAAGGCTCGCTCACACTCAGCGGTACCGTGGGCTACGCGATTGGTGCAGATGAGGACAATGGCCAAGGTGAAATGAGCCCAGGCATGGTCCGGCGCAAGGCATAGCGCCCTCAGCACCTTTGTCTCGGCTGCTGCCAGATGTTCGTGGGGCCGGTCGGTTAAGAATAATACTCCGAGTGCGGCCTCAACCGTCGCCGTCCTGCTCAGGGCGTCGGTATGATCGGGATCGATCGCCAGGGATTGTTCAAAAAAACCGCGAGCCTCTGCCAGATATTCGGGTGTCAATCCCTTATTCATGGAATGGCGGCCTCGGAAATAGAGGTCGGCCGCGTCAGGACTTGACCTTCTTGCCGCGCGACGCGACTCTGCGGCAACGAATTGGACGTCGAGAGTCCGGGCAAGTCTGGCCACGATCTCGTCTTGCATTTCCAGCAGGTCGGCGACCGGTTTGTCGAAACGCTCGGCCCACAAATAGCCGCCACTTTCGGCATCCGTCAGTTGCACATTGACCCGGAGGCGGCTTCCACCACGCTGGACCGACCCCTGGAGCACGTAGCGGATATTGAGTTCCTGACCAATCTGCTTGAGATCGACTGACTTGCCCCTGTAAGTGAACGCGGTGTGCCGACCGATAACCAAGGAGCCGCTGATGCGGGAGAGGTCTGTGGTCAGACTCTCGGTGATGCCATCGACGAAGTAGTCTTGCGCCGGATCACCGCTGAGATTTGCGAAAGGCAATACAACGATCGAAAGACGGGGTGGCAAAAGCGAGACCGGTTTTGCCCGCTCAGCCCATCCGAACGCCTGTCTATCCCGGGCCGGGGCGAAGGCCCGGACGGGCCGGGCGATATTTTTGAGGGTGAGTTCGCCAAGATCGACGAACTCAATGCCGACCTTGCCTCTGACTTGATCGTGGGCAGCGGAGGATATGCAGATGCCGCCTGAATCGGCGATGCCCTCAAGCCGAGCCGCGATGTTAACGCCGTCGCCAAAGATGTCATGTGGCTCGACGATCACGTCGCCAATGTTCACGCCTACGCGGAAGGCAATACGTCTGTGTTCCTCCTCGTTCTTTGTAAGTTCGTTGATGCGCGTTTGGAACTGCACAGCGGCTCGAACCGCCTCAACGGAGCTTGTAAACTCCGCCAAGAACCCATCGCCGGTGTTCTTCACGATACGTCCGCCGTGCTCGGCAATCGCTGGTAAGACAACGTGGGCTAGGAGCGCCGTGACCTTGGCGTGTGTAGCCTCTTCGTCATCGTGCATGAGCCGCGAATAGCCAGCCACGTCAGCAACCAATATCGCTGCCAACCTGCGCTCCATCGGGGCGGGGCGATCTTGTACCATAGCACTGGGCCTCGGGCACCCAATTATACGACAGAACGGCCAAGATGCCTACTGGAACGATGTCTGGTGTTGGCCCAGAGCGTCGTTTCGCTGCTACGCAACCCGTCAACTATCGGGGCATGGCGGACACTGACAAGCTGTCCGTCCAGCGGGTTTATGAGTTCGCGGCCTCGTCTCTAGGCCGCAGCCTGTGCCTGATCGCCATCGAGCAAGTGGCAGGCAGCGAAGCGCCCGGGCGAATGCTCGACGAGCCTCGGCGTCTCCACCCGGCAACGGCCGAATGCTTTCGGACAGCGCGATGCAAAGCTGCAACCCGCCGGGATGTCGATCGGGCTCGGCGGCTCGCCCTCCAGCAGGAAATCGGAGGGATCGAACGGCTTCTCTTCCAGAGTCGGAGCCGCCGACAGCAACGCCTTGGTATAGGGATGCTGCGGATCGAAGAACAGATCATGGTTGTCGGCGATCTCGACCATTTCGCCGAGATACATCACCGCGATCCGCGTGCAGACCTTCCGCACCATCGCCAGATCGTGCGAGATGAAAACGTAGGTGAGGTCGTTCTTTTCCTGCAGTTTCGAGAACAACTCGATCAGCCTGCCCTGCTCGCGCTGGTCCAGCGCCGACAAGGTCTCGTCGAGGATCAGGAGCTTGGGATCGAGAATCAGGGCTCTTGCGATCGAGATGCGCTGGCGCTCGCCGGTCGAGAGCGCGTTCGGCAGCTGATCGTAGAGCTCCGCGGCGAGACCGACTTCGGCCATCGCCGCGATCACCCGCTTCCGCAAATCGGCGCGCGGGACCCGGCTGCGGATCAGGAGACTCTCCTCGATCATGCGGCCGACCGTGGTACGCGGCGGCAAGGCATTGTAGGGGTCCTGCAAGAGAAGCTGGAACTCGTTGCGCTTGCGGATCAGGTCCCGCGATGACAGCGCGCCGAGCGAGGTCCCATTCAAGACGATACTGCCGCTGTCGGGCGTCTCCAGCCAGGCCAGCAGACGGGTCAGGGTCGACTTGCCGCAGCCGGATTCACCGACAATGCCGAAATTCTCGCGCGGCATGATGTCGAGCGTCACGCCACGCACGGCCTGCACATTGCTGTAAGTGTTGAAGCTGCCGCGCTTGCGGGCGCGATAGGTGCGATGGACGTTCTCCACCTTCATCAGCGGGGCTTCGCCTTGAGCCTGACGGCGAGCAAGCGGGCCCTCCGCCGTCTCCCACATCCGTGGCACGCTCGCGATAGCCTTGCGCGCGTAGTCGGATTGCGGCGAAGCCAACAGCTCCTCGAATGGCTGTTGCTCGACGAAGCGGCCCTGGTACAGCACGGCCGTCCGGTCTCCGAACTGGCCGAGTGTCGGCAAGGAGGACGACAGGTAGATCGTCGCCATCTTGTGCCGCATGCAGAGGTCATGGAGCAAAGCCACGATCTGCGCGGCAATGGTGACGTCCAGCGGCTGGGTCACGTTGTCGGCGATGAGCACGGCGGGTTCGGCACAAATGGCGTCCACGATCATCGCGCGCTGCATCATGCCGCCGGAGAATTTCGACGGGTAGTCCCAGTAACGTTCCTTTGGCGACGGGATTCGGACCTCGCCGAGCAGCTGCATGACCCGGTCACGACACTCGCGTCCGTTCCATTCAGGCCTGACGCTGTGCAGCTTCTCCGCGATCTGGACCCCGACCGGCACCGTCGGATCCAGCGAACTCTGCGGCTTGGAGCCGATATAGGCGATGTCGCGTCCGATCCGCACTTCGCGCGCACCGGCACCGAGGATGTCGTGTCCGGCGAAGGCGACCCGTCCGGCGCGATATTCCAGGCTCTCCGGCAACCAGTTCGCCAGCGCGCGGCTGAGCACCGTCTTGCCCGCACCGCTCTCCCCGTAGATGCCGAAAATCTCCGACGTGCTGAGGCTGAAGCTGATGTGATCGAGAATCGGAGCCGACCCCGGCGTCATGGCGCCGACCGTCAGATCGTCGATTTCGAGAATGCGCGAGAGATCCATCTCAAAGACCTCCATAGATGCGGTTGCGCGCCTTTTCCAGCGCCGAGCCCATGAGATTGATCGAGGTGAGCGCGACGGCGAGGAAGATGCCCGGGATGGTCCCGATCCACCAGGCATTGAGCAGGTATTTGCGGGAATCGGCGATGATGCTGCCAAAGCTTGGAGTCGGCGGCTGAATGCCGAGCCCAAGGAAGCCCAGGATCGCCTCGAATATCATCATGCGGGCAACGTCGAGCACCGCGACGAAGGCAATCGGCGGCAGGATGTTGGGTGCTGCGAATAGCAACAGGATGCGCCAATCTCCGGCCCCAAGCACGCGCAGACCACGCACATATTCCTTGCCGCGCTCGGCGACCGCGGCACTGCGGGCCACGCGCGCGTACAGCGGCCAGCCGGACAGCGCCAGAACGATGATGATGGTCGGGACAGTCGGCCGCGACACGCCGAGAATGGTGATCGCCAGGATAATCATCGGAATCGAGAGCTGGGCGTCGGTGATCCGCATGATGATGGTGTCCCACCACTTGCCCTTGAAGCCTGCAAACAGGCCGAGACCGCAGCCGATGATGAAGATCAGGAGGACCGTGACGATGCCGACCAGCAGCGAATAGCGCAGCCCGATCAGGCTCCGCATCAGGATGTCGCGGCCGAGCTGATCCGTGCCCAGCACGTGATCCCAGGTCCATTTGTCGCCCAAATAGACCGGCGCCAGGAACTTGTCCTTCACCACCATCTTGGTGGCACTGACCGACGACACCTCGGGATAGATCGCGGATGCGAGCAGCAGTGCGATGAAGACGAAGAAGCCGACCTTGAAGCTCGACATGCCCCAGGCTGCAGCCAGTATCCTCCGATTGACAGACCGGATGCGCGCCAATCGAGGCTCGGGCTCCGCAGCAATGACCGTGGTGGCCGTCATGGTCAGATCTCCACGCGCGGATCGATGAGATAGGCGACCAGATCCACGATGATATTGATGAAGACAAACACCGCGCTGGTCGTGATGGCGATGCCCTGGATCACCGGGAAATCGCGCCCGACGACAGACACGACGGTCAGATTGCCGAGACCCGGATAGTCAAAGATGTATTCGATCACCAGCACGCCGCCGATCAGGGTCGAAAGCTGGATCCCGAGCAGGTTGACCAGCGGGACCGCCGCATTGCGCAGAGCATGGGAATAGACGATGCGGCGGCGCGACAGGCCGCGAACCCTGGCTTCATCGATGAACGGCGCCTGCATCACTTCGCCGAGTGACGTCGTAAGCGTCCGGATGATGAAGGGCGCGATCTCCACCGCCAGCACCAAGGCCGGCAGAATGACATAGGAGAAGCCCTGGTAGCCGAGCGCCGGAAGCAGCTTCAGCTTGATCGACAGAAACAGGATCAGAACGATCGCGAGCCAGAAATTCGGGATCGACACGAACAGCGATTGCATGCCGAACGCCAGGGCGTTCTGCCATCGATGCTGATGCAGGCCGCCGGCTATTCCCACCGGGAACGAGATCAACAGCGCGAACAACAAGGCCATGCCGCCCAATTGCAGCGTGAATGGCAAACGCTCGAGAATGAGGTCGGTCACCAGCGCCATGTCCGACTTGGTCGGATCGACATATTGTCCGCCGGCGGCAATCATGCCGCTACGCGGCCGCAGATAGGATTGTCCGAGGTCGCCCTGGAGCAGACCGCGCATATAGCGGCCGTATTGGACGATGATGGGATCGCGCAGCCCCATCTTGGTCGCCACCTTCTCGACCACGTCGGGTGGTGCCATGCCACCGACGATCAGACGGACGGGATCGCCTGGAACCACGCGCAACAGCGTGAAGATGATCAACGAGGTGATGAAGACGATCAGGAGGCCCTGCGCGATCCGCTTGACCAGGAATTCCAGGATCAACATCGGGAAGAGCTACCCTTGCATTCGTCGGGGAGTACCGGCAGGTCGGACAAGTCCGACCTGCCGGAGCAATCATCATGCCAGTGTGGCCTTGGTCATGTCCTGCATGCCGTTCGGGTAGATGTAGAGGCCGTCGAGCTTCTTGCTGTAGGCGTGGATGAAGACCGACGTGAACAGCGCAAGTGCCGGCGCCTTCTTGGCGATGGTCGGCAGCGTCTCGGTCTGGAGGATCTTCTTGCGCTCCTCGATGGAGGTGGCGTTGCGCTCCTTGTCGAGCACCGCGTCGATGTCCTTGTCGACGATGCCGGTAATACGCTTCGACGACGAGTGGAAGTGGGTGCGCAGCACAAGATCCGGCTCAGGCGACCCTGTGCACCAGCCGCAGTCGATCATATTGCCTTCACCGCCACCCGGCTTGTCATAGAGCAAATTGCCCCAAGCCGCGACTTCGAGGGTCTGAAGATTGACTTTAAAGCCCTGCTCCTGAAGCATGCCGGTGATCAGTTCGGCATATTCCTTGGTCTTCGGATAGAAGCCGACCGAGGTGTAATAGGTGAGCTCGGGAAGGCCCTGGCCTTTCGGGAAACCGGCTTCCGCCAGCAGCTTCTGGGCCTTGGCTGGATCGAATTCCGGATAATCGGCGACCTCCGTATAGCCGAACTTCACCGGCGAGATGTGCGCCTTGGAGTAGGTTCCGGAGACGCCGAGCACTTCCAGCACCTGTTTGCGATCGATGGAGTGGCACGCCGCTAGCCGGATGCGCGGATCGTCGAACGGCTTTTTGGAGCAACGGAAGAACAGATATTTGTTCTCGACCGACACCGCCTTGTGGATGTTGAAGCGAGCATCCTTGGAAATCGTCTCGACCTGCTCCTGCTCCAACCGCTCGATAATGTCCGCCGAGCCGTTCAGCAGCGAGAGCGTCCGGGTCGTAGTGTCGCCGACGAAATGATATTCGACGCCGGGAATCTTCGGCGCGCCGAGGAAGAAATCGGCGTTGGCGGTGAGAACGGTCGTGTCGCCCTTCTGCTCGACGTATTTGTATGGCCCGGTGCCGTTCATGCGAGCCGACAACTGCGCCTTGTTGGCGATGTCCTTGGCAGACATGATCGGTAGGAACGAAGAGAGATAGTAGTAGAGCGCCGCCGGATAAGCGTGCGCCTTGGTATTGATGCGGCAGGTGAAATCGTCGACGACGTCAATGGTGACGAGGCCCGGATACCACTGCGCCGGCCGATCGGGCTGGCAGCCATACTCGTAGGTCGCCTTGACGTCGGCTGCCGTAAACGGCGTGCCGTCATGAAACTTCACGCCCTTGCGAAGCTTGACCTCCATCGTGGACGCATCGATCGGCGTCATGGACTCGGCCAATTCGAAGATCAGCTCGTCCGGCTTGTCCGGTTTCATCGGCGCGCGCGTCAGATAGCCGAACACGAATCCTTCGACGATCAACTGACCGAGATTGGTGTGCGTGGTCGGATCCCAATTTCCAGACAGCGCTTCCGCGCCGAGAAATCGCAGTGCCTTGCCTTCGGCTGCAAAGGCGGAGTTCACTAGAAAATCGGGATTGACCCGTCCGAAGCCAAACGCTGCGGCACCGGCAAGCCCACCTAACATCACGTCTCTACGGTTGATCATGTCCTAATCCCTCGATGATTTTGGCAATGCTGAAACTGCTGCCGAGGGCGCGGGGCACTCAGCCGTTTCGATCGTGTCGCGCAACTTGCCGCAACTTGCCTAGCCGCAACTTGCAAAGCGTAGACCAAAGCCCGTGCTTGCCCGATTCCTGCTGCTCCACGATTCCGTTGCTGACACTCCCGGATGCGACGATTGCGCGCGGCGGCTCCTGATCACCTGGAGCGCACCGCCCAACTCCGAGGCAGCCACGCCTGTCCACTGTGCAGGACAGGAATGATGGACGCACGGAACAGCCGCTCAGTGACGGTGAGCCTATAATTCCCATGTTTCGAAATGAGCGGAATCCCGGCCTTGAAGACACAGGAGTCCCCGACCCTGATCGAACAGGCGCTCGCGCATCTCGGCACCGCAAAGCACGAAACGATCATGATCGGCGACCAGGTCGCAACCGATATCGCGGCCGGCAACGCCGCGGGCCTGCACTCCATCCTGCTCGCCAGCGACGTCCCGTTCAATACGGCCGCAGATATCGTCCCTGATCGCATCGTGTCGAGCCTTCTTGATCTGCTCGACGCCCCTGCCAAGCGGACCGGTCCACTCTCATGATGACTCCGAGCTTGATCGCGCGCATGCAGACCCAGCTGGGCGCATCATTGCCGCTCTGGGGTCTCGCTTCACAATCGACGCTCTCCTTCCTCAGCCATTCCGAGAACACGACGTCGCCCGTAACGGATCCGGATTGCTCATTTCCCTTCAATCCGGCCGTTTCCTCTCAAGTCTTGCCTTCACTCAAGTCTTGCCTTCGCCCCTGTCTTTTAGCTCCAGTCCTGCCGTCGCTTCAGTCTTGCTGTTCTGGGACTCCAGAGCACGACAATCGACGTTGCCCCGCCACGATGCGTTCCCGGAATGTCACCGTCATCATAATTTCAGATATCCGCGAACGATATTTCGAATTTTACAAGCGTCTCCCGCAACGCAAAACTCCGTCTGTGATTGGCGGCGAGTGAGAAGGCGTTGAGATGACTTCCGGTGGCTTGGAGTTGGGCGCTCGCGACGTCAGCGTCCAATTCGAAGGCTTGAAAGCACTGTCCAAAGTCGCGCTCAACGTTCCGCGGGGACGCATCACCGGACTGATCGGCCCCAACGGCGCCGGTAAGACGACACTTATCAACGTGCTGACGGGGTTCCAGCCGGTCGGCACAGGGACCGTCGATCTGGAAGGCGAGATGCTCAATGGCATCCCGCCCCACAAGCTTCGACGCAAGGGCGTGGCTCGCACATTTCAGTCCGGCCGACTTTTCCGCGACCTGCCGGTCGTGGACAATCTCGAGGTCACGGGCGTGGGCATGGGCCAGACGCGGCGCGAGGCGATCGCGGAGGCCGAGCGCGTGATGGCCTGGCTTGGCATATCGCATCTCGGCAGCACGATCGCAGGCGCCCTGCCCTACACAGACGAGCGCCGCGTCGCCATCGGCCGCGCCATCATGTGCACGCCACGTTATTTGCTGCTCGACGAACCCGCAGCCGGCATGTCCGAGCATGAAAGCCACGACCTGGCCGTCATCATCAGGCGGATCGCGACTGAACTCGGCGTGGGCGTGCTGCTGATCGAGCACAACATCGGCCTCGTGCTCGAACTCTGCGAGCGCATCTTCGTGCTCGATTCCGGCGAGATCATCGAAGTCGGCGCGCCGGCGCAGATCCGCAACAGCGACGCGGTCCGGCACGCCTATATGGGCACGCAGCGCGACGAAGTGATCACGGCGCCCGCGGCCGAGATGGGCGCCGCATCATGACGCTGCTCGCCGTCGACGACATCACCGTCAGCTACGGACGCCTGACGGCGTTGCGCGGCGTCACGCTGAAGATCGCCGAAGGTGAGGTTCTGTTCGTGACAGGCCCCAACGGCGCAGGCAAGTCGACCCTGCTGAACGCGATCGCCGGCGTCGTGCCGGCGGGCTCGGGCTCCATCACCATGGACGGCGCCAACGTGACGGGTGCCTCGCCGGAGGACATCGCCCGGCGCGGATTTTCGCTGGTGCCGGAAGGACGCAACGTCTTCGGCGCACTGAGCATCGAGGAAAATCTGAAGGTCGGCACCGGCATGCGAGCCGACAGGCACAGAATCGCCGGCGACCTGGACTCCGTCTACGCCGAATTCCCGATGCTGGCCGATCGCCGCCACACTGCGGCTGGCATGCTCTCCGGCGGCCAGCAGCAGATGCTTGTCATCGGTCGTGCGTTGATGACGGCTCCGCGCATCATGGCCATCGACGAGCCTTCGCTGGGACTTGCACCCAAGATCATCGATCAGGTCTACGAGATCCTGGTGCGGCTACGGGCGCAGCGCAAGCTGACGCTGCTGATCGTCGAGCAGAGCTCGACGCGCGCCATGATGACCGGCGGACGCATGATCCTGATTCGCGGCGGACGCATCGTCCTCGAGGGCACCGCGGCCGACATGATCAAGGACGAACGTCTGAAGCAAGCCTATTTCGGCTTCGGAGACCACTGAGAATGACGGCGGTTCTGCAGATCATCTTCGACGCACTGAGCCTCGGCAGTCTCTATGCCCTGGGTGCCCTCGGCATCGCGCTGATCTTCGGCGTCATGCGGCTGGTCAACTTCGCCCATGGCGACTTCATCGCCTTCTGCGTGTTCGCAATGCTATGGCCGTCGATCGATGCAACCGCGGTCGTTTTCGCCGGCATGCTGCCGTTCTATCTCCTGATTCCACTGTTGCTGATGATCGGCGCGACACTGTCCATCCTGTCGGAGATCGTCGTATTCCGCCGTTTCCGCAACACCAATCCGGCGACGATGATGATCGCGTCCTTTGCCCTCGGCTTCGTCATCCGGCACTTGATGCTGATGCTCTATTCGAGCCGCCCGAAGTCGATCACGCTGTGGCCAAGCCTCGGCCTCCCGGTCGATTTTCTCGGCGCCCACATCCCGATGCTCCAAGTCGTGACCATCGTCATCACGCTGGCCGCGCTCGCTGTGCTGGTGCTGTTCCTCAAGCGCACGCGCTATGGCCTCGAAATGCGCGCCGCAGCCGAAAACTTCACCATGGCGCGCATGCTCGGGGTCCGTGCCAACGGCGTCATCCTGCTGGCCTTTGCCATCAGCGGCATGCTGGCCGCGGCGATCGGATTGATCCTGGCCACCATCTCCGGCACCGCCGACATCAACATGGGCGCCAACGTCATGCTGATCGCCTTCATCGCCACCGTGATCGGCGGTCTCGGCAGCGTGCCCGGTGCCGTCGCCGGCGGCTTCATCATCGGCGCCGCCAGCGTCATCTTCCAGGCGACACTGCCGCACGACGCGCGCGTCTTTCGCGATGCCTTCGTCTATGGCGCGGTGATCGTCGTCCTGCTGGTGCGGCCGCAAGGCCTGTTTGCACCGAAATCCGCCAAGCAGAGGGTCTGATCGATGCCAAAGCGGCCGTCCGTCATCCGGCAAACGATGCTGACACCGATCGTCCTGATCGTCGTCCTGCTCGTTATGGCTGCGCTGAGCTATCAGTTCGGCAGCCGCGCATTCAACCGGACCGCGGTCGAGATGTTCATCAACATCATGGTTGTCGTCGGCCTCTACGTGTTTGTCGGAAATTCGGGCCTGCTGTCGTTCGGGCACATCAGCTTCATGTGCCTCGGCGCCTACATGACCGCATGGCTCGCGATCCCGCCCGTGATGAAGTCGATGACGCTCAAGGGACTGCCGGCCTGGCTGCTGCACACGCAATTGCCGATGTGGGTGGCCACGCCGATTTCGGGCGTGTTCGCCGCCCTGTTCGCGCTCGTCGTCGGACGCGTCATCATGCGCCTGTCGGGGATTGCCGCCTCGATCGCGACTTTCGGACTGCTCGGCGTCATCAACAACGTCTATTCGAACTGGGATTCGGTCACGGGCGGACAAGGTTCGATCGTCGGCATCCCGCCGACCATGAATGTGTGGATCGGCTGGCTGGGTGCCGCAGTCGCGATCGCGATCGCCTACCTCTACGCGATTTCCCGCTCCGGGCTCGCGCTTCGGGCCACACGCGATGAGTCCGTTGCCGCCAGCGCCTCGGGTATCGACATTGTCCGCGAACGGCTGGTCGCGTTCGTGGTCAGCGCCTTCATCATCGGCATCGCCGGTGCGCTCTACGCGCACTTCCTCAGCATCGTCAACCCCGGTGCCTTCTATCTGCGGACGACCTTCATCACCCTCTCAATGCTGGTCGTCGGCGGCATGTACAGCCTCAGCGGCGCCGTCACCGGCGTCGTCACGATCTCGGTGCTGATCGAATTGTTCCGCAATCTTGAAAAAGGCATCAGCCTTGGCGCAATCAAGGTCGCACTGCCGAACGGGGTCCAGGAGATCGCGATCGGCATCATCACCATCGTCATCTTGATGTATCTGCCGACCGGTCTCACCCGCAACCAGGAGTTCTCCTGGCGCGGATGGCCGATGCTGCGACGTTTGTCACGCCCGGTGCGGACGGCGATGAAGGAACTGAACTGAAGTTCACTACACAACTGGAGGAATGGTTATGCGTCTTGCGAGAATACTGGGTGTCCTGACTGGAGTGTCCGCACTCTGGTTCGCACCGGCCAAGGCGGCCGACGGGATCGTCATCGGATTTGCGACCGCAGCGTCAGGCTTCATGCAGGCCTATGATAAGCCGGCACAAGATGCGGCAATGATCCGCATCGACGAGATCAACAAGGCGGGCGGCTTGCTCGGCAAGAAGATCAAGGCCGTCTTTGCCGATACCAAGACCGACCAGGCCGAGGGCGCCAAGGCCGGCCTTGCCGTGCTCGACCAGGGCGCAGATCTCGTGGTCGTCTCCTGCGACTACGATTTCGGCGCGCCGGCGGCACTCCAGGCGCAGGCGGCCGGCAAGGTCTCGTTCTTCCTCTGCGCCGAGTCGATCAAGGCCGGCATCCCCGGCGTCGGTCCCTACTCGTTCTCCGGCTCCGTTCTGGCGGCCGTGCAGGGCGCGACCATGGCGGAATGGGCCTACAACAAGAAGAATGCCCGCAGCTTCTACCGGCTGCTCGACAGCTGGACCGTCTACAACAAGGGCATCTGCGACGGCTTCGACTGGATGATGCCGAAGCTGAAGGACGCGACGCTGGCCGGAAGCGACACCTTCAAGAATGATGATGCTTCGATCGCGTCCCAGATCACGCGCATCAAGAGCCTGCCGAAGGAGCCCGACGCCATCATGGTCTGCACGATGATGCCGGGCGCGGTGTCGGCCATCAAGCAGATCCGGGCCGCCGGCATCAAGTCGATGATCCTCAACGGTTCGAGCATGGACGGCAGCTACTGGCTGAACGCCATTCCGGATCTGTCGAACTTCTACGTTCCGGTGCAGGGCTCGATCTACGGCGACGATCCCAATCCGAAGGTCAACGAGTTCAACAAGAAATACAAGGACGTGACGGGCGGCGATCCCTCCAGCCAGTACGTCTATCCCGGCTATGTCCTGATCGACGTCTGGGCCAAGGCGGTCGAGCACGCCAAGACCACCGACGCTCCGGCCGTCGTCGCTGAACTGGAAAAGATGAACAACGAGGCCACGCTGTTCGGGCCGCGCACCTTCAACAAGGACATCCACCATCAAAACCAGGGCCGTTACCTGATCATCGACACCGAGGCCGGCAAGCCGAAGATGGTCGATCAGTGGACCATCTCGGAGAAGATCCCGGTCGACTATCTGGTGTCGAAGTAAATCGGCAATGCGCCGCCCGCGGTGCCTGTCGCACCTGCGGGCGGCCGTCCCCCTTGGATCGAACGCAAGCCGTTGAGAGGAAACAGGAGAATGGTCGTGATTAATTGCGACATGGGCGAGGCCTATGGCCTCTACAAGATGGGCGACGACAAGGCGCTGATGCCCCACATCGATGTCGCCAACGTGGCTTGCGGCTTCCATGCATCCGACTTCAATCACATGCGGCAAACGGTGCAACTCGCCAAGCAGTTCGGCGTCAAGGTCGGCGCCCATCCGTCACTGCCGGACTTGCAGGGTTTTGGGCGGCGGGAGATGAAGATCGACCGCGAGGAGTTGACGAACTGCCTGCTTTATCAGATCGGCGCGCTCAAGGCATTCCTGGATGCCGAGGGCCTGCCGCTCAATCACATCAAGCCGCACGGCGCCCTCTATGGCATGGCCGCGCGCAGCGAGAACATCGCGGAGGCCGTCGCCGATGCCGCTGATGTCTATAAGGTGCCGCTGCTCGGCATGAAGGGTACGCTGCATCAGATGGTCTACGAGCGGCGCGGCCATACCTTCGTCGCCGAATACTATGCCGACCTCGACTACAATGCCGACGGCAGCCTCATCATCACGCGCGAGCACGAGGCCAAGGATCCGGCCGATGCGGCGTCGCGGTGCACGCGAGCCGTGAATGAAGGCAAGACCCGGTCGGTGGCCGGCAACGACGTCCTGGTCGGAGCCGACTCGATCTGCATCCACTCCGACACGCCCAATGCCGTCGCGATCGCGCACGCGGTTCGCGAAGCCGTCCGCCCCTATCTCACCGCGCGGTGAGAACGACCCGAAGAAGCGAACGACCAGGAGGACCCCATGGCAACTCAACAGATATTCTCGCCGCTGCCGGGCATATTCTATCGCAAGCCCGCGCCCGACAAGCCGGACTACAAGTCCGACGGAGATACCATCACGGAGCACGACACGATCGGTCTCATCGAGGTGATGAAATCGTTCAACGAGGTGAAGGCCGGCGCAGCGGGCAAGATCCTGCGCTTCCTGGCCGAGAACGAGGAGGCCATTATGGCGGGCCAGCCGATTGCCGAGATTGACGTTTGAGACGGTTCGCGCGTTCATGACGATCCAGAAGCTCCTCATCGCCAATCGCGGCGAGATCGCCGTCCGCATCATTCGTGCGGCGCGCGAGCTCGGTATTGCGACCGTCCAGGTCTACAGCAAGGCCGACAAGGACTCGCTTGCCGTCCGGCTGGCCGACCAGTCGATCGAGATCGGTCCGCCGCAGGCTTCAAAATCATACCTCAACCAGGCAACGATCCTCGCCGCCGCCGGGACGACCGGCGCCGACGCCATCCATCCCGGCTACGGCTTCCTGGCCGAGAACGCCGAGTTCGCGGCCGCGGTCGAAGCAGCGGGGCTGATCTTCGTCGGCCCGACCGCGCAATCGATCAGGCTGATGGGCGACAAGGTCGCGGCCCGGGAGGCTGCGCAAGCCGCCGGCGTGCCGACCGTCCCCGGCAGCGCCGGACGCCTGGAATCTGCCGACGCAGCCTTCGCATTGGTCGAGAAGACCGGCTTTCCCGTGATGATCAAGGCCGCGGCCGGCGGTGGCGGACGCGGCATCCGCATCGCGCGTTCCGCCGAGGAATTCCATCATTTGATGCCGCAGGCACAGGCGGAAGCACTCGCCGCCTTCGGCGATGGCGGGCTCTATGTCGAGAAGCTGATCGAAGGCGCGCGGCACATCGAGGTACAAATCCTCGGTGACGGGCGCGACGTCATCCATTGTTTCGAGCGCGAGTGCTCGCTGCAACGACGCCGTCAGAAGGTCTGGGAAGAGGCGCCCTCGCCGTCGCTGACGCCGGCCGTTCGCGACAGACTGTGTTCGTCGGCGGTCGCGCTCGCCAAGGCCGTCGACTATCGCGGCGCCGGAACGCTCGAATATCTCTATGACGACCGCAGTCACGAATTCTACTTTCTGGAGATGAACACGCGGATCCAGGTCGAGCATCCCGTCACGGAGATGGTCACCGGCATCGACCTCGTCTGCGAGATGATCCGGATCGCCGGCGGCGAGCCGCTCCGCATTCGCCAGGACCAGGTTCGCGTCCGCGGTCATTCGATCGAAGTCCGCATCAATGCCGAGGATCCCGCGAAGGGCTTTCTCCCGAGCCCCGGTACAATCAGCGCGCTCAGCGTGCCCAGTGGTGAAGGCGTGCGCTTCGACAGCATGCTTTATCAGGGCTACACGGTGCCGCCGTTCTACGACAGCCTGCTCGGCAAGCTGATCGTGCACGACGAGGACAGACCGCGTGCGATCCGGCGGCTCGAGCGCGCTCTTGCCGAGCTCAGCGTCGAGGGCCTGGCGACGACAAAGCCCCTGCATCAGGCGCTCGCGCGAGATCCCGACGTTCAGGCCGCGCGCTTTCATACCGCCTGGCTCGAGCCATGGCTGGAAAACCATGCGTCGTCGCTCGGCACCGCGGCGCCGTCACCGACCGCCAAGGTCGCGCAATGACCGCGAGAGAACCCGCCCCGTCAGCAACAGGAGGCCGCTAGTCATGCAAACCCGATTTTCCTACGGCGGCGATGAGCACATCTTCGCCGAGGTCGCTGAGTCCATGTCACTGGAGGCTTTCTTCAAGGGCCTGTTCGTCACCAATGCGGTGCGCGACGCCAGGATCAAGGGCGTGACCGAGATCTGCCCGGCCAATGCGTCCTATCAGGTCAAGTTCGATCCGGATCAGATCAAGCCCGACGACCTGCTTGCCGAGCTGAAACAGCTGGATTCCGCATCTGAAACATCCGCACCGGTCATCAAGACGCGGATCATCGAAATCCCCGTGCTCTACAATGATCCCTGGACGCACGACACCCTGATGCGCTTCCGCGAGCGCCACCAGGATCCGAACGGTACCGATCTCGAATATGCTGCGCGCATCAACGGGCTCGACGGGGTCGACGCCTTCATCAAGGCGCATTCCAGCGCGCCATGGTTCGTCTCGATGGTCGGCTTCGTCGCAGGCCTGCCGTTCCTCTACCAGATGGTGGAGCGCCAGCGGCAGATCCAGGCGCCGAAATATCTGCGCCCACGCACGGACACGCCGAAGCTCACGGTCGGGCACGGCGGATGCTTCAGCTGCATCTATTCGGTACGCGGCGCCGGTGGCTACCAGATGTTCGGCATCACGCCGATGCCGATCTACGATCCCAACCAGAAGATCAGCTATTTGCGCGACTTCATGTGCCTGTTCAAGCCGGGCGACATCGTGAAATGGAAGCCGATCGACCGAGCGGCCTATGACGCTGCCGTGGCCGATGTCGATGCCGGCCGTTTCGCGCCTGTTATCCGCGACGTTTCGTTTTCGCTAACCGAGTTCAACAACGACATCGACGCCTATAACCGCAAGCTCGAGGGGGTTCTCCATGGCAATTAAAGTCTTGAAGCCCGGCCTTGCCACCACCGTGCAGGACCTGGGGCGTCCCGGCTACTATCACATCGGCATTCCGCTCTCAGGCGGCATGGACCGTCACGCGCTTGCCGCGGCAAACCTGCTCGTGGGCAACGAGGAAGGCGCTGCGGTCCTCGAGGCCGTATTCATGGGGCCGGAGCTCGAATTCACCGATGACGCCCTGGTCGCAATCACCGGAGCCGAGCTGCCGCCGAAGCTCGATGGCGAGCCGCGCGAGACCTGGACGAGCTTCAAGGTGAAGCGCGGCCAAAAGCTGTCCTTCGATTTCCTCAAGCAGGGCGCCCGCGGCTATATTGCAATCGCTGGCGGCATCGACGTGCCGCTCGTCCTGGGCTCCCGCTCCACCTATGCGCTCGGCGCACTCGGCGGCTTCAAGGGCCGGAAGCTCGAAGCCGGTGACGAACTTCCGATCGGCAAAGCCGGTGCAGCCGTCAGGGATGGCCGCACAGTCGCGAAGGAGCTGCGCGGCCTGCCGGCGGCGATGCCGACCGAACTGCGCGTGATGCCCGGGCTTTACTGGCACCGCATCACCGAGACGGCCGGCGTTGGGTTTTTCGGCGACACCTGGAAGGTCGCACCGGAAGCTGACCGGATCGGCTACCGCTTCAAGGGCGGCAAGCCGCTCGAATTCGTGCCGCGCGAGCCGCCCTTCGGAGCCGGTTCTGATCCCTCCAACATCACCGATGCCTGCTACCCCTACGGATCAATCCAGGTTCCCGGCGGCACTGAGCCGATCGTGCTGCATCGTGATGCGGTCTCGGGCGGCGGCTATTTCATGGTCGGCACGGTCATCGCAGCGGACATGGATTTGATCGGCCAGCTCCAGCCCAACACTCCGGTGAAGTTCGTCAAGGTCGGGATGGATGAGGCCCTTGCGGCGCGCAAGAGCCGGGCCGGCTTGCTGGGCAAGCTTCGCAGTGCTCTATTGGCGTAGGCGCTGAAGGGCCGTACGGTATCTGCGCCCCCGGTCGACCAAGCTCCGATACGGCGCTTGGTCGCTCTGACCGTCCGCTATTCCACTATTGTGTTGCTCAAGTTGCCCGCGCGCAGACTAGGCACGGGAGTTGCATTGAAATCCTTTGCGCCCAAAAGCAGCGCTCAACCGCTCGTGAGTTAGGTAAAATCAAAATATCGGATCGACCGTGATGTCCGTTTCTCTGAAACAAATCCGCTATTTCGTCGCCGCCGCCGAGACGGGGCGTATCAGCCAAGCAGCCATCGACCTGAATGTCTCGCAATCCGCGGTCACCGCCGCGATCCAGCAACTCGAAGCCATCGTCTGTGCCCGCCTGCTGGAGCGCACCCCGACCGGCGTGACCGTCACCATGGAGGGCAACCGGTTCCTGTCGCAAGGACGCCAGATCCTTGCTTCAGTCGCCGAAGCCGTCCACGGGACGCATATGTCCGCCGGTCCGCTGTTCGGAACGGTGCGCATTGGCGTCACCTATACCGTTTCCGGTTATTTTCTGCCGCGGCATCAGATGCGTTTCCAGGCAAGCTTTCCCGGGATCACAGTCGAGCTGTTCGAGATGCCGCGCGACGTGCTCGAACGCGCCGTCGTCGACGGCGCGCTCGACCTTGCGGTCATGCTGGTCTCGAACCTGCACAACAACGCCATGCTTGCGAGCGAGACGTTGTTGCGGTCGCCGCGCCGGTTGTGGCTTTCTCCCGATCATCCACTGACACGCGCCGAGCGCGTCCATCTCGCTGAGATCGCGACCTACCCTTACGTTATGCTCACCGTCGACGAAGCCAAGCACACGTCGATGCGCTACTGGAATGCCTTGTCGCTCGAACCGCGAACGATCTTCCGCACCTCCTCCGTCGAAGCCGTCCGATCCATGGTTGCGGGCGGAATGGGCATTACCATCCTGTCCGATCTCGTCTACCGGCCCTGGTCGCTCGAGGGCCAGCGGATCGAGACCCGCGTCATCGAGAACGAAGTGCCCAGCATGGACGTCGGACTGGCCTGGCGCCGCGACAGCGAATTTTCCGATGCTGCGAAAGCGTATCGCGATTTCATGCGCTTTGCCGTGGCGGGGGTTGGTCCGGCACGTCCTCCGGTCGGCACCGACCACCGACAACGATCGGACGAGGCCATCGAAATCTGAGATATCGGCACCCGCTTATTTCGATTTGACGCCGTCATGTCGTCCTCGCCAAGCTTGGGCCGATCACGGCGGTCGGCGCGATGAAAGAGCGCAAGGCCCGAACGGGCGATGGCAGGGACGGAGTGCGGCATGCAGGCCACTTATGCGACCAGCAATGTTCCCTCGCAAAATCGGCGGCATTTCTGGCAGGACGTTGTCTCCAAGACATACTTCCCGCTTGATCTTGTCTTTCCCGGCGGCCGCGACTTCCACGCGAGCCTGGGCGCCTGGTCCATGGGCCCTCTCTCGGTCTCCCGCAATGTCTCGAATGGCCTGCTCTACAGGCGCCACGAACGGCACCTCGTGAACGAGCGGGAAGAATGTTTCCTCATCACGGTCCCGGAGCTCGCCGAAATCCGCTTCGAGCAGGACGGCAAGGATGTCCGGTGCCGGCCCGGCGCATTCGTGATCGAGCGAAGCCATCTGCCCTATGAATTCAGCCACGATGATCCGGCGGCGCTCTGGGTGCTGAAGATCCCAAGCGCCGTCTTGCGCGCAAGGATATCCCGTCCCGAACGCCTCGCAACCCTGCAATTCGACGCCAACCGCAGCGTGGGTGCACTGTTCGTCGACACGCTGCGGCTTGCCGGCGACCGCATCGCGGACATGGACGAGGCGGCCCGGGCCGTGATGGGCAAGCATCTCATCGATCTCCTGGCGATGGTGATCGAGTCGGATGACCGCGTGCTGGTGGGCCATTCCTCGTCCGTTCGCAACGGCCACCTCCATCGTTGCGAGCAGTTCATTCGCACGCGTCTCGACGACATGCGACTCACGCCGCAAATGATCGCGGACGGCTGTGGCATCTCGCTCAGATATCTGCATCAGGTTTTTGAGGGAGAAGGCATCACCGTTTGCGCCTATATCCGGAACCAACGCCTGTCAATGTCCGACGCCATGCTGCGCGATCCCGGCTGCCGCAAGAGCATTTCGGAAATCGCCTACCTGTGGGGGTTCGGAGACCAGGCGCAGTTCAGCCGGAATTACCGCAGCCGGTTCGGCTGCACCCCGAGCGAGGCTCGCGCGGCGGCGCGCACCGCCCCTTGCCTGAAAGCTCATTCGCGCGCCTGACCGACCTTTAGGCATCCGGCAGCCGGCGCCCGTGCGGCGGTCGTTGGTGCTCTCTCGCACAAATCTTCCTGCGCTCAGCGTCAAGAATTGCCGCCCCTGATCTGCCTATGATCGTCGATCGCAATTCGATGAGGAAGTCGCATGGTGCAGAACCTTCGCGTGGCCGTCGACGTCGGCGGCACCTTTACCGATATCTGCATCATGGACGAGGCAACCGGCCTGATCCGCATCGAGAAGACGGCGTCGACCCCCGACCCCATCGACGGGATCATGGGCGGTGTGTCCAAGGCCGGTGTCGATCTCGCCGAAGTGGCGCTCTTCTCCCACGGCACCACCGTTGCAACCAACGCGCTGATCACGCGCCGCCTGCCCCGCACCGCCGTGGTCACGACCAAGGGTTTTCGCGACGTCATCGAAATCCGCCGCGCCAACAAGGAAGACCTCTGGGACACCTACAAGGACGTCGTCAAGCCATACGTCCCGCGGCGCGACCGCCTGACCGTGCCGGAACGCGTCGACGCCGGCGGCATCGTGATCGAGCCGCTGGATGTCGAGGCAGCACGCAACGTCGCGCGTATCCTCAAGCGCCGCGGCGTTGCCGCGGTCGCGGTCTGCTTCATGAACGCCTATCTCAACGGAGCGAACGAGCGCGCCATGCGCGATATTCTCGTCGAGGAGATGCCCGACATCCCCGTCTCGATCTCCTCGCAGGTGCTCCCCGAAATCTTCGAGCACGAGCGGTTCTCGACCACGGTCGCCAATGCCGTCGTGAGCCCGGTCGTGGTCAGCTACACGAGCCGGCTCGGCGAGCGTCTCGCCGATGAGGGCTATACCCGCGATCTCCTGCTGCTGCATACCGGCGGCGGTGTCATGACGCCGGCCAGCGTCAAGGATTTTGCCGCGCGCCTTGCCGGTTCCGGAATTGCTGCCGGCGCCATCGCCAGCCGCTACATCGCCGGCCTCTGTGGCTTTCCCAACTCCATTGGCCTCGACATGGGAGGCACATCGACCGACGTCTCGCTCGCCTATGAGGGGCAGTCGCGCATCACCAAGGACTGGCACATCGAGTTCGGTTATCCGATCCGCTTTGCGTCCATTGAGGTCCTCACCATCGGAGCCGGCGGTGGATCGCTGGCCTGGACCGACTCGGCTGGCTCCCTGCGCAACGGCCCGCAATCGGCTGGCGCCTTTCCGGGCCCCGCCTGCTACAGCAACGGCAATACCCAGCCGACCAATACCGACGCCAACGTCACGCTCGGCCGGCTCGGCACAAATCTCGCCGGCGGCAAGGTGAAACTCGACCCCGCGCTGGCACGCCAGGCGGTCGAGGATGGCGTCGCAAAGCCCTTTGGCCTCGGCCTGCACGAGGCAGCCGACGCGATCGTCAAGGTCGCCAACGCCAACATGTCGGATGCTGTACGGCTGATCTCGATCAGCCGCGGCTACGACCCGCGCGACTTTGCCCTGGTTGCCTTCGGCGGCGCCGGCGCGCTGCATGGGGTCGATGTCGCCCGCGAGCTTGCGATCCCGGTCGTGATCGTGCCGCCCAACCCCGGCGTGACCTCGGCGCTCGGCTGTCTCCTGGTCGACATGCAGCACGATTTTTCGCAGAGCTGCATGACCGGCGCCGATGAGGCCGACGCCGCCGACATCGAAGCACAGTTCGCCGCTCTGGAGAAGGACGCGCTCGCCCGGCTTACTCACGAAGGCATTGCGTCACAGGATATCGTGCTCCAGCGATCGATCGACATGATGTACCGCGGCCAGTGGCGGTCGCTCGCGGTCCATGCACCGCGCCCCATCGGTGCGATCGCGGACCTCGTCCAAAGCTTTCATACCGAGCACAAGCGTGAGTACAATTTCCGCCGTGACAGCGCCCCGGTCAGCTTCTTCCGTCTCAATCTCAAGGCGGTGGGCGTCGTCCCCAAGGCGGAGTTCGCCATCCATGAACCGACCGGCGTGATCCCTGAGCCGGTTGGCCGCCGCAGGGTGTGGTTCGACGGCAACGGGTTGGACACGCCCGTCTACGAGCGCGACGACCTGCCCTGCGGCTTCTCCTTTCAAGGACCCGCGATCGTCGAGCAGGTCGACGCGACGACCGTCGTACCGCCAGGCGCCAGCGCCGAGGTCGACAAATATCTCAACATCATCATCCGCGTGAAGGAGTGAACCATGGCCGGAGATCTCCCGCTCGACCCCGTGACCTTCGAGGTCCTCAAGAACTCCTTCATTACCAGCGTCGACCAGATGGGCGAGCAGGTGCTACGGACCTGCTACTCCTTCGTCATCTACAACCGCGATTTTTCCAGCGCCCTGCACGACGCCAAGGGCGAATGCGCCGCACAGGGCAATCAGGACATCGCGGTCCATGTCGGTACGCTGCATTTCACCTGCAAGGACGTCATGCGCTTCTTCGACGGGGATATGCATGAAGGTGACGTCTTCGCCATCAACGACCCCTACGCCGGCGGCACGCATTTCCCGGATGTTCGCCTGATCCGGCCGATCTTCGCCGACGGCAAGATCATCGCCTTCAGCCAGTCGAACGGCCATTGGTCGGATGTCGGCGGCAGCGTGCCGGGGTCGTTCGACGTCTCCGCGCGCGAAATGTTCCGCGAGGGGCTGCGCATCACGCCGGTACGCCTGTTCGACAAGGGCCGCTTCTGCAAGGACGTCGCGCATCTGATCGCCTCGAACACGCGCGACCCGGTCTCGATCATCGGCGACATCCAGGCGCAGTCCCAGGCCACCCAGGTCTGCGAGCGCGAGATCCTGCGTCTCGTCAACAAATATGGTCGCGACACGGTCGAGACCGGTCTTGCTGCCGTGCAGGACTATGTCGAACGTTCGGTGCGCCAGCGCATTGCGGCCCTGCCCGATGGCGAATGGGAGACGGTCGACTTCATCGACCGCGACCCCGCCGGCGGCGAAGGCATGATCCCGATCCGTATCAAGCTGACGATCAAGGGCGACCGCGCCATCTATGACTTCACCGGCAGCCATCCAACCATCGGTTCGATCTACAACTCGGCCTTCGGTACGACCTTCTCGGCCGTTGCGGCCGGCATGAAGACTTTCTTCCCGGATCTCCCGCTCAACTCCGGATTCTACCGCTGCTTTGAAATCATCGCGCCGGAAGGCTCAATCGTCGATGCCAAATGGCCGATCGCGGTCACCGGCTTCCTGATGCCGTTCGAGAAGATCATGAATTCGATCTACGAAATGTGGTCGAAGCTGATGCCGGAGCGCGCGCTCGCCTGCGCCTTCAATCTCGAATATCTGCTCACCGGTGGTCTCGACGCCCGCAGCCCGGACAAGCCCATCTTCATGTTCTACGACTGGCTGCCCGGCGGCTGGGGCGGGCGCAACGGCAAGGACGGCAGCAATGTCACGACGGCATGCTTCGGCACCGGCCTGATGTCGCAGCCCGTCGAGGGCCAGGAGCGCGCCAATCCGATCCTGACCACCGAATGCGAAATCCTGAAGGACTCGCCCGGTCCGGGCAAATGGCGCGGCGGCGCCGGGGTCGTGAAAACCTCCCGCGTGCTCCAGGCCGAGAAGACCGTGATCTCCTATATCTGCGACCGCGAGCGTGCCGTGGTATGGGGCATCGAAGGCGGTTTGCCGTCCATGCCGCACGGCCTGACATTGACCCGCGCCGGTGGCCAAGCCGAAGAGCGGCTCGGCTCGATCTTCTCGGACGTCCCGATCGGCGAAGGCGATATCTTCTCGCGCCCGACAGCCGGCGGCGGCGGGTTCGGCGATCCGCTCGAACGCGACCCGGCCCTCGTGATCGAGGACATCAAGGACGACTATGTCTCGGTCGAGCGGGCTGCGAAGGATTATGGCGTTGTCGTGCATACCGTTGACGCCGAGCTTTGCGAATATGAGGTCGACAAGGCCGCGACCGCGGCGCTTCGCACCAAAATCAAGGCCGAGCGTGTCGCCAATGTGCGGCTCGATCCTGAGATCGTGGCGAAAAATTATCGCAACGGCGCGATCGGCGTGCTCGACGTGATCCGCCAGCACGCCGTGATCCTCGACTGGGGCACCGGTGCTCTGCTTCCAAAATCCACAGGTCAGTTTCGCGAGGTGTTCGAGCGGCGCTCGGTGGCGAAGTGGAGCACGGGCTGACCGATCGAACCGAGAGCGCGGACGACATGGATACGCCTGCTTCGAGGTCCGTCTACGTTGCGCCATCGCTGACGTCCGCGCTCGATGCGCTCGACGAAGGCGGCGCCGCGGCCGCGCCCTTCGCCGGCGGCACCTGGATCATGCGCGCTCCAATCCGGCACGAGCTGCTCAAGCCCCGTTACGTCGCAATCGGGAGCATTCCGGAGCTCCATGGCATTAAAATCGATGCCGATGCGGTTGAAATCGGCGCGGCGGTCACGCACGCCACGCTGGCCGCAGCGCTGGCGGAGCTTTCGGAATTTAATGTGCTCACGGCGGCGGCCGGCCGCTCCGCCAATCCTGCTATCCGCGGGATGGCGACCATTGGCGGCAACCTCGCAACGACAGCATTTGCCGCGGCCGATTGCGTGCCCGCGCTGCTCTGCCTCGATGCCGAAGTCGAGATCGCGAGCCGAGGCAGCCGGGAGCGGATCGATCTGGAGCAATTTCTGACAATGAGATCGACACTTGCGCCCGGGTGGCTGGTCCAACGCATCATCGTGCCGCGGCAGGAGCGCAAGACCGCTCACGCTCGCCTGCCGCTGCGACAGGCCGGAGACTATCCGACCGCCATCGTCAGTCTCGCCGTGAGCCTTGACGATGTCGGGCGTGTTCAGACGGCACGTGTCGCCGTCGGTTCAGTCGAGCCGGTTGCGCGTCGATGGGAGCGCCTTGAGGACGCTCTTGTCGGACATCCGCTGAACGCGGCGAAGGCTGCGCATGCAGCGGCCGGATTGGCCGATGAATTTACGGGTCGCGACAGTACCGACGTGCCTGCCTGGTACCGGGTGCGTGTTCTACCCGGCCTCGTCCGCCGTGCAGCCGCCGCGCTTGGCACTTGAACCGTCGGGGATGAACATGGGCCTTAGCCTGACTGTCAACGGCGATCACCTCACCTCCACTGCCGATCCCATCACGCCACTCGTCGACGTCCTGCGCGAGGAGTTTCATCTGACGGGCGCAAAGCCGGTGTGTCGCGAGGGCTTCTGCGGCGCCTGCATGGTGTTGATCGACGGCAATCCCACCCCGTCGTGCCTGATGCCGGCCGCGCTCGCCAAGGGCTGCGATATCCGTACCGTCGAGGGCCTTGCCGTCAATGGCGGATTGAACCCGATCCAGGCCGCGCTCGAGGCCTGCGACGCGGTCCAATGCGGCATGTGCTTTCCCGGCATGGTCGTGAGCCTGACGCATCTCCTCACAACCCGCCCCGGGGCAACGCGCGACGATATTCGTGCTGCTCTCACGGGCAACATCTGCCGCTGCACCGGATATGAACGCATCATCGAAGCCGCGCTGCTGGCGCTTGCGACGACATGACGGGAGACGCAAAAGTGTCCGATGCCTCCGCAACCATGAACTTTGCGCGTCGCGACGCGGCGGACAAGCTGCGCGGCCGCACGCGCTACACCATCGATCGCTACCTTCCCGGCATGCTGCACGCGGCTATCTTGCGTGCCGGCGTGCCATCAGGCAGGATCGCCCGTCTCGACATCACCAAGGCTGCCCGCATGCCCGGTGTGCGCGCCGTCGTGACCGCCGCCGATGCGCCCGGCATGATCGGGATCGGCATCGCCGACCACCCGCTCTTTGCCCGCGACGTGATCCGCTACGACGGCGAGCCGATCGCCGCGATCGCGGCGGACACGCTGATGCAGGCTCACGCCGCGCTTGCTGCAATTGACGTCGAGATCGAACCACTGCCCGTGGTTCTCACCATGGCGGATGCGCTTGCGCCGGACGCTCCGCTCGTGCATCCCGACTGGCGCAACTACGAGGTTCTGCTCGAGGGCGGTGTCCGCGGAGGCAACATCGCCTGGGAGGCGACCGTCGTTCGCGGCGACGTCGATGCTGCGTTTGCCCGGAGCGACGTCGAGATCATCGATAGCTCCTTCAGGGTCGGTCGCCAGAACCACGTCGCCTTCGAGCCGCGCGCAGTGGTCGCAAGTTATGAAGACGGGCGCTTCCACATCGAGACATCCACCCAGGTGCCCTGGACCATCCGCAACGCAACCGCACGCCTGCTGGGCGTGCCGGCCTCGCGGGTCCGCGTCACGGTACCGCCGGTCGGCGGCGGCTTCGGCCTCAAATTCGATCTCGCGATCGAGCCTTTTGCGGCCCTTCTCGCTCGCGCGAGCGGACGGCCGGTCCGGCTTGTCAATTCGCGCGAGGAGGAGATGCTCACCTGTCTCTTTCGCGAAAACGCCGAGATTCGCATACGCTCGGCGGTGACGCGCGATGGCGAGATCGTCGGACGGGAAGCCGTCGTGCTGATGGATTGCGGCGCATATGGTGGCGAACAGATTTTCCTGACGACGATGACCGCTCACACGCTTGGCGGAAATTACTCCCTTGGCGCAGTGCGGCTCGTCTCGCGCGCGGTCTATACCAACACCGCTCCGAACGGCGCTTTCCGCGCCTGCAACGGCGTCTACAACACCTTTGCGCTCGAGCTGCACAGCGACGAAATCGCGGCCCGGATCGGCATGGATCCCCTTGCCTTCCGCCGCCGCAACGTGCTCGGCGACGGCGATCTCGGGGCCACCGGCCAGGTGTTCGAGGGCGACGTGCTCGGCCCAATGCTGGACCGGATGGATACGATGCGCGATGCCGCCGCAACGCCGCCCGGGCGTGATGACGGCCGGCTTTATGGACGCGCGACCGTCGTCGGCACATGGTTCGTCTTTGTCGGCCCGTCGGCCGCGACCGTGAACATGAATGCCGACGGGACGGCGACGCTGGTGACGTCGGGGGTCGAGATCGGGTCAGGCTCCATGATGCAGGCTCTGCCTCAGATCGTGGCCGGCACGCTCGGCCTCAGCCCTCATGATGTGATCGTGCGCGCAGCCGACACGGACGCCGCCGGCTACGATGTCGGTGTCGGAGGAGGACGAACCACCGTGTCGCTCGGTGCGGCCAGCTTGTCGGCGGCACACGAGGTGCGCACGAAGCTGCTGAAGGTCGCCTCCGAGATGATCGAGGCCGCGCCCGAGGATCTGGTCATGCGCTCGGGGCGAATTGAAATTGCCGGAGCACCGGGCTCCGGCCGCCCGATCTCCGAGGTTGCGGCCCGCGCCCAGGCGCAGATCGGCCCGATCTCCGGCACCGGCGCCTTCACAGGAGCCGGTATGCCTGCGATGCCCGGCTGCGTCGCCGGCCATTTCATCGACGCGATCGACATCCCCGTCTTCGCCGTCCATGATTGTGAGGTTGCCGTCGACACTGAGACAGGACACGTCGAGGTATTGAGCTATCGCGTCGTGCAGGACGTCGGCCGCGCGCTGAACCCGCGCGCAATCCATGGCCAGATCCAGGGCGGCGTTGTGCAGGGATTGGGCTATGCCCTGCATGAGGAAGTGACGATCGGCAGCAATGGCCGCGTCCGTCAAAATGGCTTCGAGACCTACCGCGTGCCGCTGGCCCTCGATGTCGTGCCGGTCGAGATCAACCTGTACGAAGGTGCGCCGTCGATCGGTCCGCTCGGGACGAAGGGCGCCGGCGAAGTTCCGATCCTGAATGTCGCAGCCGCCGTCGCTTGTGCCGTCGCCAACGCAATCGGAAAACCGATCCTGGAGCTGCCACTAACTCCGCCGCGGGTGCTCGAACTCCTCCTCGACCAAAGGCCAACTCTCTCCCTGCCCCACATTGCCGAAGCCTGGACAAACAATCTGCTGCGCCCGCACAAATCAGACGGGTGGAATTGAACGACCAAAGGCGGCAAGATTCCGCTTGGAGCTTTCGCCCCTAAAACGAGCACCCAGGCTCGGCTGGATCGGTCACCCCGACCGTATGGTAGGCGCGGCCGAAATAGATCAGATTGTCGGTGCAGCCGGATTTTTGCACAGCCACGACACGGCAGAACAGCACATCATGCGTGCCGACATTGACGATATCGGCAATCCGGCAGTCGAACGCGGCAGCACAGTCGGCCAGCATCGGCGCGCCTGTTTCGAGCGTCGACCACGCGGCTGCGGCAAACCGTTCCTCCGCTGGCACCTTGCCGCCGAACAAGCGGGACAGTGGCTCGTGCCGGGCCGAGAGCACGTTGACGCACACCACCTTGTTGCGCGTCACGCCGGCATAGGCCGAGGAGCCGCGGTTGATGCAAACCAGCAGCGTCGGCGGATCGTCCGTGACGCTGCAAATCGCAGATGCAGTAAATCCGGCACGGCCAGCGCCGCCGTCGGTCGTGACGATACTGACGGCCGCACCGAGACGAGCCATCGCGTCGCGGTAGTCTTGAGGGGCGACGTCCTGCATCGGTATTCTTACGCCTCGACGGCAGACGCAAAGGCGAGCCTGCGCAACACCTGCACCAGCACGGACGCGCCGGCGGCAACGTGATCAGGTTCGGCCCATTCGTGCTCGACATGGCTCGCGCCGTCGCGGCACGGGATGAAGATCATGGCAGCGGGACAGATTTTGGCGAGATGACGGGCATCGTGACCGGCCGCGGAAAGGATCGTCATGGCGGAATGTCCCTGCTCACGCGCCGCCTGTGCGATGCTCGCCCGCAGGCGCTCATCGAAGGCGTTCGACGGCGCATCGACGAGCGGCGTCACCGTGACCGCGCACGGTGAGGCGTTCTCCTCGCAAAGCGCTTTGATACGCGCACCGGCCGCATCGAGCACGGCATTGTCAGGGTGACGCAGATCGATACTGAAGCTGACGCGCGACGGCACTACGGACGGCGCATTCGGCGAGACTGTAACCCGGCCGATGGTGAATTTGATGTCTGCGTCAATGGTGCCGATCTCGGTATGGAGCGCCGTCGCCATCCGGGCAAAGGCCGCGAGCGCATCCCGCCGCTCCAACTGCGCCAGCGTGCCGGCATGGCCCTCGGCACCCACGACCACCACCTGAAAGGTCTTCTTGCCCTGGATGCCGGTGACGACACCGATGGTGCAGGCGGCCGCTTCCAGCAATGGTCCCTGCTCAATGTGCAATTCGAGATAGGCTCCGGCCGCCAAGCCGAGTGGTCGATGCGGCATATCGGGAAAAGCCTGATGGAGGCGATCGAGCGCCTCGCCGACGCTGATGCCGTCTGCATCGCGCGCGGCGCGGATCGCGTCCATGTCGCGCTCGCCCGTAAAGGCCTCCGAACCCATCATGCCCGGAGCGAAGCGCGAGCCCTCCTCGTTCATCCAGGCGACGACGATGATGTCGCGCGCAGGCTTGTCGCCTCGCTCGGCGAGCGAGACCACCGCCTCCAACGCTGCCATCACGCCGGCCGCACCGTCGAACTTGCCGCCGGTCGGCTGGCTATCGAGATGGCTACCAAGGAGAAACGGCGGCGCGGCGCGGTCGCGGCCGGCCAGCGTCAGGAACAGGTTTCCCGCATCATCCGTCGACGGTGTCAATCCTGCCTCAAGCGCCCAGCCGATGACCCGTCGCCACGCCGCGATCTCGCCATCGCTCAGCGCCTGGCGGTTGACCCCGCCGGCCGGCGTCGCGCCGATCTCGCCGAGCGCCATCAAGCGGGTCCAGAGCCGATCGGCGTTGATCAGAGGCTGGCTCGTCATCGATCTACTTCGTACGCATAATCTGGCCCGGCAGCGCGCGGGGATCGCGTGGCAGCCAGTGTCCGACCTCGACCTGGGCAATGAACTCGGCGAGCAGTGCGTTGAACGCCGCCGGTTCTTCGAGATTGAGCGTGTGGCCGGTCTTGGGGAAGACCGAGAGGCCGCAGGCCGGAATGGTCTTCTTCAGGAAGATGCCGGGCTGGAGGCAGTGATCGTCCTCGTCACCGACGACGACCAGCGTCGGCACCATCATCTTTTTCAGGCCGTCTTCGAGGTCATAGAAGGACGGCCGCCGCGCCTGGACGCCGCGCATGGTGTTGGCGGCACCACGATCGGAATGGGTGGCAAGACGATCGGCGAATTCCTGCCAGCCGCGCGGATCCTTGTTCTGGAACTGAACGCGGCTCGCGCCGAGCGCATAGATCTTCGAAAACTCCTTCGCGCCCTGCTTTTCGAAATTGTCGGCGACTTCGCGCGAGACGCCGCGAAAATACTCCTCGAACTCCTTCTCGCAGCCATAGCCGGCACCGGCAACCGTCAGCGACAGAGCGCGCTCCGGCGTACGCAGGCCGAAATGCACCGTGCAGAAGCCGCCCATGGAGAGGCCGACGATGTGCGCTTTCTCGATCTTGAGCGCGTCGAGCACGGCGACCGCATCGTCCGCAGCGATCGCCTGCGAATAGGCCTCCACGCTGTCGGGCACGTCCGACGGCGGATAGCCGCGCGCGGCGTAGCTGATGCAGCGGTAGCGGCGGCTGAAATAGCGGAGCTGCGGCTCCCAGCTTTCGTGATTGCCGCCGAACTCGTGAATGAAGAGGATCGGCGTGCCCTCGCCCGCTTCTTCCACGTGAAGCTCCACACCGTCCTTCGTTGTGATCATCGTCATCGGCATCGTCCCTAGAATTGCGGCGGCAGGTCGTTCAGCGTGCGTGCCTGCGCGACCATCTCCGGCAATAGCGTGCAGAGCTTTTCGACCCAGGCCTGCGGCACCGAGGTGCTGATCTTCACAAAACGGTTGCCGAAGCGCTGGGTGTGATAAGTGCCCTGGCGGATCATGATGCCCTGGCGGCGATAGCACTCGACCAGCGCCTCGGGGCGGATGCCTGCCGCGATGGTTTCGAGCACCAGGAAGTTTCCGTGCGAGGGCATGATCGGCAGCGCGAGTCCCTCGATACCGGCCGCCGCCTCCTGGATCATCGCCTTGTTGGCGCGGTCGGTGCTGCGGACCTTCTTCATCCATTCGGCCTTGACCGACAAGCCCGCCTGCGCGGCGCGCTGGGCGATGACGCTTGCGCCGAGCACGCTGGTGGAGGTGTGCGCCAACTCCTCGAACAGGTCGGGCGCTGCGACAAGCGCACCGATGCGCAGGCCGGCGAGCCCGAGCCATTTCGAAAAGCTGGTCGAGACCACCGAGCCTTTCGGCGCCACATGAAGTGCCGGCGTGTGGCCGTCGGCGAAATCGCGGTAGGTGCAGTCGTGCACCAGCAGCGCGCCGCAGTCGCGCGCGATCGCCGCAAAACTCTCGATCTCCTCGCGCGTGTAGCGGATGCCGAGCGGATTGTTGGGATCGACCAGATAAATGATCGCGGTGCGCTCATCGACATGGGCCTTCAGCGCCTCAGCCGTCAGGCGATAGTTGCAGGCCGGATCGTAGATCGGAATCTCGATCACCTCGGCGCCCTGCTGGCGCGCGAACAGGCACGGCCATTTCCAGGTCGGATCGGTCGTCACAAACGTCGTGCCGGGCTTGCAGCGGGCGCGGCAGATCATGGCCAGCGCGTTGACGCCACCCTCAGTCACCAGCGCTTCGGCACCGGGCGTGCCGAGATCAGCGACGATCGCCGCGCGTAGCGCCTCGAAGCCGAGCGGCGGGGCATAGGCATTGAACTCGCCCGCCTCGATCGAGCGCAGCATCGCTTCGCGCACGGCGGGATGGCTCTCGATATGGTTGGTGTTCTGGCCGAGCCAACAGAGTTCCGGCGTCGCCAAGAGCTCGTCGAAATAGCGATTGCGGACCAGCGCCGCGGATTGAGGTCCCGACATCGACGCCTCAGATCACCGAGCCGCGCGCGGCAATGCCGCCGTCGATCGTCACCACGGTGCCGGTGACGTAGCCCGACCGCGGCGAGGACAGGAAGGCGACGAGATCGGCCACTTCTTCCGACGTCGCTGGGCGCTTGCCCGGATATTTGTCGAATAGCTCCTCCCAGCGGCTTTCGTCGCCGAGCATGTCGATCGCCTTGCGCTTCATGATCTTGAGCATGCGGTCGGTGGCCACCGGCCCCGGATTGACCGCGACGACGCGCACGCCGTGATCGAGACTGCGGCCGCCGAGCGCCTTGGTGAAGGACATCAGCGCCGCATTGCCGGTCGAGCCCGCGATGTAGCTCGCGTCCCAGTTCTCACCCGAATTGCCGATGATGTTGATGATGACGCCGTCCTTGCCCTTCATGCGCGGATAATAAAGACGCGACAGCGTGATGTAGCCGAACACCTTGAGATCGAAGCCGCGCCGCCATGCGGCATCGTCGAGGATCTCCAGCGAGCCGGCCGGGATGTCGCCGGCGTTGTTGATGAGAATGTCGATGTCGCCGACTTCGGCCGCGAGCTTCTCCATCGCAGCCGTACTCGACAGGTCGAGTGCGTGGATGCTGATCTTCACACCATGGCGGGCTTCGAGCTGCTTCTTGGCCTCGAGCATCGCCTCGCCGTTGCGGGCAGCGAGATGCAAATGACAGCCCTCCGCGGCGAAGAGCTCGGCCACCGCAAGTCCAATTCCTTTCGACGCCCCGGTGATCAGGGCGGTCTTGTTCGTCAGCTTCAGGTCCACTCCGGGTCTCCAGGATGCAAGCTAGATATACAAGGTCTAGCAATTTGCATACCAACCGATCCCCGGGTCATTCGAAGCCGGCGAGAAAGTCCAGAAGGTTGTCGCCGAGCAGGTTGACGTGGTCCCGCATGGCGCTGTGCGCGCGCTCCGGATCGTGAGCCAGGATCGCCTGCATGATCGCCTCATGCTCGCGGATCGTATCGGCGATCCGGTTCGGCATGCGCGTCACCCGGCGGCGATAGGCCGCCACCTGATTGCGCAGCTTGCGGGTTTGATCCGCGAGGAAGGCATTGCGCGAGGCCTCGTAGATCGCTTCGTGGAATTCCTGGTTGATGTCGTAGAAGACGTCGATGTCGCCGGTTTCGCCCGCCGCCACAAGCCGCTGGTGAATCTCGTCAATTTCCGCCCCCCAGGCTTGCGAGACACGCCGCGCGGCAAGCCGTGCGCAGAGCCCCTCCAGCTCCGCCATGACCTGAAACATCTCGATCAGCGCCTGCGCCTTGATGCTCCGGACCGTCGCGCCCTGCCGGCCGCGCAGCTCGACCAAATTGTTGGCGGCCATCAGGCGGAACGCCTCTCGCACCGGCGTGCGCGAGACGCCGAAACGCTGGGCGATTTCCTGTTCGTCGAGCCGGCTGCCGGGTTCGAGATGGCCCGCCGCGATCGCCCCTTCGAGCTTCTGGCGCAGGCTCTCGGCGAGCGTCATGCCGGGGCTCGCAGCGAGGGTTTCGTGCCCATTTTTGACGCGCTTGCCTCCACTCTGTGCACTAATATCTGCCATCATGTTTCTCCGATACCAATGTAAGTATACATATTGGCGCTCACATCCCAGTGAAATGCCCTATTCTCTCTCGGAGATGCACACCTCTCCGACCTTCTCGCCGTCGATCTCGCAAGTCTTATGCCTGATTTGCGGGGAAATCGCACTGGCACACGAGTTGCTAAGAGATTTCGACGCGGCCCGCTTTCGTATGCGAATGGCCGCCGCCATTATACAAGGACATGCCGGTGCAGGCCGCCCGCCTCCCCAATCCCGGACCGACCATCGAAGTCCCGCAGGCTCACCCAAAACCTGAGCCGCTGCTCGAGCTGCGCGCGATCAACAAGGCCTTTGGCTCCGTCGTGGCGCTGTCCGGACTTCATGCGAGCGTCGCGCCCGGCGAGTTCGTCACCGTCGTCGGCCCCAGCGGCTGCGGCAAGAGCACGCTCTTCAACATCGTCGCCGGCCTTGAGGAGCCGGACGCCGGCGGCATCCTGCGCTTCGAGGGCAAGAGCTGCCATGCCGCCGACCTGCTCGGCCGCGTCTCCTTCATGCCGCAGCGCGACCTCTTGTTTCCCTGGCGTAACGTGGTGGACAACGCCATCCTAGCGCTCGAGGTCGAGGGCATGCCGCGCGACCAGGCGCGTGCCAAGGCGCTCAAGATGCTGCCCGAGTTCGGGCTGGCGGGATTCGAGAAGCAATATCCCAATCAATTGTCCGGCGGCATGCGCCAGCGCGTCGCCCTGATGCGCACCTTCCTGTTCGAGCGCGACCTGATGCTGCTGGACGAGCCGTTCGGCGCGCTCGACGCGCTGACGCGGGCGATGATGCAGCGCTGGCTGCTCGATGTCTGGCAGAAATACCGCCGCACCATTCTCTTCATCACCCACGACGTCGACGAGGCGATCTTCCTCGGCGACCGCGTGTTGGTCATGACCGCACGTCCCGGCTCGGTGAAGCTCGAACAGGTCGTCGATCTTCCCCGCCCGCGCAAGCCCGAGATCGTCACCTCCCCTGAATTCGTGCGCCTCAAGCGCGCGCTGCTCGATGCGATCGAGGAGGAAAGCATGAAATCGTTCCAATCCTCCATCGCGCAGGAGAAGTCGCAATGAACGCGATGTCAGCGAGAGAACAGCGGGGGATCAATCCGGCGGAGTGGGACGCCCGCGTCAAGCTCGCCGCCTGCTATCGCATGGTCGCCAAGCTCGGCATGGACGACTTGATCTATAATCACATCTCGATGCGCGTTCCCGGCCATGACGATCAGTTCCTGATCAATCCCTATGGGCTTCTGTTCGACGAGATCACAGCCTCGAGCCTGGTGAAGATCGACACCAAGGGCAACAAGCTCGACGACACGCCGCAGGCCGTCAACGTCGCCGCCTTCGTCATCCATGCCGCGATCCACACCTCGAACCATGATGCGGCCTGCGTGCTGCACACCCATTCCGACGCGAGCGTTGCAGTCTCCGGACAGGAGAAGGGCCTGCTGCCGCTCAGCCAGTTCGCGATGCGCTTCCACGATCGCCAGGCTTTTCACGATTACGAGGGCGTCGCCATCGACCTCGACGAGCAAGTTCGCCTGATACGCGATCTCGGCCAGCACAAGGTCATGCTGATGCGCAATCACGGCATCCTCACCGTCGGCCGGACGCCAGGCGAAGCCTTCATGCTGCTCTATTATTTCGAGCGCGCCGCGCGGATCCAGCTCCAGATGCAGGCCGCGGCCGCAGCCGGCGCCAAGCTCGTGATGCCACCGCACGAGGTCTGCGAGAAGGCCGCCCGCCAATTCTGGGAATTGCAGGGCGACATTCTCGTGCCCGGCGAACGCGAATGGCCGGCACTGATGCGCCAGCTCGACCGCACCGATCCATCCTATCGCAATTGATTTTCATCGCCTGGAGTATGACCATGTTGAGCCGACGCCACGCCTTCTCTGTCCTCTCCGCACTCGCACTGGCGACCGGCTCACTTGTCACGGCTGCGCCCGCCGCCGAGTTGCAGAAGGCAAGCCTGCGCCTGAAATGGTTGCCGCAGGCGCAGTTCGCCGGCTTCTACGTCGCGGTGGCCAAGGGCTACTACAAAGCCGAAGGCATCGACCTCACCATCAATCCCGGCGGACCCAATCTGCTGACCGAAAATCTGGTCGCGACCGGCGCCGATACGTTCGGCTTGTCCGGCGGCACCGACAGCGTGTTCGCGGCGCGCGACAAGGGGCTGCCGATCGTCTGCATCGGCGTGTCGCACCAGATCACGCCGTTCATCTTCGTCACCCGCAAGGACGGTCCCGTGAAGACGCTCCAGGACTTCAAGGGCAAGACCGTCACCACATGGTTCACCGGCGCCAACCATGTGCTGAACGGCATGCTGGCCAAGGAAGGCATCAAGCCGGATGAGCTGAAGATCCAGCCGCAGCAGGTTTCGGTGACGCCCTTCGTCGACGGCAACGTCGACGTGATCACGGCGACCTACTACAATGAGTTCTACACCATCCAGTCGCGCATGCCGAAGGACAGCCTGAAGACCTTCGTCGCCGAGGATTACGGCATCACCTTCCCGCGCGACACGCTGATCGTGGCCGAGGCGACCGCCAAGGAGAAGCCGGAGCTGGTCAAGGCGTTTCTGCGGGCGTCGCTGAAGGGCTGGAAGGACGCGTTCTCAGATCCCAAGGGCGCCGTCGACACCGTGATGGCCGCAGCCCCGACGCTCGACCGCGCACAGCAGGAGTTCATGCTGACCGAGGTGAAGCGCCTGATGACAGCCGGCGCAGCCTCGAAGAACGGCATGTTCTGGATCGACGCCGCCGCGGTGAAGACCGCACACGACTTCTTCCTGAAATACGGCGTGATCTCCAAGCCGCTCGATCTTGCCGCCGCCTATGACGCCAGCTTCATCCAGAGCATCCCTGCGGCGGACCGGCTACCGTGAGCCGCCCTGCGGCGACATCGTTCAGTGACGGCCGCGCTGCCGTGCGATCGATCACGATGCCGGATTCGTTGCGCAAGCTGATCCGACTCCTGCTTGGCCTCGCTATCGCGGCGGTGATCTGGGAAGGCGCGGTGCTGCTGTTCGGCATTCGGCCCTATTATTTGCCGCGCCTCAGCGCGATCCTGATGGCGATGGCGGCGACGCCCCGCGCCTATGTCGACGGCTTCCTGCGCACCCTCGCCGAGACGCTGATCGGCTTCGCCTCCGGCGGCGCGTTCGGCGTGCTGATGGGCGTCGTATTCTTCCGCGTCCGCGCACTACGCGAGATGGTGTTTCCGATCTTCGTGGTGTCGCAGACCATTCCGGTCATCGCCTTCGGCGCGCTGGTCGTGCTGTGGTTCGGCAACACGCTGCTCGCCAAGGCGATCATCGCGTTCTACCTGACCTTCTTTCCGGTGACGGTGAACACCCTGCTCGGCCTCGAAACCGTCGACCTCAGGCAGGTCGACCTGATGCGCAGCTTCGGCGCCTCCAACGGCCAGCTCCTGCTGCGCTTGCAGCTTCCGACCGCGCTGCCGCAGATCTTCGTCGCGCTGCGGCTCGCCGCGTCACTGAGCCTCGTCGGCGCCATCGTCGGTGAATGGTTCGGCGACACCACGGGGCTCGGCGTGTTGCTGCTCCAGGCCATGTTCACCGAGAACGTCGTGGCGATCTGGGGCGCTCTGCTGGCTTCGGCGCTGCTCGGCACCGGCTTCTATGCGGTGGTCGCCGCAGTCGAGCGGCGCCTCGTGTTCTGGAACGCCGAGCAATGAGCCGCGCAATCGCCTCTCCCTCGCTCGCCGTCCAGCGCGGCATTTTGGGCGCCGTCCTCCTGATCGCATGCTGGGAAGGCACAGCGCGTGGACTGCACCTGCCGGCTTATGTTCTTCCCGCGGTCAGCGACATCCTCGTCGGACTATGGTCGAAACGTGCAACGCTCATCGACGCTGCCGGCTACACCCTGTTCGAAGCGCTGGTGGGCTACGGACTCGGCTGCCTGATCGGCATTGGCCTCGCCGTCGCCATCGCGTTGGTGCCGGCGCTTCGCGCCGCGATCCTGCCGCTCGCAACCGCGATCAATTCGGTGCCCGTGGTCGGCTATTCGCCATTGATCCTGCTCTGGTTCGGGATCGGCGTCAGCTCGAAGATCGTCATGGTGGCAATGGCGGTGAGCTTCACCATCCTGCTGTCGATGCTGTCCGGGCTCGACCGTGTCGACCGCCGCGCCGTCGACCTCATGAAGAGTTTTGGCGCAAGCCGTTTTGGCGTGCTGTGGCGCCTGTGCTTGCCGACCGCGCTACCGCTGCTGCTCGCCGGCATGCGCGTCTCGACGGTACGCAGCGTGATCGTGGCGATCGTCACCGAGATGCTCGGCGCCCAGGGGGGGCTCGGCTGGGTGATCTACCAGGCCGTGCTCCAGATCGATTTCGTCCAGGTCTGGTCGGCGATCTTCGTCGCCTCCGCCGCGAGCCTCGCCTTCTTCGGCCTGATCGGCTTCCTCGAGCGAAAAATCCTGTTCTGGACATGACGCCATGAAACGACAAATGCATCTCGGCCTGTTCATCCTGGGCACCGGCAGCCATGTCGCGGGATGGCGCTATCCCGGCGCGGTCGACAGCTTTCAGGATTTTGCGGCGATCCAGGAGATCGGCCGCACCGCCGAGCGCGGCAAGTTCGACCTGATCTTCATGGGCGACAATCTCTATGCCGATGCCGTTGCCCATCCCTCCTACACGCTGCGGCTCGAACCGCTGACCATGCTGGCCGCGCTTTCAACCTCGACCAGCCATATCGGTCTCGGCGCCACCGTCTCCACCACCTACAGCGATCCGTTCTCGGTCGCGCGCGTCTTTGCCTCGCTCGACCATATTTCCAAGGGACGCGCGGCTTGGAATGCGGTGACGACGGCCAACCCGGCCACGGCTGCAAATTTCGGTACCGCTCACCCCGACCACGCCCGCCGCTACGAGATGGCAGGCGAATTCCTCGACGTGGTCAAAGGCCTGTGGGACGGCTGGGCGGATGATGCCATCGTCGCCGACCGCGCCAGCGGCGTCTACATCGATCCGGCGAAGCTGCGCGCGATCGACCATGACGGCGCGTTCTTCAAGGTGAAGGGCCCGCTCAACATCGGCCGCAGCCCGCAAGGCCGCCCCGTCGTGCTGCAAGCCGGCGGCTCTGAGGCCGGGCAAACGCTCGCCGCGCGCACCGCCGACATCGTATTCTCCGTGGTGCAGGACATCGACGAAGCCAAAGCCGGCTACACTTCGCTGAAGACGCGGCTGCCGGCGTTCGGCCGCAAGGCCGAGGATGTCACGGTGCTGCCCGGCGTGATGCCCGTCGTCGGCCGCACCGACAAGGAGGCGTTCGAGAAGCTCAACGTGCTCCAGACCTTTGTCAGCGGCAGCAACGCGCTTGCCATCCTGTCCGACCGCTTCGGGCGCGACATGTCTGCTTACGACCTCGACGGGCCGATCCCCGACATCACGCCGTCCGACAGCTACCACAGCTTCGCCAGCGTCATGCTGGCCAAGGGCCGCCGTGAGAACATGACGCTGCGCGACCTTTACAACCTCACAGCTGCCGCCCGCGGCCATTGGGTGCTGTGCGGCTCGGCCGAGCGCATCGCCGACACGCTCCAGCTCTGGTTCGAAGAGCATGCCGCCGACGGCTTTAACGTCATGCCGCCCTATTTCCACGAAGGTTTCGAGGATTTCGTCCAGCTCGTCGTGCCGATCTTGCAGGAGCGCGGGCTGTTCCGCACGGACTATGAGGGAACCACGCTGCGCGATCACCTCGGCCTATCGCGGCCGGCCAATCCGTTCTTCCAGGCCTAGTCTAGCCCGCACTGGCGATCCGCAAGGTGCGCTCAAGCGCCTGCCGACCTCGCGGGCGAAACCCATCTCGTGAGCGACGCACAGCATGGTCATGCCCTCTTCCGGGGGCCTCTTCGCTCGCAAGAGTCCCCAAAAGCGAAAGCATCTCTTCGCCATTCCTCATCGAACACTGCGGCCCGCGCACTCCCCGTGCCGACATCGATGCCGAGGAAATGCTTTTCCGGCATGCTCCGTGATTTCCTTACCGTGTTTGACGATGACGCGTCTTACAAGTCGTTGCTCTGGGGCAGGATGACGAGATCGCGGATGGTGACGTTCCTCGGCCGCGTCAGCATGAACAGCACGGCCTCGGCCACTTCCGCCGGCTGCATCAAGCCTCCGGCGGCCAATTCGTCATCGAGCTTGTCCTTGGGCCAGTCCTTGATCAGGGCCGTGACCACGGGACCTGGAGCCACGGCGCCGACGCGCAGCCCATGCTTGGCGACCTGCCGCCTGACCGTATGCACGAACGCCTGAACGGCATGCTTGGAAGCGGTGTAGATCGGCTCCCAGACCACCGGCACCAGACCCGCAATCGAGCTCGTCACGATAATGTCGCCCGTCCCGCGCGCAACCATGTGTGGCAGGACGGCGTGTACCGAGCGGAAGGCAGCGTTGACGTTGAGGTTCAGTACGCGGTCCCAGATATCGGGATCGCCGTCGAGGATATCGCCGCCGACGTAGGTTCCTGCATTCGCATGGAAGATGTCGAGTTGGCCCGCGAGGTCCAGTATCCGCGGCATCATACGGCTGACGCTTTCAGGCATGGTGAGGTCGATCGTCAACGGGATCGCCTCCTGACCGAGGATTGCGCAAGCCGACTTCAAGGCATCCTCGTCACGGTCGACCAGCACGACGCGCGCGCCCTCGCGCAGCAAAATCCTGGAGCATTCCAGACCGATCCCCGAGGCCGCTCCCGTGATGGCGGCCACTTTTCCGGACAGCGTGAGAGTCATGGCATTCCTGTTGCTTGGGGTGATTTCAGGCCCGGCCATGGGACATGCGCGAGCGGCGGGCCAGCGAATCGACGATGACGGCAACGGCCAGCACGGCACCAGTGATCATGTACCGGAGCGAAGATGATAGATCGAGCAGCGTCAGACCACTTGCAATCGATTGAATTACGATGATGCCAAGCAACGCGGAATAAGCGCTGCCGCGACCGCCGAACAGGCTGGTTCCACCGATCACGGCGGCAGCGATGGCGTTGAGATTGACATCGCCGGTGCCGGCCTGCTGGCTCGCGGACGCGAGGCGCGCCGCCGAAAGGATGCCGCCAGCGGCCGCGAAGGTCGCGCATAGCACGAAGGCCGTCATGTGGGTCCGACGCACGTTGATTCCGGCGCGGCGCGCCGCCTCCCGGTTGCCGCCGACGGCATTCATCGAGCGTCCCCACTTCGTTCGGGTCAACGCATAATTCATCGCGACGACCAGGGCTACGAACAAACCGAACATCCAGGGCACGCCGCGATCCTGGTTGAGATAATAAACGACGAGCTCGAGCACGATCGTGATCACGATGCCGCGAAGCAACAGGCTGCCCAGCGATCTCGCCGACAGACCAGCCCGCTTGCGGCGGGCAGCCGTTCGAAAGGCTGTTGCGAAGATCACCGCGCCGGTCACCGCAGCCAGCGTGTAGGCGACCGCAGGCGACATCACCAGCGTCTGGCCAAAATTCACAAGCGACGAGCCATACGGCAGATTGATCGAGCCCGTCGAGCCCAGAAGATAAAGCTGCAAGCCCAGAACCGCGAGCAGGCCGGCCAGTGTCGAGACGAAGCTTGGCATCCCGAAGCGGTTAAACAACACCGCGTAGAGTGCGCCAATGGCTCCGCCGACGACGAGGCCCGCGAAAATCGCGAGCCATGCGGGCCATTCCATGTTGACCCAGAGCACGCCGACCACGGCCGAAGCGAAACCGCTGACCGAGCCGACCGACAGATCGATTTCACCGACCATCAGGACGCAGACAATCCCAAGCGCGATCACCCCCACCGTCGAACAGTCGAACAGCAGGTTGACGAGATTGTTGCTCGACAGGAACACGGGATTGAGGCTCTGGAACGCCGTGCAGATGATCACGAGCCCGATCACGACCGGAAGCGCACCGAGATCGCCGGAGCGGACCCGGTCCAGGAAGGCGCGCGTGGCGCCGGCAAGACCCGCATCATGGCGAATCCGCTCGTCCGCGCGATCGAGCGGCGCCGACGTTGCGCGACGTTCCTTGTCGCCGTTCACGGCCGCGGCTCCCCTGAATGTTCACGTGAGCCCTGTCGCCGCTCCGCGCGGCGGGACACGGCATTGTTCGAGGCCCCCGTGATGGCGCTCACGAGCTCCTGGTTGGAAGCGTCGGGATGGAAGATGCCGTTGTTGCGTCCGAGCCGCAGCACCACGATCCGGTCCGCGACCGCGCGGACGTCTTCCATATTGTGGCTGATCATCACCACGGCGAGACCACGATCGCGGACGCGCTCGATCAAATCCAGCACCTCGGCGGTCTGCGCCACGCCAAGCGCAGCCGTTGGTTCGTCGAGCAGGATCAGCTTCGGCTCGAGCAGCAGCGAACGGGCGATCGCAACCGTCTGGCGCTGGCCGCCGGAAAGCGATGCCACCGGCTCGCGAACACTAGGGATGCGCGCCGACAGTTCGTTGAGCAGAGTCCAGGCCCGAATCTCCATCGCCACCTCGTCGAGACGCCATGGATCAAGCTCCCGTCCGAGGAAAATGTTAGCGACGACGTCGAGATTCTCGCACAGCGCCAAGTCCTGGAATACGGTCGCGATTCCGAGCCGCAGCGACGCGGCCGGATCGTCGAGGACTACGATTTCACCGCAGAAGGTGATCGTGCCCGAATCCGGCAGATGAACGCCGGCGAGGATCTTCACCAGGGTCGACTTGCCGGCGCCATTGTCGCCGACTAGCGCGACGACCTCGCCGGCGTGCACATCCAGATCGATATTGGTCAAGGCGGAGACGGCGCCGAAGCTCTTCGAAATGCCGCGCAGGCTGAGCACTAAGCCGTTCCGCGAATTGGATTGGGATACCGGGTCGGTCATGCGGGCGTTCCGTGATCGTCCCGGCTATGCGGCGAACCGAACCGCATCGCCGGGCCAAATGATACCTTGCCGAAATTCTACTTCGTAATGCCGAGTTTCTTGCAGCCTTCGGTATAGCGGCCCGCGCAGAGCACTTCGGAAGTCTGGATCGGCTTGCCGTTGATCCGCTTGTCTACGATCTCTGCCTTGAGGTTGTCGGCCGTAACCAGCGTCGGCGTGAACAGCTGCGATGGCGTGTTGAACAGCGTCGTCTCAGATTTTGGCTTCTCCCCCGCCAGCAATTGGACGGCCACATTGGCCGCTGCGGCGGCGACGATCTCGCTTGGCTTGTTGATGGTGTTGTATTGGTCGCCGGCGATAATGAGTTGAAGGCCGGCGATCGTGGCGTCGTTGCCCGTGACCGGCGGCACCGGATTGACGCCGGCGGCCTTGAGCGCCGCAATCGCGGCGCCGCCGGTACCGTCGTTGGCAGCAACAACGCCCACGATCTTCTTTCCGAAACGGGTGATCTGGCCGCTCGCCCACTGCTGTGCCTTCGGCGGCGCCCAATCCGGCGTGTCGTACTCTGCGAGCGTCTTGTACCCGCTGCCGGCCAGACCGTCGTGGATGCCGTCCCTGATCAGCCCGGCCGCGGCATCGGTCGGTGAGCCGTTGATCTCCAGCACGCCGACATCGTCGGCCGGCACGTTGGTCGCCTTGAGATGGTCGACCAGCGATTTGGCGATCGCCTTGCCGATCGCCTTGTTGTCGAAGGACACGTAGAAGTCCGCTGGCGTGGAGGGGATCGGCCGGTCATAGGCAATGACCTTCACGCCCTGGCCCTGCGCCTGCTTCACCAGCGACGCTGCGGCGGTGGAATCGACGGGATCGATGACAATCACCTTGGCGCCTTGCGAAATAACAGAATTGAACTGCTGCTGCTGGCGCGACGCATTGGCGTCGGCATTCTGATAGAGCACCTTGCAGGTCGGGCACAGCTTGCTCATTTCAGCCACGAAACCGGGGTGATCGTGTTCTTCGTAACGGGTCGATGCCTGGTCCGGCATCAGAAAGGCGACGGTCGCTCCTGACACCTTGGCATTCTGACCGAAAGCGGAGCCTCCAGTCAGGACGCCCAAGGCTAGCGCCGCCACCCCAACCGCGTTCAATGATGATCGTGTCATATGGTCTTCTCCCTAGTGTAAGAGCAACCTTTCCGGTTGCCTTTTGAATGCGTAGGGTTGGCGCCGGCGATCCCGGACGATCCCGCTTCTTTTTGTCTATCGCTGAACACAACAGTCTTCGTTGGCGCAACCGGTGGAAGCCGGTCGGCCGTGATTTGTCGACGTTGCGTTCCCTCCCGCGCTTGCAGCTACGCGATTATGCCGTGGTGCTTTCTCATGCAGCTTTGGGCGCGTTGATGTTGTCGAACAGCAACCGCCGAAACTGTGATGGCGTCATTCCCTTTTCGGCGAGGAACTGTCGGTTGAAATTCGACATGTTGTTGTAGCCGACTTCATAGCAGATGCTTGCGATCGAAGCCTGCTCGTCGCTCATCAGAATTTGGCAGGCAAGATTGATGCGCAGCCGTTTGACATATTGCGTCAGCGACATGCCGGTGTGCTGGCGGAACGCACGCGAGAAGGCGCTTGTGGTCTGGCCTGCGATCTCGGCGAGATCCATCTCGCTGAACGGCTTGGTCAGATGCTTGCGGAGATAAGCGAGCGCCTTATTGATGCCCGCGGACATATAGCCGGACGGATCGGGCAGATAGCTAGCGCTGGCCAGCACGCGCGATCCCCGTGCCCGGCTCAACACGCCGGCGATCAGCATGAACAGCTCGATGCGGCGCATGCCATTGGCTTGCATCGTCTCTTCGAGCAGCGGCAACAGCCGCTGGCTGGTTTCGCTGCTGAACAGCACACCTCGCCGCGACGATTCCAGCACCGGCTGCAGCGCCGCGAGTTCCGGCAGGGCCTTGATGGCGCCGTCGATGAACTCCTCGCTGAACTGGATAATGCGGCAACGCAGCGGAATGCTGGTCCCCGGCGGAATGTCGCTGACCCAATTGTGCGGCAGATTGGGCCCGGTCAGCACGAGGTTGCCGGGCGCGAAATCGCCGATGAAATCGCCGACGAAATAGCGGCCGGTGGTCGCCGCCACCATGTGCAGCTCATATTCCGGGTGAAAATGCCATCGTACGGTGCGGAAAGGATAACCGTGCGACCAGGCGGCGAACGACTCCCCCGGCCTTATCTGGACCAGTTCAAGATCCGGCTCCATGTCCTTCCTCCCGGTCGCGGGCAAGATATCCGCAACGACCTCGTTCCCAGCTGGCCGATTTTCTTGATACCGGCTCTTGCTTGACCGCCACGGTAGGTCACGAAATAGACGCGTACCACCACATTTGGCGGCCAATCGTGATACTTTTTTGACTTGACTGACACCCCCGGATGCAAAAAGCGAGTTCACGTCTTGGCCGGCCAACACGACTGGTTTCAAGTAGAACCTGGCAACATTTTTGTGCGTACCGTCGCGGAACCCGGCGCGAAATGCGTGGGCCTGCCTGCACCACAAACGGTCATTCCGTAACCGCTAATGCGGGCGGCGGAATCCGATCCGGAGCAGCCATCGTCAGCCGATCCGGAAATTCGCCGCGACAAAACCATGGGGCCGGAGTTGCCTCCCGCCCCATCCGTCGCATTGGACAGACTTACTTGCCGATACAGGTGGCGACGGTCGCGGGCGTGCAGACATCGAGACCGGTGTAAGTCGGATCCGCAGGCGCGGGCTTGCCCGATTTCATCGCTTCCAGCGCCAACATCGTCTTGTAACCCATTTCGAACGGCCGCTGGCCGACCTGGCCGAGCGACAGGCCCTCCTTCATCTGATCGATCTGCACCGGCAGTGTGTCTGCCACCACAAGGGCAAGTGCTTTCGAGGCGATCTTATCCTTGTACGGTGCCACCGCGGCGCGGTTTGCGTCGGGAATGAACTGCGGGAAACCACCGGTCGGGATGAACGCATCGAGTTTCGGGTTCTTCGCCATAGTGTCGGTGAACTGCTGCACAGATACCGGGAAGTCGTCATTGGTATAAAGCGGACAACCCTGAATCTCGGTCCACCCGTTCTGGCCGCTCAAGCGGTCGCCAGGAGAAGCGGCCGATTTCTTGCCCGACAATGTGTCGCGAATTCCCTGCATCCGTTCATTGTGGTTGGCGGCAGCGGCGCCGCCCGACTGGATGCAGACGGTGCCGCCGTTCGGCTTGATCTGCATCGCGAGTTTGGCGAGGTTCACACCGATCTCGTAATTGTGGGTGCCGATATAAGCGACGCGCAGGCTCTTGCTGTCAGGCAGCAGATCGGAGTCCCAGGTAAGAACGGGAATACCGGCCTGCTTGGCAGCTTGTAAGGCCACGGCGACGGCTGCGGCATTGGATGGCGATACGGCAATGCCATTCACCTTCTTGGCAATCAAATCCTGCAGGATTTGCACTTGCTCCTCGCCGCCGCCGTGCTCACCAGGGCCGATATACATGCATTCAAAGGCACCTTTTGATTCTGCTTCGGCCTTCTTGCAGCCGTCGCGGGCCTGATCGAAGAACGGGTTGTTCATGTTCTTTGGCACCAAAGCGAAGACATCCTTCGCCTGGGCGCCGGACATCGCTATCGACATCGCGCCGAAAGCGAAAGCCGTGCTTAAAAGAAATCTTTTCATCTCGTTTCCTCCTCATTGACCTTCACTGATTGCCCGCAGTGAATTCGGTTTCTAACGATGCTTCTTCGGCAACAACCGCTCCAAAATTGCCGCAACGATCGCCTTGCCTCCGGTTTGCATGCCGAGAAGCACCGCTAGAATGATGAAGGCGCCGACAAATGCGCCCTGCCAATTGGAATCGATGCCCGCCATCAACAAGGCATTGCGAATGACCTCGAGAAAAGCCGAACCGATGAAAGCCCCGAAGGCAGTACCCGCCCCACCCATCAGGTTCGCCCCGCCGATCACGGTCGCCGCGATGACGCGCAGCTCGTAGCCCTGTCCCATGGCGTTGATGGCCGAGCCGTTGTAACCGAGCAGCAGAAGCGAGGCTAACGACGCGGTGAATGCGGAAAAAACATAGGCTTGAAATTTGATCCAATCGACGGGAACACCGGTGAGCCGGGCAGCCTGCTCGTTGCCACCTATTGCAAAGAGATGGCGGCCCCAGGCTTTGGAGTTGAACACGTAGCCGACGATGAGGGCGAGTCCGACCATGACCCAGAAATGCGAGGACAATTCGGGCATCCACTGCGGCGCCCAACCGGCCGGCGCGCGCAAGGGCCATTTCGCCTGACCGATGGCTCTAACGATGGGCGCGTCCGGTCCGAACTGATAGAGCATCTGGTTGGCCGAAAACACCACCGCAAGCGACCGTGCGATTGACAGCATGCCAAGTGTCACGACGAAGGAAGGCATACCGACATAGGCCACGAAAAAGCCGTTGACCGCGCCGCAAGCAATCCCGGCAATCATCCCCATCGCGAAGGCGAGATACCAGGGATAGTGCCAGGTCAGGAACAGGCCCGCGACAATCGCCACCAGGCCCATCACGGACCCTACAGAGAGGTCAATGCCGCCGGTGATGATGACCACGGTCATCCCCATTGCCATGATTCCGATCGGCGCGAAGTTGCGCGTGACGTTGGCGGCATTTTCGACGGTGCCGAAGCTCGGTTCGTTGATGGCCATGATCACGACCAGCGCGATAAGCGCGATCGTCACCCAGAATGGCTGGCTCGCGAAGACACGCGCAGCGAAAGTCTGCTCCTTGTTCTCCGCAACATCTGAAATTGCGGCATGACCTGGGTCGGCCGCCTTGACGAGATCATGCTGCACGGATCGCTCCCGTAATCAGGCCGGTGATTTCCTCCGGCGAGGTCGATGTGGTTGCCTTGTCGGCCACTTTGGTACCGCGCCGCATGACAATGATGCGGTCGCTCACCGCGAACACGTCCGGCATACGATGGCTGATGAGAATAACCGCCACCCCCTGGTGCTTCAGACGGCGGATGAGCTCGAGCACCTCGGCGACCTGGCGCACCGAGATGGCGGCGGTCGGCTCGTCCATCAGGACAAGCTTCGCGTTGGAAAGCCGGGTGCGGGCGATGGCCACCGCCTGGCGCTGGCCGCCCGACATTTTCCTGACCAGATCGCGCGGCCGCGTTTCGGATTTCAGCTCGTCGAACAATTTCGCCGAGCGGTCGATCATCGCCTGCTTGTTGAGTACCCGAAAGGGCCAGAACCCCTTGTTTAGCTCGCGGCCCAGGAACACGTTCTGCGCGGCCGTGAGATTGTCCGCAAGCGCGAGATCCTGGTAGACGACCTCGATGCCCTTGGCGCGCGCCTGGATGGGCTTATGGAAATGGCAGACCTCGCCGTCGACAAGAACTTCGCCATCGGTTGGTGGAAAATTCCCGGCAATCAGCTTGACCAGAGTGGACTTGCCGGCACCATTGTCGCCCATCAACCCCACGACCTCGCCGGGCTCGACCGACCAGCTGATGTCGTTGACCGCGTGAATAGCGCCAAAACTCTTCGATACGTTACGAACTTCAAGCAGAGCCACTGCAGCACCTCCCCTGTCATGCAGCTCTTCCGGCTGCTTCAAGTTCGACTACCTTATCATAGCCGGGGTTGCGCCCGGCATTCCAGCGGCAATGGTCGCCGGTCTACTCGATCGCTTGCCACGTCCGCGATTTGGATGATCGAACCGCGGTATCGATGATCTTCTGAATTTCCCAAGCTTCGCGAAAATCCGGCCCGCGCCTCTCTCCACCAGCAATCGCTTCCAGGAATTCCGCAACCTCGATCGTCTTGAGATCGTTGAAGCCAAGTTGGTGACCCGGCGCGACGCAGAACAGCCCATAGGGATGATGCTGGGGCCCTGCCTCGATGCGCGTATAACCGCTGTGGCGTGGGTCGCCGCCGGTACGGTAATGCAGTAGCTCATTGAGGCGTTCTTGCGTATAGACAAGAGACCCCTTTGCGCCGGTCAATTCAAACCCGAGCTGCATTTTTCGTCCTGTCGCCACCCAGTTTGCTTCAATCGTTCCGCGGCATCGCCGCTCAAATCTCACGGCGAGGCGCGCAATATCATCGACTTCGACGGCGCGGCGTTCCGATGAACCGGCGCGAACGGGGCGGCTTTTGACGACGGTTTCCAAATCAGCGTCGACGTGGCTGATGGGGCCGAGAAGAAAACGGGCCATTCCGATAATATGGCTGCCGATATCGGCGATCGCACCCGCTCCACCGCTGGCATCCAGGCGCCAGTTGTAGGGAGCTTCCGGATCCGCCATGTAATCTTCGGCGTGAATGCCGCGAAAGCCGGTGATTTCTCCGAGTTCTCCGGCCGCAACCATGGAGCGGGCAAGTTTCAGGATCGGATTTTTGATGTAGTTATAACCAACTTGCGTCACGACGCCGGCTGCTTCAGCGGCCTCCATCATATCCTTTGCCGCATCGGCATTTGGCGCGATCGGCTTCTCGCAATGGACGTGCTTGCCCGCCGCTATGGCCGCGAGCGCCATTTCGCGGTGAACGGCATTTGGCGCCGTGATCGAGACGACCTCGATATCCTGGTCGTCTACGAGCGCCCGCCAATCGGTTCGCCAGCGGCGAAAACCGAATTGTTTGGCGGCCTGCTCTGCGGCTTCTCCATTGATATCTGCAACCGACTGCAGAACCGGACGCAGACTGTCCGGAAAAATGCCGGCAACGGCCCGATAGGCAAAGCTATGGGCCTTGCCCATGAAGCCGGTGCCAATGACGCCTACGCCAATATCCCGCATGTCGTCCCGATCCCATTCTGATCAAACTTTGACGGCTCGGCCCGTCAGGGCGGACTCAAGAGCGCAGTCGGCCAAACGAAGCGCCTGGCGCCCGTCATGCGGGGTCGTAGGCAGTGGCGAACCGCTTTCGAGCGCATCGGCAAATTGATCGAATTCCGCCTTGTAGGCCTCGGCATATCGCTCCAGAAAGAAATTCAGGAGCGGGTCGCGCGCTTCTGTCCCGGCCTTACTCCAACGCCGGACCGTGGTCGGCCGCAGATTCTCGTTCAGCAGCATTCCAGTCGATCCAAAGATTTCCATCCGTTGATCATAGCCATAGACCGCTTCGCGGCAGCAGTTGATATGACATTGCCGACCCGAAGCCGTGCGCATCTGAACCATGAGCGTGTCGAAATCGTCGAACTCAGCCAATCCCGGATCGACAAGTCGGCTCGCCGTCGCCATGACCTCGATCGGCTCTTCGCCGAGCAGCCAGCGCGCCATGTCGAAATCGTGAATCACCATATCGCGAAAGATTCCGCCGGAGTGACGTACGTACTCGCGCGGCGGCATTCCCGGGTCCCGGCTGCTGATGATGACCTGCCGCACATCGCCGATTTCACCGTCATCGATCGATCTGCGGAGCTGTCGGGCGCTTGGATCGAAGCGGCGGTTGAATGCCACCATGACGCGGCCGTTGAGCCGCTCGACCTCAAGGACAGCAGCGTCCACTTTGGTGATGTCGAGGTCGATCGGCTTCTCGCAAAGTACGGCCTTTCCGTTCCGCACTGCATGCAGCATCAAGCTGACATGAGTATCCGTCGGCGTGCCGATGATGACGGCATCGACATCGCCTCGCTCGATCGCCGCGCCGGGATCAAGCGAGGCCTCGCAACCGAGGCGATCCGCCAACTCCTTAGCTGCAGTGCCGTATGGATCGGCAACTGTCACAAGCTTTGCCTTGGGGTTTCCCGCCACGTTGGCCGCATGGATTTTCCCAATTCGCCCAGCGCCAAGAACCGCAACTCGCAACATGTAGGAAACTCCGTCCTATCCTGGGGTTGAGCGACTTCCTTCGCCAAACCCGCATTGATGCGCTGACGCAAAGGACACTGGTGTGACGCGGGTAACCTCGTCCTGCACAACGTTCCGCTGCTATTGAAGCTCAGGAGCCGACACGTTGGCGCAAGGTCGGGACGCGATGAATCTATCTGTCAGGCCTACCTCCCGTGATCGCAACCGCCTATGCGGGTCTACTGTTCTTACAGCGAGCAAATCCGCTCTTGCGACTTCAGCGACGTTTCCTCATTTCGAATTCTGTTGTCGGCGCATTCCATACGCCCTAAACAATTATCGTTGCTTAATTCTACTTTTGCAACAATAATTTCACGATCGGCAAATGAACTTTTTTGACACTGATGAACCACGCGGATTCCGAGATACGCCAAAGAAATGATTTTCAGGCGGGTGATGGAAATCGCAGGCAAGGAATGAGAATGCCAACCAAGCGCAGCGGACCAGCAGCAACAATCCCGAAAAATTATGAGGGGATCGTCAATCTGATCACTCGCGAATACCCAAACTTATCGACCGGATTTCAGCAGATCGCGAGATTCCTGACGCAGAATCCGAATGTGGTGGCACTCGAGTCGATCAATGCTGTCGCCGCCAAATGCCGGACTCATCCATCGAGCCTCGTCCGCTTCGCGCAGAGCCTCGGCTACTCCGGCTTCAAACAGCTGCAATCTGTTTTTCAAACCAGACTTGCCACTGCCGCCCCCGGATTTCGGGAGCGCATCAGCGCTCTCGAAAGTGAACTTTCACGAAATAAGGACCACGGCAGTCTCGGCTATTTGCGGGATCTGGTCGTGCGCGACATGGCGGCACTTCAAGATCTTCTCGAAGTCATATCGGAAAAAACCCTCGCCGACACCGCCAAGCTGCTCGTGCAGGCGGAAACGATTTACATTGCCGGACAACTCCGATCCGAACCTATTGCATCGTTGCTCAGGTATCTTCTGACGATGCTGCGCCGCCGTGTCGTCCTTCTCGATCCTGCCGGTGGCCTGGCGCAGGAAATGGCGACGACCATGACCGACCGCGACGTCCTGATCGCAATCGCATTTCGACATTATGCAAAAGAAGTCGTCGTCATATCCGAGGTGGCCGTAGCCAACGGAACTTACATCATAGCCATTACCGACAGCCAATTGTCGCCCCTCGCAAAAGACGCCCGGACACTCTTCACGATTCCAGAGGACGAATATCTGTTCTCCAGGTCGCTCGCGGCACCGATGTGCTTGGTCCAGTGTATTGCGATGGCAACTGCCGCCCTGCTTCAGCCAGGCCGGGACTCGACGCCACGAATTCCGACGGTGACCGAGATGGCGCGCAATCGAACTGTCGCGCAAACACGGCAGCAAAGGCATTCTTCCAGGCGATGATATTGAGCGCTCCGGCGTTTTAGCAATTTATCTTGCTAAAAGCACGAAATGACAATAAATCTTCCCGAAACCGAATATGCACCATCGAAGGTGATCGAGAATTTCGGGAGGAACGCGCATGTCGACGGTTCGCTGCACCATGGCGCAGGCCCTGGTTCGCTATCTGTGCAATCAGTTTACGATCATTGATGGCAGAAAGGAGATGCTTTTTCCCGGCGTCTTTGCCATTTTTGGCCATGGCAATGTCACCTGCCTGTCGGAAGCCTTGGAAGCCGTAAAAGATACTCTGCCGACCTGGCGCGGTCAGAATGAGCAATCGATGGCGCTTGCCGCCATAGGCTTCGCCAAGGCCAAACGCCGCCGCCAGGTCATGGTCGCCACCTCCTCGATCGGTCCCGGCGCACTGAACATGGTAACTGCCGCCGGAGTTGCCCATTCCAACCGCCTGCCGGTCTTGCTGCTGTCCGGTGATACATTCGTCAATCGCCGCCCCGATCCGGTCATGCAACAGGTCGAGCACTTCGGTGACCCTTCGATCAATGTCAATGACGCCTTTCGTGCCGTGACGCGCTATTGGGATCGCATTACCCACCCGGAACAGATCATCTCGTCGCTGCCGCAGGCTGTCGCTGTCCTGCTCGATCCGGCGGATTGCGGCCCGGCCTTCATCGCGCTGCCGCAGGACGTGCAGGAAATGGCCTGGGACTATCCGGAAGCCTTTTTCAGACCAACCGTCCATGCCATTGCACGTCCGCGCGCCGACAAGGATCGTCTGGCTCAGGCGCTCGAAATTCTCAAGAGCGCCAAACGACCGCTGATCATTTCAGGCGGAGGCGTGCGCTATTCCGGCGCCGAAGAAGTTCTCGGCGCTTTTGCAACGGAGCACGGCATTCCGGTTGCCGAAACCATCGCGGGCAAAGGTGCGTTCACGCACCATCACCCAGCTCATATCGGTCCGATCGGCATCGTTGGCTCGACCTCGGCCAATGCTCTCGCAGCTGAAGCCGATATCATTCTGGCTATCGGCACCCGCTTGATGGATTTTACCACGGGATCATGGACTTGCTTCGCGCCGGACGCGAAATTCGTCTCGATCAACGCGGCGCGCTTCGACGCAACCAAGCATCAAGCCCTCGCGGTGATCGGCGACGCACGCGAGACCGTTGCTGAACTGGCAGCTTCCCTCAAAGGGTGGAAGTCCGACGTGACATGGACCAATCACGGCAAATCCGAGTTTGCGAAATGGAACGCTGCGCTCGATTCCTATCAGAGACCCACGAACGAACCCATTCCAACCTATGCGCAGGTGGTTGGCATCGTCAGTTCGCATGCCGGCGAGCGCGACTATCTCATAGCTGCCGCCGGCGGCCTGCCCGGCGAAGTGATGAAGAACTGGCGCGTCAAAAGCCCCAATACTTTCGACTGCGAATTCGGCTTCTCCTGCATGGGCTATGAAATCGCGGCTGGATGGGGGGCGGCCATGGCGGACCCTACCCGCGTCCCGATCGTCATGGTGGGTGACGGTACCTACATGATGATGAACTCGGATATCTATTCAACCGTTCTCACCGGCCACAAGATCATCGTGATCGTTTGCGACAATGGCGGCTATGCCGTGATCAATCGCCTGCAGAACGGCAAGGGCGGCGCAAGCTTCAACAACCTGATCAAGGATTGCCGCGTCAAGCAACCGTTCGCCGTGGACTTTGCCAGGCACGCCGAATCCATGGGAGCGCTCGCGCGAAAGGTCGAAAGCCTCGCCGATCTCGGTGCTGCCATGGATTGGGCCTTGAGCACCGATCGTACCACGGTATTGACCATCGTCTCCGACGCTCTCACCTGGACGCCCGGCGATGCCTGGTGGGATGTCGGCGTGCCGCAAGTCAGCGCCCGCGAGAGCGTTCTCGAGGCCTCGAAAGGCCAACTCGACGGCCGCAAAAAACAGCGTGTCGGCGTTTAGCGCCGTTTGCGCAAGTGACAAGCGGTTAAACTCCCGGAGACTCCTATGAAGGCGAAATTGGGTATCGCTCCGATCGCGTGGTGGAATGACGACCTGGAGGAGCTGAGCGATGATGTTTCGCTCGAAGAATGTCTGCGTCAGGCGAGCGAGGCCGGTTTCACCGGCATGGAGACGGGCCGCCGTTTTCCGATGGACGCGAACGTGCTTGGCCCCGTCCTGAAAGCCCACAGAATGAAGGTATGCGGCGGCTGGTTCTCCGGTCTGTTGCTCGATGGCGATTTGGAACAGGAAAAGCAACGCGTCACCGAGCAAATGGCGTTGTTCAAGGCTGTCAACGCCCCCTGCATCGTTTACGGCGAATGCGCACGTACTGTTCAGGGCGATCGTTCGAGGCCTCTGGCAACGAAGCCCAAGCTCTCGGAGGACGAAATCAAGGTCTATGCCCACAAGATGACGAAGTTTGGCGAATGGTGCGCCGAGCAGGGCATGCCGCTATCCTATCACCACCATATGGCCGCCGTGATCGAGACCGAGCCGGAACTCGACATGTTCATGAGACATTCCGGCGAAGGCATCCCGCTGCTGTTTGATGCAGGCCACATGGCTTTTGCTGGCGGCGACGTCATGCGCGTCATCGACAAGCACCACAAGCGCATCACGCATGTTCACACCAAGGATGTGCGCATGGATGTGATCGGCAAGCTTGACCGCACCAGAGAGAGTTTTCTCGACGCGGTCGTCAAGGGCGCCTTCACGGTGCCTGGCGACGGCTCGCTCGACTTCGCCTCCATCGTCGGACGACTGGCCTCCTATGGCTATGAGGGCTGGTTCGTCGTCGAGGCCGAGCAGGATCCGAAGATCAATCCACCGCTCGCAATGGCAAAAAAAGGACACGCGGAGCTGGTGCGCGTAATGGCCTTGGCTGGCTATGAGGTCGTTCGATGAATCGCTTGGGTCGTAGGGTGCGCATGATCGCCGCGTGAGGCGAGGACGCAGCGCGGCAATTGTCCGGGCACACGACTGCGAACGGATCGGATGCGTCCGAAGGCGTTGGGCCGGGAAAGCCTAAAGGAGCAAGGAAATGGGTGTTGGCGTGGGTGTCATTGGAACGGGCGTGATGGGTTCGGAACATGCGCGCCTCGTCAGTCGCGAGATTCCCGGCGCGCATCTGGCGGGGGTCTTCGACGCCGATGCCGCCCGCGCGCAAGCGGCCGCGGCGGGCGCCGCTGTCTTTCCCGACCCTCGATCTCTGATCGCCTCAGACCGCATTGGAGCGGTGATCATCGCATCGCCGGACGGGACGCATGCGGAGATGACCTTGGCCTGCCTGGAAGCGGGCAAGCCCGTCCTGTGCGAAAAGCCGCTGGCCTTCTCCGCGGCGGAAGCCCTGCGCGTGGTTCAGACTGAAGTCGCATTGAAGCGCAGGCTGATCCAGGTCGGCTATATGCGGCGGTTTGATCCCGGCTATCAGGAGATGAAGCGGATAAAGGACGAAGGCGCTGTGGGCGCAACCGTCTTGCTGCACAACGTCCACCGAAACGTCAGCGCGCCGGAGTGGTTTACCGGACCGATGGCGGTGACGAATTCATTCGTGCACGAGATCGACATCAGCCGATGGCTGACCGGATCGGAAATGGTCTCGGCTCATGTCGCCAGCGGGCCCGGCGGCGAACCGCTGATGATCACGATGCGGACCGACCGCGACGAGATCGTGTCGACCGAGGTCAATATCAACGCCGCCTACGGCTATCATGTCCATGCCGAACTGGTGGGTCGGGAAGGAACGATCGCGCTGGCTCTGCCCTCGCTCACGATGCGCAACAAGGACCGCATTGGCGGAGTCTCCTATCCCGGCAATTGGATTCCGCGCTTTGGCGACGCCTATCGCAGGCAATTGACCGACTGGATTGGCGCGGTGACGACAGAAATTCCGGTCGGGGCAAGCGCCTGGGACGGCTACATGGCCTCGGCCATCGCCGAGCAGATCGCAGCAGGTCTAACCGAGAACCATGCGACGACGTTGAAATACCCGTCACGTCCCTCGTTGTACGACTGAACCCATACGCCAAACCACAGGCGAGACGTTTCATCCCCTTTCAGGCGTTCCATCGGCGACATCAGGGAGAGAATTGATGATCAATTATGCCGTCGTCGGCGCCGGCTGGATTTCGCAGCAAGCGTTCCTGCCCGGCGTGGTTCAGTCCGGAAATTCGCGGGTTACGGCCATCGTGACCGGCGACCACGCCAAGGCAGCGCGCCTCGCGGACTTTTACGGCATTGGCACGGTTGTCGGCTATGACGGCTACGACGCCCTGATCGCCAGCCCCGGGATCGACGCGGTCTACATCGCCCTGCCGAACCACATGCATGCCGATTACGCCATTCGGGCCGCACGCGCCGGCAAGCACGTCATGGTCGAGAAGCCGCTCGCCGTGAGCGAGGACGAAGCGCTCGCCATGATCGCCGCGGCGCGCAGCGCCAACGTGTTTCTGATGACCGCGTACCGGCTGCACCACGAACCGGGAACCGTCGCCGTTCTCGAACACATCCGCGCCAACGCCATCGGCCGACCGCTGTTCTTTCAGTCGGTGTTCAGCTTCCAGACGTCTCTGGGGAATCATCGGTTGCAAGCGACGGCCTGGGGTGGCCCGCTTCAGGACGTCGGCGTCTATTGCATCAACGCCGCCCGTCACATCTTTGCGGAAGAGCCGATCGAAGCCATAGCGACGGCGCACCGGCCGGTCGACGACCCGCGCTTTGGCGAGGTGGACGCCTCGGTGGCTGCAACGCTGCGATTTCCCTCGGGCGGCCTCGCACAATTCGTCGCCAGCTTCGCGGCAGCGGCGGTCGACAATTATCGGGTCGTGGGAACGACGGGCGACCTGGAGCTCGATCCTGGCTTCAGATTCGAAACTGCGACACGGCTGCGGCTGCGCAGTGACGGAAAGATCGCCGAGACCCGGTTTCCGCAAATCGATCATTTTGGCGCGCAGGTCGCGTATTTCTCGGACTGCATCAGATCGGGAACGCCGCCTGAAGCGGATGGCGACGAGGGCTTGGCGGACATGCGCGCACTGCTCGCCATTCAACGGGCCGCTTCAACCGGGGTACCGCAAGCGATTTCGGCTCAACCGCGCTCTCGCCACCCGACCCCCGACATGGTGCGGCTTACTCCCGTAACTGATCGTCGCCTCGTTGTCTGATTGCTACGGCCGGTTACCAAATCGAAGGACATCGTCATGAGCGGACTGACTGGAAAAATTGCGGTCATTACCGGTGGCACGCAGGGACTCGGCGCAGCCATCGCGAGGTTGTTTGCCGATCGTGGCGCATCCGGCATCGTGACTTGCGGCCGCTCGGCGGCAAAAGGCCAGACGAAAGCCAGAGAAATTCAGGACGCAACCGGCACGAGGGTGGTGTTTGTCGCCGCCGATTTGGGCAAGGTCGAAGATTGCCGGACCGTCATAGCAAAGGCCGACGCAGAATTCGGCCGCGTCGACGTACTGGTGAATGCCGCTGGAGTAACAGATCGCGGCACGATCCTCGATACGTCGCCTGAATTGTTCGACAGGATCTTCAATGTCAACGTTCGCGGCCCATTTTTCCTGATGCAGGAAACGATCAAGATCATGCGCCGTGAAAAGATCGCGGGCAACATCGTGAATATTGGTTCGATGTCGGCCAAAGCCGGCCAACCGTTCATCGCCGCCTATTGCTCGTCAAAAGGCGCCCTGGCAACACTTACGGAGAATACGGCCTATGCCGTCATGCGTAATCGGATCCGCGTCAACGGGCTGAATATCGGATGGATGGCCACCGAAGGCGAAGACCGGACTCAAATCGAGCATCATGGTGCAAGCTCGGATTGGCTCAAACAGGCGTCGGCCGCTCAACCATTTGGCCGTCTCATTGACCCCCATGAGGTTGCGCGTGCCGTTGCCTTTCTGTCGACGGATGAGTCAGGTCTGATGACGGGGTCCATGGTGAACTACGACCAGTCGATCTGGGGTGCATACGGCTCCTCACCACAGCCCGAGTCTGCGCTGTAGATTGATCGCCGCACTCCTTTCCACCAAGCGGGTGACCGGATCCACCGTGCTCATCCCGTGTGAAAATGGGGAGCAGCCAGCAACGCCGGGTCCTGCAAGCAGCCGGTCGGATAAAATGCCTGGTGGATCGGGCCAGAGGCGTCTCCGGGCAACCTGGCGGCTGCCGCGAATTGATCCATCATGGCTGCAAGGCGACCAATATGCCCCGCATCCCCGCTCGAAGGGCCATTCGGGCCAGCCGATGAAGACTGCGCTGCACCCGACGTTGGCGCCGGAGGATCGGTCACTTGCATGGTCTGCGCCACCGACGTCGCGGTTTCGCCCGTAGTTGTGTTGCTCGCCGTTACCGTGAACGTAGCGACCGGGTGGTCGGTGCCCGTATAGCTCGACGACAGCGTCAGCCCGGTGAGTGGATTGCCTGTCGTGGAGGAGCCCTCGGTAATGGACCAGGTATAGGTTCCGTTGGATTGAAGGCTGCTCGTCACAGTGTTTCCGGCTGGGGCTGTGATCGACTCGTAACTGGGCAAGCCGCTGATCGTCAGCGACAGTTTGTCGTCGGAGTCGACGGGCGTCGCGGTGATGCCCAACGCCACGGATCCTCCGGCCTGCACGGTCAGCGAGGTGTTGCTGATGGTCAGTGCCGGGACCTCGGGCCCCGCGTCCTGATCCACTGCGGCCAGCGCGGCCCCACCGGCAGCTGTCCCAAACACTTGAATGGGCGGCGCTGTCGCGGCGTTGTTGGGAGCGGTCAAGCCCAATGAATCAGTGATCGTGCTCAGAACATTGTAGTGATTGTAGGCGGCGCCGTAGTTTCCCGCGACCACGTTGGCGCCATACAAGAGAGTTGGAACCTGATTGGAAGCAGCCTCGGAAGTCGAATCGTCATTTTCGTCCCAGGTCACGATCAGCAGCGAATTGTTGTTGACCGCCCACTGAGCATAGCCGCCCAGGTTTTGCTGAAGCCATGTATCACCCTGGGCGATCGTCCCGTCGTGCATGTCGTTACTCACGCTGGGAATGACGAACGAGACGGTCGGCAGGCTCGAATAATTGCCGTTGGCAAAAAGCGCCGGGAAGCTGGTGAAATCCGTTTGAACCGTGCGCCCCTCCGGGAATGAAACCCAGGGGTCATGGTTGAAGTCACTGCCGATCCCGCCCTCGTCCACATAGCCCGTGAACGAGAGACCCGCGTTGTGCAAGACCGTGTAAAGTGTTGGGTCCGGGAGGCTGTAGGAGTTGTCGTCGGTTGTACCGAATGTCGAGCCGGCATAGAGGGCGAAATAGTCCGGCTGGCTTGGATGAGCCTCCGACGTCATGTTGGTTAGCGATGCGCCGCCGGCCATGAGGCTGTTGATGTAAGGTGCTTGGCTATTGCCGGCGATCTGGTCATAGTTGTGGTTTTCTTCAACGACGACCACGATATGGCTGTACTTCGGTACGCCAGTGGTGGTCGTGGTCGGGTTGACCTGCAGGGTGCCGGTGGGATTGTAGTTGGCGGCGCCAGACAAGTTGGCGGCGTTGCCGGGTCTGTCGTTGATCGCCCCGCCGTTGAGGTTCAACGACGAGGTGGCGAGATCGGACGTGGTCTGGCCTGCAGCGACCGTGTAGCTGAAGGTGAGCGCGGTGCTGCCGGAGCCACCAGTGTAGCTCGCCGTGCCGCCATCGTTGAGGGTGAGCGTCGGCGTGCCGCCGGTGGTGCTGACTGTGACGGCCTCACTGAGATTGACGGTCAAGGTGACGACTTGGCCGGTGTTCACACTGCCGGTGCCGTTGGTGATGCCGGTGCCGGTCGCGACGATCGAGGCGATTGTCGGCGCCGTCGTGTCGATCTGCAGGATTCCGACCGGGTTGGAGTTGGTGGCGCCCGCCAGATTGGCGACGTTGCCGTTGCCGTCGACGATGGTTCCGCCGTTGAGGGTGAGCGATGAGACGATGAGATCGGCGGTGTTCTGGCCTGCCGCGACCGTGTAGCTGAAGGTGAGCGCAGTGCTCCCCGACCCGCCGGCGTAGGTTGCCGTGCCGCCATCGTTGAGAGTGAGCCTCGGGGCGCCTCCGGCGGTATTCACCGTCACGGCCGCACTGAAGTTGACCGTCAGCGTGACCACCTTGCCGGCATTGAGATCGCCGACGCCGTTGGTGATGCCAGTGCCGGAGGTCGCGATCGAGGCAATCGTCGCGGGCGGCCTGTTGACCTGCAGGATGCCGGTCGGATTGTAATTGGTGGCGCCCGCCAGATTGAGAACATTGCCGGCTCCGTCGTTGGCGACCGCGCCGTTGAGGTTGAACGCCGAGATGGCGAGATCGGCTGTGGTCTGCCCCGCCGCGGCCGTGTAGCTAAAGGTGAGCGCGGTGCTGCCCGAGCCGCCGGTATAGCTCGCCGTGCCGCCATCGTTGAGGGCGAGCGTCGGCGTGCCGCCGGTGGTGTTGACCGTCACCGCCTCGCTCAGATTGGCCGTCAAGGTGACGACCGCTCCAGTATTCACATTGCCGGTGCCGTTGGTGATACCGGTGCCGGTCGCAACGATCGAGGCAATCGTCGGCGCCGTCGTGTCGATCTGTAACGTGCCGGCCGGATTGTAGTTGGTGGCCGCCGTCAGATTGGCAGCAATGCCGTTGCCACCGGTGATCGTCGCGCCGTTGAGGGTGAGCGATGAGACGATGAGATCGGCGGTATTCTGGGCTGCCGCAACCGTGTAGCTGAAGGTGAGCGCCGTGCTCCCCGAGCCGCCGGTGTAGCTTGCCGTGCCGCCGTCGTTGAGGGTGAGCCTCGGGGTGCCCCCCGTGGTATTGACCGTCACGGCCGCGCTGAAGTTCACGGTCAGCGTGACCGCCTTTCCCGCGTTGAGATCGCCGGCGCCGCTGGTGATGCCGGTGCCCGAGGCCGCGATCGAGGCAACCGTCGGTGCCGTCGGGTTGACCTGCAGGATGCCGGCGGGATTGTAGTTGGTGGCGCCCGACAGATTGGCGGCGTTGCCGGCGCCGTCGTTGACGACGGCGCCGTTGAGGTTGAGCGCCGAGATGGCGAGATCGGACGTGGTCTGGCCCGCCGCCACTGTGTAGCTGAAGGTGAGTGCGGTGCTGCCCGAGCCACCGGTATAGCTCGCCGTGCCACCATCATTGAGGGTCAGCGTCGGTGCGCCACCGGTGGCGTTGACCGTCACGGCCTCGCTGAGATTGACGGTCAAGGTAACGACCGCGCCGGTATTCACATTGCCGCTGCCGTTGGTGATTCCGGTGCCGGTCGCAACGATCGAGGCAATCGTAGGCGCGGTCGTGTCGATCTGAAGGGTGCCGGTCGGATTGTAGTTGGTGGCGCCTGACAGGTTAGCGGCGTGGCTGCCGCCATCGGTGATGCTCGCGCCGTTAAGGTTGAACGACGAGATGACGAGATCGGCGGTGTTCTGGCCTGCCGCCACCGTGTAGCTGAAGGTGAGCGCAGTGCCGCCCGAACCGCCGGTATAGCTCGCCGTGCCGCCATCGTTGAGGGTCAGCGTCGGTGCGCCGCCGGTGGTGTTGACCGTCACGGCCGCACTGAAGTTGACCGTCAGCGTAACCAGCTTGCCGGCATTGAGATCGCCGCCGCCGCTGGTGATGCCGCTGCCCGAGGACGCGATCGAGGCAACCGTCGGCGCCGTTGCCGCGGAACCCTGGACGGCGATCTGAGCGACCACAGTCTGCCACCAGCCGTTGGCCACGTATTCGTTCGATATCCAGAATCCGTTTGCGTTGTTCGGATCGGCTATTGCGGTCGAATAGGTCCCCCAACGCTGGTCGTTCAGACTTCCGGTATCAAGAAACGTGGTGCTCGCCTGGTAAAGCGTCGGGCCGCTGAAAGCGGAAGCGCCGGCGCCGAGCACCATGTAGTAGTCGGAAGGATACATGTTCGGCCCCGAGGCCGAGAAATTGATGAGCACGTCGCCGTTCTTGTCGACCGCAATCGAAGGATCGAACACGGCGACACCCGTGCCGATGGACGCGCCGGAAATGACGTTCCCGATGACAAATTGCGGATTCGTGGGATCGGTGACATCGAGCTTGAACCACTCGATTTGAGCGAGCCCCCCTGCGGTCGGCATGGCTTCGCTCACGCCGTAAACGTAATTGTGTCCTCCCGAGGAAGTGTAGGCAAGGCTTTGGATGCGCCCGTCGTTAATGCCGATCCTCTTGGTCGTGCCCAACTGCGCGGCGGTGTAGTCGCTTCCGCCCCCTCCCACATCGGCGTCGCCGAGGAAGATCGTTTGGGTCCCGCTGAAGCCATGCGTCGGATCGTACGTTTGATATGCGAGCGCGGTTTCCCTCGCGGTCGAATGGGCGCTCAAATAGTAGGTCACCCCGTTGTCGCCGGCGACGTTGCGCATGATGCCAGCGGTCCCAGGTACGCTACTGCTGGCGTCAGGCGTGATCGCGCCGTTTCCAGCGGCTATTACCCTGCTTTCGTTGACGACGAATTCGCCATTGTTGTAGCCGCCTCCCGCGTCTAGAAATTCGGGCGTGGAGATATAGATTTTGCCGTTGCTGACCGACAGATAGGGCATGTCCGATTGGGTCGTGGTGCCGTTGGACGTGTCGATCGAAGCCAAATACCAGCCGTCGCTCGGATTGCTATCGACCGACACGGCGACGTCGATATTGGTGGCGAAGTTCCCGCCTCCTGGTTGAAAATTATCCACAGTGACCACATAGCGGCCGGTCGAACTGTCATAGACGGCGCGCGCATCGAGGAGGCTGTTGTCAAGCGTGCCGCCAAGCGACGAGAACAAGCTATACAATGATCCGTTGGATACAATTGGATTGCCGCTAAGGTCGGTTATCTCGTAGTGCGTGGTCTCCGCGGTGAAAATGTAATTCGGCCCTACCGCTAACGCATTTTGGGGCGGATTGTTGGTCCGGTCGGACAATCCGGAAAATGAGCGAGTGACCGAGGCGGACGCCCTCGCCGGCGTCGACGAATAGAAGTTGAGCGCCGGCACGCCGGCGCTGGCGCCGATCGGCGCAGCCCCGTAAAGGCTTTCGATCGTGGCAAGCAGGGAATAGGGGTCAGCCGGCGAGTCGTTGACGGCCCCTGCCGGAACGCCTCCGCCGACGACGATTGCCGCAACGTGATTGGGGTAGGTCACCGCCGGATTGGTGTTGTTTTCGTCGAAGGTGACGATCAGCAGCGAATTGTTGGCCTGCGCCCAGGCCGCGTAGGCAGAGAGATTGGCCTGGACCCAGGCGTCGCCCGCCGGAATCCCGCCGCCGTTGTCGCTTGTCGGCGTCATGTTGTCGGCGTCGTTGGGCGAAGCATAGGAAACCGTCGGAAGGTTGGCGAAGCCGGCCGCGGTCTGAGGGAAAGCGCTGAAATCGTGACCATCGTTGGCCGAATTGGCGAAGTGGATCCACGGTTGGCGTTCGGGATCCGCCGTGGTTTCGGCGTAACCGCCGAACGTGTAACCGCTAGCGGCGAGCGTGCTCGCCAGCGTCGGTACGCTGGCCGGAAGTTGGGGAAAGGTGCCGTTGTTGGTGACGCCCTGCGTCGAGCCGGAAAACAGGGCAATGTAGTTGGGCTGGCTCGGATGGGTCACACCGTAGTAATTGGTGAGGAGCATCCCCTGAGCGATCAGCGAGTTCAGGTAAGGCGCCTGGGAACTACCTACGATGTCGGAGTAGTTCTCGTTCTCCAGGGAAAGGACGACGATGTGGCTAGGTCTGGTGGTGGTGGCCGGGTTGACCTGCAGGGTGCCGGCGGGATTGTAGTTGGTCGCGCCGGCCAAGTTGGCGCCGTTGCCGGCGCCGTCGCTGATGACCGCGCCGTTGAGGTTGAGCGACGAGATGGCGAGATCAGACGTGGTCTGGCCCGCCGCCACCGTGTAGCTGAAGGTGAGCGCTGCGCTGCCTGAGCCGCCGGTATAGCTCGCCGTGCCACCATCATTGAGGGTCAGCGTCGGTGCGCCACCGGTGGTGTTGACCGTCACCGCCTCGCTGAGATTGACGGTCAATGCGACGACCTGGCCGGTGCTCACATTGCCGCTGCCATTGGTGATGCCGGTGCCGGAAGCGACGATCGAGGCAATCGTAGGCGCGGTCGTGTCGATCTGCAGGGTGCCGGTCGGATTATAGTTGGTGGCACCTGACAGGTTAGCGGCGTTGCTGCCGCCATCTGTGATGCTCGAGCCGTTAAGGTTGAACGACGAGATGACGAGATCGGCGGTGTTCTGGCCTGCCGCCACCGTGTAGCTGAAGGTGAGCGCAGTGCCGCCCGAGCCACCGGTGTAGCTCGCCGTGCCGCCATCGTTGAGGGTCAGCGTCGGGGTTCCGCCCGCGGTGTTGACCGTCACGGCCGCACTGAAGTTCACGGTCAACGTGACCGCCTTTCCCGCGTTGAGATCGCCGGCGCCGCTGGTGATGCCGGTGCCCGAGGCCGCGATCGAGGCAACCGTCGGTGCCGTCGGGTTGACCTGCAGGATGCCGGCGGGATTGTAGTTGGCGGCGCCCGACAGATTGGCGGCGTTGCCGGCGCCGTCGTTGACGACGGCGCCGTTGAGGTTGAGCGCCGAGATGGCGAGATCGGACGTGGTCTGGCCCGCCGCCACCGTGTAGCTGAAGGTGAGTGCGGTGCTGCCCGAGCCACCGGTATAGCTCGCCGTGCCACCATCATTGAGGGTCAGCGTCGGTGCGCCACCGGTGGCGTTGACCGTCACGGCCTCGCTGAGATTGACGGTCAAGGTAACGACCGCGCCGGTATTCACATTGCCGCTGCCGTTGGTGATTCCGGTGCCGGTCGCAACGATCGAGGCAATCGTAGGCGCGGTCGTGTCGATCTGAAGGGTGCCGGTCGGATTGTAGTTGGTGGCGCCTGACAGGTTAGCGGCGTGGCTGCCGCCATCGGTGATGCTCGCGCCGTTAAGGTTGAACGACGAGATGACGAGATCGGCGGTGTTCTGGCCTGCCGCCACCGTGTAGCTGAAGGTGAGCGCAGTGCCGCCCGAACCGCCGGTATAGCTCGCCGTGCCGCCATCGTTGAGGGTCAGCGTCGGTGCGCCGCCGGTGGTGTTGACCGTCACGGCCGCACTGAAGTTGACCGTCAGCGTAACCAGCTTGCCGGCATTGAGATCGCCGCCGCCGCTGGTGATGCCGGTCCCGGAAGCGGCAATCGAGGCAATCGTTGGGCCGGTTGCCGCGGAGTTCTGGATGGCGATCCGGGCGACCGACGTCTGCCACCAGCCGCTGGCGACGTATTCATTCGATATCCAGAACGAACTCGGATTGTTGGGGTCGACGGTGGCTGATGAATTGGAGCCCCATGGCTGCACGCTGCTTCCATCGCCCGAGTTGAAAAAACTGGTACTCGCCTGATACAGGACCGGCGCGCTGAAAGAACCGGCGGGATCGCTGCCGCCCTGGAAGACGTAGTAGTCCGCCGGATACATGTTCGGACCACTGGCGGTGAAATTGATGACGACATCGCCCGATGCGTCCACCGCGATGGACGGATTGAAGGTTGCCACACCGGTTCCGATTGCGGCACCGGAGATGTCGCCCTGTGCCACGAGGGACGGAGCACTCGGATTGCTGACGTCGATCTTGAACCAATGGACCAGCGGCACGCTCGAGCCGCTCGGCTTCATCTCGGCCACTCCATAGAGGAAGCCGTTGGCATAGACCATGTTGGCAATGCGGTTATCGCCGGCATCGAGCAGGAGGCTCGTCCCCTGCTGCTGGGCGGTGTAGCTGCCGCCCTGGTCGATATTGCCAAGGGCGATCGTGCTGGTGGCGCTGAAACTATTGGTGTTCTTGTCGTAGGTCTGCAGGCCAACGACGACCTGGCCTCCGCTGGAGAAGGCGCTCGCGTAGTAGGTCTTGCCATTGTTGCCGGCTGCAACGGCAAAGATGTCCTGCGTCGACGGCATGACTTCGCTTGTGGTCACGCTCAACGTGCCGCCGCCATAGATGCCACCGCCCGCACCGGCCGTATCGCCGATCACCCAGTTTTCCGTGCCGGCGTAACCGGACACGTTGATGTTGTACTGTGCTGCCGAGATGTAGACGTTCGAACCGTCGACCGCCAATGTCGGGCGGTCAGAGTCAGTCGACTGACCGTTGATCGTGACAGTCGTATTGAGCTGCGAGAAGGTCCAGCCATCGTTCGGATTTGAGTCCTTGGAGACGGCAATATCCATGGCGGTGGTGGTGCCGTCCGGCGCCAGGTACTCCATCATCGCGACAAAGCGCTGATTGACGCTGTCGTAGACGACGCGCTGATCGAAAAGGCCGCCGGTCGGCGACAGCGATGAGAAGAAGCTGTAGACCGACTGCTGGGTCGGCGACCCGCCGGTCAGGTTCGTCCATTCGATCAGCGATCCCTCGATCATCACAACGAAGTTCGACCCGACGGCAAGTCCGTTGTGCGGCGGATAGGTGCTGGTGGTCGATGGCCCGGAAAACGATGTCTGGATGGTCGAGGAATAGGTCACCTTAATGCTCCCTCTGTCCGAGTCTGCACATCATTTTTGAACATTCACGTTGCCGCGTAACATTCGGCCGGGCCGCGGCGAAATTCGGTGAAGTTCGCAAGTCAACGTTTGGCGGAGCTTTGCAATCCAGGTTTTCCTCCCGGATGCGCCAATGCGCATGCCGGCCCCACAGATAGATGATCTCTGTCCGCCTTCGGAGCTAACGCTGTCTCTGGCGGGTCGCTTGATATTGGACGACGTGTAAGCTGGAATTTGTAGCAGGACGACGGACTATTCTGTCGACCCAAAGGGAGTACTCCCCCCATCGGATCCGAGTGTTGCCCGCACTTTCGTTGCGTTACCGGCGACGCCGGGCGACCGCGAGACACTGTGCCGCAAGGGACATTTGCTTCTACTCGACCGTCACCGATTTGGCGAGATTGCGCGGCTGGTCCACATCGGTGCCCATGATCACGGCCGTATGATAGGCGAGCAACTGGATGGGAACGGCGTAGACGATCGGCGCGAAGGTCGGCACCATGTCCGGCAGCAGTACCGTGGCTTCGGGCTCCATGGCCGCCTCCGCCGCTCCCCTGGCATCCGTCATCAGAATGATCCTGCCCCCGCGCGCGGCGACCTCTTGCATGTTCGACATGGTCTTTTCGAACAGACTGTCGAAGGGCGCGATGACCACAACAGGCATGTTCTCATCGATCAGGGCAATCGGGCCATGTTTGAGTTCGCCTGCGGCATAGCCTTCGGCGTGGATGTAGGAGATCTCTTTCAGCTTCAGCGCACCTTCGAGCGCCAGCGGATAGCTGGTGCCGCGGCCAAGATAAAGCACGTCCCGCGTTTTCGCGATGGTGCGAGCCAGCTTCTCGATCTGCGGCTCGCTGGCGAGGGCTGCCGCCATCAAACGCGGCACTTCGATCAACGCTCTGACCAGCCTCTTCTCCTCGCCCGCGGAGATCTCGCCGCGCGCTGCTCCCGCAGCGACCGCGAGGGCGGCGAGCGCCATCAGTTGACACGTGAAGGCCTTGGTGGAGGCGACGCCGATTTCCGGACCAGCCAACGTCGGCAGCACTATGTCGCTCTCACGCGCAATGGTGGAAGTCGGCACATTCACGACGGAGACGGTGTGCGCCCCTTTTTCCTTGGCATGGCGAAGTGCCGCCAGCGTGTCGGCGGTCTCGCCCGATTGCGAGATGAAGATCGCGAGGTCGCCTCTGCGGAGTGGCGCTTCGCGATAGCGGAATTCGGAGGCAATATCGACATCAACCGGGATATGTGCCAGCTGTTCGATCCAGTACTTCGCGATCGCGCCGGCATAGCTTGCGGTGCCGCAGGCCGTAATCGTCGCGCGCCTCACGTCGCTGAAGTGGAACGGCAGCTTGATCGGCAACACCGCCCGCTCGGCTCTCATATCGACATAATGGGCGAGCGTGCGGCCGACCACGTCCGGCTGCTCGCAAATCTCCTTGGCCATGAAATGGCGATAGTTGGCTTTGTCGGCGACGAACGATGCCCCGCCCGAATTCAGCACCTCGCGGGCAACGACCGCGCCATTCGCGTCCCGGATCACTCCTTTCTCACGCGACAGCTCAACCCAGTCACCGTCCTCGAGATAGCTGATGCTGTCGGCGAAGGGAGCGAGTGCAATCGCATCTGAACCGAGATAGGTCTCGCCTTTGCCATACCCCACCGCCAGAGGCGAACCCCTGCGTGCTCCGATCAGAAGATCGCGATATCCCTTGAAAAGGAACACTAAGGCAAAGGCGCCACGCAGCTGCGGCAACGACGCCCACACGGCTTCCTGAGGCGAATAGCCCATCAGCAGATAGGAATGAACGAGATGTACGACGACTTCCGTATCGGTATCGCTCGTGAAGGTTGCGCCCTTCTCTTCCAGCGCCTGGCGCAGTTTTCTGAAGTTCTCGATGATGCCATTGTGCACTACGGCGACGCGCTCGGTCGCATGTGGATGGGCATTGTGCTCGGTCGGCTTGCCGTGCGTGGCCCAGCGCGTGTGACCAATTCCGGCATCACCGCTCAGTGGGTCGGCAAGCAGCCGCGCCTCCAGGTTCTTGAGCTTGCCTTCGGCCCGGCGGCGTTCGAGACGACCGTCATCGAGAGTTGCCAGGCCCGTTGAGTCATACCCCCGATATTCGAGCCGCCTGAGTGAATCGATCAATCGCCCCGATACCGCGGTTCGTCCTAGAATACCGATAATTCCGCACATTTGTCAGATCCCTCGCCCCGCCGACAATCAGAAATGCACGCGCACGATGATCATCGTCGCCCAATACACGGTTCGCGCAAATTGAGGCGGTCGAATCGGGAGAATTGCAGCAACAAACGCGGGGTACTCCGCTCGAGCGAGCGAATGCGGCAAGCGCCCTCCTCTGTTCGAGGAGGCGCTCGCGCGGCGCAGATCAATGTTGTGAATGCGATTACGGCGGGTGGATCCGCGATCCCGGACCCAGACCGTGCTGCCAGGCGCCTCACGCGAGCCGGTTCAATGATTGCTGCCCGAGAGTCGGCGCGAACGCCTGCAAGTGAATCAGCAGGGCAAGCCCTCCGCCGTCGCTATACCTTCGATGCGAAGAGATCGCGGCCCCGGCGGGGGGCTGATTTGCAGGGAAGCCGGGGCCGCCGAACACGCCGAATTGGGCAATTGCGGCGCAACGTGAGCTTAGAGCGCAAGAAGCAAGAATCCATGTCAATCACGAGAATCCGGTTCGACGTTGAGGTACTCAACAATGATCATGGACGTGGAATGGCAGCTCGTCGTAGGTCCACTCGGGGACGCTACTGCGACGTCCGCTTGGTTTTGTCCCGGGGATGCACTCGTTTTCCGGAAGCGCCAATGCCCCGCTATTTTTTCCACGTTCACGACGGCGGCGACTCAGTACCAGACGACCTCGGCTTGGATCTCCCCGACATCGACGCCGCGCGGACGGCGGCCATTGAGTTGAGCCGCGAAATCCTGCGAAGTGACGTCGTCGGACCATTTCAGGACTATCCGTCTTGGCGGATCGAGGTGAGCGACAGCCCTGAACTGACCAGTCTGCCACTGTTTGTCCTCCATTTTTCGGTCGAGCAATAGCCTGCAGCAAGCACCTGCTGATAGAACCCCGCTGGCGTCGGATTAATCCCGGTCGAACGTCAGTTGGCCCCGGCAGACCATCGCTCGCGCACGGGACTGGAAGCAAGAACAGCTTTCAGAGCTCTCCGCTCATTCATTCCGTCGACTTGGCCGGAGTGCCCCGATCAATCCGCGAAATGGCCAAGGCCGCGAGCGCTGTCCGGTTGCTGATCTCCAGCTTCTGGAAGATGTGGTGAAGATGGACTTTGATTGTGCCGTCGGCAATGTTCAAGCGGCGTCCAATTTGCTTGTTTGATAGTCCTTCCGAAACCAAGCGCATGATCTGACGCTCTCGGTCCGTCAGCACAGCCAGCGCACTCTCTGAATTCACCTCCTGCCCCGCCGGCATAACCTGATCAATTGAGGATTGCGGCACGATTCTTTCGCCGCTTGCGATTTGCCGTAAAGATTGCACCAGCGCTTCGGGTAAGGTCTCCTTCAGGATCACGCTGCAGCCATCGAACGCGTCCGGCGAGATCAGCCCGTAGACTTCTGAGGGGATGAAAAACACCAGGCGGATCGGGCGATCGGCTGGATTGAGGGCAGAGGAGCCCAGTGCGATCAGCTCGGACATCGTTGAATCGAGAATCGCGATATCGGGCGCAAGGCTGTCGATCGCCTGCACGCAGCTAGCAGCATCACCACAAGATGCAACGATTTCGAAGTCATCTTCCGAGCCGAGCACGCTGGTCAAACCTCGCAAGACCACCGGATGCCGGTCTGCAATCACTATTCTTGTGCAATTCATTGGGCTTCTCAATCAGTCGCCCCCGCTTCTCAATCAGTCGCCCCCCCCCCGCTTCTCAATCAGTCGCCCCCGATGTCAACGTTCACCCACCTCTCATTGTTTCACGTCTCTGCCGGCCATACGGCCCCGCGCGATATCTTACCGCAGAACTACGATCATTGTCCCGGGGCGCCTCGCCCGTAGAACCCCGGTGCGGATCGCCACATTGCGTTCTCGCGACGAGAAATTCCCGTAACGACGCCCCAGAAACTCATATTTCCTACTTCTGGCAGCTTCATCAATACACCTCTCCCGGCGATTGCGTCGGTCGGCGATATTTCAGTCCGACCCGCGGCTCTAGGGATGCACGCAATGTGCGGAAACATTTTGATGTTGGCTCATCTGCAGATTGCGTGAATCGCGCTCCGCGACGCCAGTGGATTCCGCAAGTGCACCTATAACGAACGGTATATATGGAAATCGAAAATCCGGATTTAACGTTCATAAAACCTTAACAAACAAATTAAGGGCCAAGAACCTGCCAAATAACGGCAAAGGCTGGAAGCACACAGCCGGGGTAGCACGAAAGAGTAGCCGCCGAACAAAACCGATCAACTGAGCGACCTGTAAGGAGGCAGGCGGAATGATCGGCGGAGTTCACTTTGACTTCTAAATGTTTCGAAAATGTTTCGTTGCAGTCGTAGCGTAGGTGCTGGAGGGTACAATGCCGAGGCGTCAGTCTTATGAAACAATTCTTATTGGAAAGAACATTTTAGTCAGAGAGGGAATTTCACGGATCCTACATGCTGCAAATTTCAGGATCGTGCTCTCTGCTTCGAGCGCTGATGAGCTACCAAGCGAGCTCCAATCACATCAGCTGCTGTTTCTCATTATCCACAACGGCGATAGCTTCGATGTCGCCTTGGAGCAAATCCGTTTCGTCAGAGCTCGAAGCCCTGATGCTCGGATCGCAGTCGTATCGGATCATTATTGCCCAAGCGACCTTGTCTCGGCCCATCGGGCTGGTGCGAGCGGCTATTTCGTGAACGTCAATTCTTGCGATGCCTTCATCAAATCCATTGAGCTCGTGACGATGGGAGAGGCCGTCTTTCCTCCGGCATTCCTGTCGTTCGCGCTTGACGGCATTCTTGAGCGCGAAGCGGCACCGACCGAAGAGGTCGAGCATGGCATCGTGCTCACCGCGGGGGAGCCGGTTGCGCCACATCTTTCTCCACGTGAGAAGGCGATCTTGTCTTGCTTGATCGAGGGCAGTTCGAACAAATCCATCGCCCGAAAGATCGACATAGCCGAGGCGACCGTGAAAGTTCATGTTAAGGCGATCCTGCGCAAGATCCGTGTCCAGAACCGAACCCAGGCTGCGATCTGGGGAATGAACAATGGGTCACTGGTGCACTCCGCAAATGGACACACCTTGCCCTCGATCATCCCTCAACCCGTAGGCTTCAGCGCGTTGCGATCCGATCGCCGAAATCACGCCAATCAAACTCCGGGCGTTACCAAACTCGACTAGCGGACCCTGGCCGCGTCTACCACCTCATCGCAACGGCATCTCGACATGCGATAAAGGACTAATCCCGCGGCACGGCAACCATCACGCGGTCTGCAATCTTCTCGACGCGCCACAGCAGCCACGCTGCTGTGGCGTTCGTCTGTCGTGCAGACCTCGACCGTCCCGGTCCACCCACAGCGCACTGATAGTGCTTTGATTTCCGCGTGCTTGAACGCGCCAACCAGCACGGCTACGTGGCCATCGCCTTTCGCGCTCACGCCTCTGCGCGCGGCATTCGAAATCGATCACGGTCGCACTGAATGCACCTGATCGTGTCCGCATACCCAAATCGTCTCATGCAAATGCACGAAGACGCGTCAGCTGAATTGCGCTTACGTTCTTTACACGCTCCTGCCCGATCAGCACGCTGAGATCGGACTTATGCGGGCGAAAGTACATAGTTGAACGATTGCAAATTCTAGCAATGCGGAGGGTCTTATGAAGGCGGTTATTCAATGCGGCGGCAAAGGAACTCGCTTACGCCCCCACACCTCAATTTTGCCGAAACCACTTATGCCAATCGGTGCGCGTCCTGTACTTGAGCTCGTTCTCAAGTGGCTCAGGCGAAACGGGATCAGGGAGGTCTACGTCACGACCGGATATCTGGGCCACCTTATCCGCAGCGTCTGCGGAGACGGCAACCAGTGGAACATGCGCATCAACTATACGCAGGAAATGGAGCCGCTCGGAACCATTGGCCCACTGTCGCTGCTGCGCGACCAACTCGACGAGCCGTTTCTCGTACTCAATGGCGACGTGCTGACGGATCTGAATCTCAATCAGTTCGTGAACTGCCATCGGCGCAGCAACTCTCCGCTCTCGATCGCCACGTCGATCCGGCCGACCAAGATGGACTTTGGCGTGATCGAAGAGATGGAAGGGCGCGTGAGCGATTTCCGCGAAAAGCCCGAGCTCACGCATCTCGTCAGCATGGGGATCTACTGCATGGACCCGTCTATCGTCGAGCGGATCCCGTCAGGCGTTCCCTTCGGGTTTGACGATCTGATGTTCCAGATGCTCAACGAGGACGTGCCAGTCAACGTGTTCAAGCACAGCGGCCTCTGGCTCGACATCGGACGCGTCGAGGACTTCCTGAAAGCACAGGATGTCGCATGGGACGAACAGTCCCCTGCACTCGCAAGTTTCGCCGCCGCCTGAGGCCGGTTCTCATCCTGCAGTGATCGCAACAGTCGCGCTCGCGGCGCGAGCTCGCGCCCAGAATTGGAGATGAACAACATGCTATTGGTATCAGAGCCGGTCTTGGGCGAAGAGGAGAAGGGCGCTCTCGCCGCGGTCATTGAAAGCGGCTGGGTGACGATGGGAGATCGAGTTCGCGACTTCGAGCAGGCGTTCGCCCGCCTGCACGAGGCCGAGGATGCGGTCGCCGTCGGCTCCTGCACGGCGGCCCTCCACCTCATCCTGCACGCCCTTGGCATTGGCCCCGGCGACGAGGTCCTCGTCCCCTCGCTGACCTTCGTAGCGACCGCCAACAGCGTCCTCTATGTCGGCGCCAAACCAGTCTTCGTCGATATCGGGTCGGCAGAGGTTCCACTGATGTCGCTGGACGAAGCGGAAGCAAGGTGCACCTCCAGGACCAAGGCCATCATCCTCGTTCATTTTGCCGGCTACCTTGCACATCGCGATGCCTGGCAATCCTTTGCACGCCGGAAGGGGCTGCTCTTGATCGAGGACGCCGCTCATGCACCCGGATTGCCCGAGGTCGGCAGCTATGGCGAGGCGGCCGCCTTCAGCTTCTACGGAAACAAGAACATGACCACGGCCGAAGGAGGCGCGATCATTGCGCGCAGCCGGGCCCTGCGCGAGACCATCCGGCAGGCCCGCGCTCATGGGATGACAAGCGGTGCACGGCAGCGCCTCACCAGCCGCCGTCCCGACTACGACGTGACTGTTCTCGGCTTCAACTACCGGATGGACGAGCTGCGGGCTGCGCTTGGCCTCGTGCAGCTCAAGAAGTTGCCGGAATGGAACAAGATCAGGCGGCGGTTGTCGGCCACATACCGTGAGCTCATGGCGGAACATTGCCCATCGGTGATGATACCTTTTGAAGATCCCTGGCCGTCGACCCACCATTTGATGCCGGTCGTGCTGCCGCCGGCAACCAGCCGGCAGCGCGTCATCGATCGCCTGCGCAAGCATGGCATTCAGACCACGGTTCACTATCCGCCCGTTCACCGCCTGACTTTCTACAGAGATCTCTATCCAGAGATTCTCCTCCCGCGCACCGAGGATTTTGCTCGACGCGAATTGACGCTGCCTTTGCATCCACGAATGACGACGGCGGATGTCGAGAAAGTCGTGATTGCACTGACGACTGCACTCACCACCGATTTCCCAGTGGGGGCGGTAGCATGACCCTACCCGAGATAGCGAACCGGTGGGGCGCGCAATCTCGTTCATCTCGCTTGAGTGCACGGCGCGCAATCGATGTTCTCTGTGCCGGCACCGCGATGGTATCGCTTTCACCCGTCTTCGTCGTTGTCGCGTTCGTCATTTGGCTCGAGAGCGGGCGGCCACTCCTGTTCTCGCAACTTCGCCTGGGACAAAGCGGCGAACCGTTTCGCATGTACAAGTTTCGCAAGTTCGGACCGAGCTGCGGCAGCGACGGCTCGCCCCTGACGCTGCAGGAGGATGAACGTTTGACGGCCGTCGGCCGAATCCTCGCCGCGACCAAGCTGGATGAGCTGCCACAGCTCTGGAACGTCCTGCGAGGCGACATGTCTCTCGTCGGCCCCCGACCGGAGTCTCTCAGCTTTTCCGATTGCTTTCGCGACGGCTTCGAAAAGCTGCTCGACTACAAACCAGGTGTGTTCGGCCCGTGTCAGGTCCTGTTCAGACACGAAAATAGGATGTACCCCACCGACGCGCCGGCAGCGGAGTACTATCGAAAAGTGCTGTTTCCAGCCAAGGCGAAGATCGACCTTGCCTATTTTCCGCGACGGACTCTCGTATCGGATTTCGGCTGGATCGCCCGTGCCGGGCACGTCATCGCCGTGGAATGCTGGGGCGCGTTAACGCGGAAGCTTCGATCAAGATGAGAGAAAGAGAGGGGCGATGATGACCTATCTTGGAGCAAAAGTTCTCGTGACAGGAGCCGACGGCTTCATCGGATCGCACCTGACGGAGCACCTCGTTTCGGCAGGAGCTGACGTAACTGCGTTGGCGCAATACAACTCCTTCGATAGCCATGGCTGGCTCGACGATATCCCCCAAACAACCCGACAGAAGCTCAATCTCGTGCGCGGCGACATTCGCGACGCGGCCTTCGTCAGCCGGCTAGTCCAGGGCCATCACTATGTCTTTCACCTCGCGGCGCTGATCGCCATACCCTATTCCTATCTCGCGCCGCAATCCTACGTGGAGACCAACGTACTCGGTACATTGAACATCCTCGAGGCCGCACGGCAACACGGCATCGAACGGCTGGTCGTGACGTCGACGAGCGAGGTCTATGGTACGGCGATGAAGATGCCGATCGATGAATCTCACCCGCTGCAAGGGCAATCGCCCTACTCCGCCTCCAAGATCGGCGCAGACATGATGGCCGAGGCCTTCGCGCGCTCGTTCGGCGTTCCCGTCGTAATCCTCAGACCGTTCAACACGTTCGGACCTCGGCAAAGCGAACGCGCGATCATCGGCACGATCATCCGGCAGGCCCTCGATCCGGAATGCGGTGCGATCATGGTCGGTGATACGACCACCGTCCGCGATCTGACATTCGTCACGGATACAGCCGCGGCATTCATGGCGGCCGGACTAGCGGACGGCGTCGAATATGGTCATGCCTACAACGCCGGCAGTCAGCGCGCCATCACAATTGGTGATCTGATCGACAACATTCTCGAGCTGACGTCCAGTCACAAGCCGGTCCTTCGCGACGAAAAGCGCCTGCGGCCGACAAATTCGGAAGTGCGCGCGCTCCTTGCCGACTCCACCCGGTTCGTACGGGCGACCGGCTGGACGCCGAAGGTCACGCTGCGCGAGGGACTGGAGCGAACCGTCAATTGGTGGCGCGGTCGCCTCTCCACTAAGAAAATCCGACAGCAGACGGATTTTATTACATGACGAGGCCGCGCAACCGATGCTCGATTATGCAAGGAGATCGCTATGGGCGACACCAAGGGCGTCAGGACGTTCAGCCGCATCTCGATTGCCGGCTGGATGGCGATAGTTCTGCTCGCCAGCAGCCCGTGCTTCGCAGCACAGTATAGGCTGGCGGCGGGTGATACCGTCGAAGTGTCGATCGGAGGTGCGTCGGAACAACGTCACCGGGCGCAAATCCAGATCGACGGCACGATCGCTCTTCCCGGAATCGGCACGGTCGAGGTCGCGGGCCTGACTACGGCCGAGTTACAGAGCCGGATGGAAACGTTGCTGCAGTCGAAGATATTGCGGCAACGGCTGCCAGACGGGCGCGAACAGGCAATCGTCGTCGTGCCTGGCGACGTGATCGCGAGCGTGGTGGAGTATCGTCCCATTTACGTTACCGGTGACGTTCTGACGCCCGGACAGTTGGCATACAGGTCCTCGATGACCGTGCGCCAGGCTGTCGCGGTTTCCGGCGGTTACAGCCTGTTGCGTTCCCGCAATCAGCCCGGCGCCAACGATCCAGCGGATCTTCTGCGCGACTATCAGTCCTTTTCCACGGAGTACGTGAAAGAGTACTTCCATATCCTTCGTGTCGATGCCGAACTCGCAGACAAGGACACCTTCGATCAGACGCCGCCCCAGGACATCTCTTTGCCGTCATCTGCAATCGTTCCGATCGTGCAGGCTGAGGCAGAGTCGCTAAAGACCGCCCAACGCGACTATCGCAAGGAGCGGATGTTTCTGGAAAACGCCGTAAAGCAAGCGGACGGACAGTTCGCGGCGCTCAGTAAGCAGCAGGAAGGCGAAGAAAAAGGCGTGCAGGCGGATGAGGAAGAACTCGATCGCGTCGTGAAGCTGTTCGGTTCGGGCTCCCTACCGAGTCCCCGCGTCACTGAAAGTCGACGTGCCCTTCTGCTTTCATCGACGCGCCGTCTGCAAACCATGGTCGAGCTCATGCGTCTCCAACGCCAGCGCGAGGATTCCGCCCGGCAGATCGATCGCGCCGCAAGCCAGCGCTCGATCACGTTGCTTCATGAGCTGAGGGACTCCAACGTCCACATAACCGACCTGCGCATCAGAATGAGGTCGTTAGCGCAGAAGCTGCAGCCCGTAAGCGGAAGCGCGGCGGTACCAGCGGGAACAGGTGACCTAAAGCCCCAGGTCACCGTCGTACGAAAGTCCGGCCAGAGTTGGGAAAAGATCGTCGCAACCGAAGATTTCGACCTGGAACCAGGTGACGTCATCGAAATCGCGTTGCACGCCCCGGGCGGCTCATAACGCCACCGGCTTAAACGTGTATCGCACCGACCCGCAGAGCCTCCACCGGGGCAGTCAACAAGCGATCTCCGCCTACCCCGCGTGAGCCTCCTCCGCTTCCCCGAGAACATCGGCTGGATTACTCCCAAGTTGACCGCCTAACTCCGATTCAACGTTTACAACGCGCCCGCCAATTGGAGAATGGTCGTCAGATATCGTTCATTTGAACGAGCCGGTAGACGAAAAGGGCGCATCGAATGCTGAACTTGACCCAGAGCAGCTCGGTTGCATCGCGTTACCAATCCAGGGAGTCCATTTTCAACATTTCCAACCGTGCTCCTCCAATCCTCTCCAGTGACCGTCGGTCCGACGTGCGCGATGAAATGTACGCAGCCCTTGGCCGTATCGGCTGCGCGCACATCGTGCTCAAACACAACCGTGTGGTCGAGGTGAGCCCGACGGGCCGGGCCATACTGGAGCGCCGTTGTGGATCCGCTCTGGATACGAGATCGCTGTCCGGCGCTGTAAGGGAACTCGTAAAATGCGCGGGCGTCGAAGTTCCTGCGGGTTCGATGGCGTGGCTGGCAACGTCCTCCCGCGAAGGCATAACGAGCCTGGTCAATCAGATAGCCAATGTCTGGTCGGACGACACCTGCGCCATCGTCCTGCTCGACCTCGATGCTCGTCCGGAGCCGTCGCCCCGAACGCTGCAACGCTTGTTTGGCCTCACGACCGCTGAGATTCATGTCGCCATCGAATTGGCACGCGGCGGCAATTTGCTCGACATTGCCCGTTCTCAACAGTTGAGCCGAACGACAATCCGCTCCCATCTCGCGTCGCTGTTCGTCAAGACACAGACGCGGCGCCAAGTGGAGCTGGTCTCTCTCTTGGGACGTATCGCCCTGATACCTTAACTACACTACTTCCGTTTCCAACCTACTCTGCTGCCGAGGGGGCACATCCCAACGATGATCGTCGTGAGGCCACTCTCCGGCGAGTTTCACCGGCATGGCCCTGGGGCGCCGCCCGACGGCCAAAGAGGCTTGCTCATCCATCCTCAGAGCCTCCTGGCCGCTATCTTTCCCGTAATATTTCCTGATTGTAGCGCGTCAACGGTGAGAGCAGGTAGCTGATGATGCGTCTCGAACCCGTCCTGATCTCAATGGTCACCGCCATTCCGGGCGACAGCTGGACGGTCCGACCCTCTATCTCCATCGAGGTACGGTCGAGGCTGACGCGGGCCGCATAGATCAGCTCCTGCCCTTTCGGCTCGCTGGACGCGATCTCCGTTCCGCCGGACTGATCCCTCGCCCCGTCCTCACGCCGATCACGTATGATCGCATCCCGTGAAACGCTGAGCACCCGACCATTCAGCAGGCCATAGCGGGTAAAATTGAAAGTATCGATCTTGATTGCGACAGTCTGCCCCGGAACGACAAAGCCAATATCTCGGTTCGATACCAGCGCCTCAATCTCGAAATCCGGATTCAACGAAACTACGGCCGCCAGTGTTTGCGCCGGTGTGACCACGCCACCGATCGTGTGCACCGCCAGCTGCTGCACCACGCCATCTACCGGCGCGGTGAGAATCTGCAGCTTCGCCTTTTGCTCCGCCTTGATCATGTCCTGAGCGAGACCGGCGGCCCGCTGTTCGGCCTTGGACAGATCGTCATAGAGCGCTCGCCGGAACTCCGCTTCCGCTTTGGATCTGGCCTGCGCGAGACTCGCCGTCGCGGCCTCCGCTTCGCGGAGCCGACTCTGCTGGACCAGAACGTCATGCTGTTGGCCGACCAGTTCCTGAGCCTCGGTCAGGTAGGTGATCTTGGACCCGATCGCCTTGTCGTAGAGATATTTGCGAACGTTCACACGCTCCTCGAGGAGGGGGATGGTTGCATCGAGTTTGGATATCGTCGCCGCGATGGTCTCGCTCTCAGCCTTTTTCTGTCCCAACTGCCTGTCGAGCTCCGACAGCCTTGTGCTGTGCTCTGCCATCTGGCTGGCCAGGAACTGACGATGCAGCTCGATCGCCTGCTGGCTGGCTCCTATCGGAGGGGCGAACGCCGCCATCGGATCGCCGGGTGCCAGCGCCGCGCGCAACCTGGCACTGTCAAGCTGCGTAGCAACCAGGTCGCTCTTCACGTGATCAAGTTCGGCGGCAGTGATAGTTGGATCCAGTTCGATCAACACGTCACCCGCCTTAACCATCGCGCCGTCCCTGACGTGAATCGCGCGCACCACCCCCGTTTCCGCCGGCTGGATTACTTTGGTTCGGCCATTCACCACGATCTTGCCCGGCGCGGTCGCGACAACATCGACCTTGGAAAGCGTCGCCCAGACCATTGTGACGCAAAACAGCAAGATAATGACCATGCCGGTGGCGCGGCCGACCGGCGACGGCGGCCTCTCGAGAACCTCCAGCGCGGCTGGGAGAAAGGCGGTCTCCTCTTCGCGGCGCCGGCGGCGATCCGGGAACGGAACGATGCTTCTAGCGATGGTCATTGATCCCTGCCTGGAGCAAGTGCAAGTTTGCATAGCGCCCGTTCGAGCGGATCAACTCATCATGGGTGCCGTCCTCGACGATCCGCCCGCGATCGATGGTGATGATCCGATTTGCTCGTCGTACCGTGGAGAGCCGATGGGCAATGATAAAGACGGTGCGCCTCTCGCAAATGCGTCGCATGTTGTCCTGGATGATGCGTTCGCTCTCATAGTCGAGGGCGCTGGTGGCCTCATCGAAAATTAAAATACGAGGATCATTGACCAGCGCGCGGGCAATCGCGATCCGCTGCCGCTGGCCACCCGAAAGGCTGCAGCCGCGCTCACCGACGATGGTATCGTAGCCCTCAGGTAGCTCGAGTATGAACTCGTGTGCTCCAGCAAGGATGGCCGCATCGATGATCCGCTGCATCGGCATGGCAGAATCGGCAAGCGCGATGTTCTCGGCCACGGTTCGGTTGAAAAGTACGTCCTCCTGCAGAACGACGCCGACCTGCCGCCGCAGCCAGGCGGCATCGGTCAAGGCGAGATCAACACCATCGACGAGGACACGGCCACTTTCCGGCACGTACAGCCGCTCGAGGAGCTTGGTCAGCGTGCTCTTGCCCGAGCCGGACGGACCAACAATGCCGACGACTTGGCCTGCCGGAACATGGAATCCAATGTCGTGCAGCGTCTCAGGCCCGTCGGTGCGATAGCGGAATGTAACGTGATCGAATGTGACGGCGCCCGTGATCGGCGGGAGCACGGCGCGCCCTATGCCGACAGTCGGCTCCGGCCGCGTATTAAGGATATCGCCCAACCGATCGATCGAGAGACGAACCTGGTGGAAGTCCTGCCAGATCTGGGCGATGCGCAAGACAGGCATGTTCACGCGGTTTGCCAGCATATTGAAGGCCACCAATTCACCGACGGTCAGGCGACCTTCGATCACCAACTTCGCGCCGAAGAACAGGATCGCAACCGTAACCAGATGGCTCACCAATTGCACCGCCTGACTTGCGACATTTCCAAGACTCACAACGCGAAAGCTCGCGGAAACATAGGCAGCGAGCTGTTCCTCCCAGCGCCTGTTCATCTGGGGCTCAACGGCCAGGGCCTTCAACGTCTGCACGCCCGTTATGCTCTCGACCAGGAAGGCCTGATTTTCTGCGCCGCGACGGAATTTTTCATCCAACCGCTGACGGAACAGCGGCGTCGCAATGGCCGAAATGCCGATGTAGAACGGAAACCCTCCCAGAACGATCAGCGTGAGCATTGGCGAGTAAACGAACATCACCGCAATGAAAACTGCGGTGAACATGAAATCGATAATGAAAGTCAGCGCGGAACTCGTCAGAAAGTTGCGGACATTTTCCAGCTCCTGAACGCGCGCGACCGAGTCGCCGACCCTTCGGGTTTGAAAATACATGAGTGGTAATGACGCCAGATGGCGGTAGAGGCGGGCGCCTAACTCGACGTCGATGCGGTTGGTAGTATGAGAAAAGAGGTAAGTGCGTAACGCGCCCAGCACTGCTTCGAACACGGCGATCACGGCCAGACCGATCACCAAGACTTCCAGCGTACTGATCCCGCGGTGGACGAGCACCTTGTCGATGACCACCTGAAAGAATAGCGGGCTGACGAGGGCGAATACCTGGAGGAAGAAGGACGCGAGCAGAACCTCCCCGAGCAGGTGCCGATATTTCCGAATTGCACCGAGAAACCAGGTAAAGTCGAATCGGCGAGACAGATCGGAAAGCGACGCCCTGCGCGCCATCAAGACCATGCGGCCATCCCAGAGCGCCTCGAATTCGGCACGACTGAGTTTGCGCGGACGGGGGTCCGAGGGACACTGAACCAACACCTCGTCCCCGTCCGCCTTGCCGACCAGGAGGAAGCCGCCTTGATTAAGCACGGCGATCCCCGGCAAGGGTAAGCGCACAAGCCGTGCCCAATCGGTCTTAATCGTGCGCGCCTTGAGGCCGAAAGCCTTCGCACAGCGCACCATCTCCGTCACGCCGATGTTACGTGTACCCAATCGGTGACAGAGTTGCTCCTTGTCGGCTGCAATGCCGTGCAACCTAAGCAACAAGACGAGGGCAAAGGGCGCCGACTTCTCTGGAGACGCCATTTCTTGGATATCCCGCATGTGGTTCGCCAACATCTCGCGATCAATAACATCAGATCCGGCAGCAACCCGAGTGGCCATTTATGGTCCTCGTCTCGCGCTCGATCCGGCGAGCGCTGGTTGCTCGTGAAGCACGTCTTGCAGTGAAGTCGGCTCCTGCGGTCGCGACTCTAACCGTGCTCACGAGATACCCGCGCGGCAAAAACGCGGTACATGTGCAGTTTCATTAGGCCCTAATAGGTAGCCCAGAAGGTCAAGCGCCCGCACCGGGACGGCGTCATCGACAGGCCGCCGCTCGGTGGCGCAGCGGGAGACTCTGTGGCGAACAATTGTCCGGCCAGAGAGGCGAACTGTGAGGTAATCCAAAGGGGGTACCGAAACGATGGCCGCATCATATAGCCTCACCTGCCGGCCGGGCATCGATCGAGTACAGCCTTATCAAATCCATTCCCGCCGCAAGCGCGCGATCGTCCTGACGCAGCATCGCAACGCGCCGCCGCCGATTGCGCGAGTGGATCGTGTGGTTACCCCTTTATTCAGATACGATCGCAAATGTGCCGTGATAATAGTGGATTCCCGACAACCCTCTCGGTTGAGTGGCTAAGTTCACGCTTCCCTGAGCGTGTCGGCGCTTTCGAGCGGATACCATTTTTCGGTTTCCGATTGATGTATGGGCCGCGGCGCCGTTCAAGTGGGCTGCGATCCAATGGATGAATTGACGAGATCCTGTCTCGGCGGACGGGCTGCCGGCATTTGCCAAGACGTGGGCGATTGAGACGTGGGCGATATCGAATAAGGGAGCTTTGCGAATGTTGAAGCTAGGGCTGAGCGGCGATCAAAGATACGGCTCTCACCTCCCTGATAACCATCCAAGTGGGACGTCGAGGGCCCGACGCGATCCGCTGCAGCCCCATCTTCTTTATATCGGGGGCGAAGATCATCATCTGCGCATTCCGGCGATGTGCGCGCTGCGCGACCACGGCTTCCGCATAACAGCCGTGGCGAGCGGCGACCCAGCTCCATTTGCGCAAGCAGGCATCCGCTATCGAGACTTCCAGTTCAACCGGTTCGTAAACCCGCGGGCCGACTGGGCGGCGATCAAAAGCCTTACGAAAATCCTGGTCGAGGAGCAGCCTGATCTCGCGCAAAGCTTTGACACCAAACCCTCGATATTTCTGCCTTTGGCTGCGCGGAGCGCTCCTGGTGTGCTGGCCATTCGTACGATTAATGGACGCGCCTTTCTCTATTCATCTCGCTCCCCTCTCGCCCTGACACTACGTCCGGTTTATCGCGCGCTCCACAAGCTCGCGGCTCGCACCGCTGCCGCTACGGTATTCGAGATCGGTGACGACCGCGCATTCTTCGAGCGTCACGGGATCGCCGGCAAGATGCCCGTTCTGATTCGAGGTGCGGGCGTCGATGTCGAGGGGTTCGATCGAGCACTGAGCTCAGGACCCTCGCCAGCTCAGCTCCGCCAAGAACTCGGGCTTGGCGACGCCGAAGTCGTGATTACGGTGACGCGGATGACCAGGCAGAAGGGCATTCCGGCGCTACTCGACGCGGCTGCCCGGGTGCACGAGGTGCGTCCCGATGTACGCTTCCTGCTGGTCGGACCGCGCGAATCCGAAGGCCCCCTCGCCATCACGCAAGCCGAGATTGATCGGCATGCACCCTATGTGAAGGCGATCGGGCCGAGATCGGACATCCCGGCCCTGCTCAGGCTCGCAAATGTATTCGCGTTTCCGACTGAGTACCGTGAAGGCGTGCCTCGGGTTCTCCTCGAGGCCGCACTCGCCGGCCTGCCAACCGTGACCACGACCATGCCGGGTTGCGCTGAAGTCATCCGCGACGGATGGAATGGCTTGCTGGTGCCCCCGGGAGCGCCGCCCGTATTGGCCGCAAAGATTCTCCACTTGCTCGCCAATCGAGAGAAGGGCCTGGCCATGGCAGATCGCGCCGCCGAGTATGTCAGGAGGGAGTTCTCGCTCGCGACCGTTGTCGCTCAGCATGCGAATCTCTACAGGCAGTTGATCGATCGTGCGTCCCCAGCCCGGTTCAAGGACCGCAGCCTCGCGGCGGCGAGGGAGGATACATGCAGCGCCCTGTAGGGAAACGTGCCGCGTGCGTTACGTGGGCCGCGGTAGCAGTGCTGCTGGGGGCCGGCGCATTGCTCCTGCAGGCGCTCGTGTTCGATACGCCCACGCACGCGCAGGCCACAACCACGCTGCATTTCGCCTCCAACGGAAATTTCGACCCGGCCGGCAACTATCTTCCCGGTGCTGCCGGCTTCAATTTGGCGGACGTCAGCAGCCTGGCGCAGATGGAGGCTCTGCCGGAAGGTGTGAGGGGCCTGGTGTGGGTCGGTCAATGCAACGGCGCGGACACTAAATTCGTGGATACCGTCCGCCCATTCATCGGCCATGCGAAACTGTTCGGCTTCTATTTGATGGACGATCCGGATCCGACTGGACAGCACTTCCCGCTTTGTACGGCTGACAATCTGAAGGCGGAATCGGACTGGATCCATGCCAACGTGCCCGGCGCAAAGGCTTTCATCCTGCTCATGACGATGACGTCGTCACGAACGCCGTCCTTCAAGAACGCCTACGACCCTGCCAACTCGCATGTCGACCTGTTCGGCATCGATCCCTACCCTTGCCGGACGGAGTTGAACGGCTGCGATTACCACCAGATCGACCGCTACGTCGCGGCGGCCGAGGCCGCGGGGGTGCCGCGCGACAAGATGGTCCCGGTCTACCAAACCTTTGGCGGCGGCCGCTGGATCAATGACGGCGGAGGCCGATACGTGCTGCCGACCGCAAGTCAGATGCAGCTGATGTTGGCTCGCTGGGACGCGCTCCTGCCGGCTCCCGTTTTCGACTTCGCCTACAGCTGGGGACCGCAGAATGGAGACTGGGCCCTCGCCGGTTCACCGGAATTGCAGGCAGCGTTCTTGAGCCGCAATCGAAACCCAATCGCTTTGAACCGAATGAATTGAAGTCCGATGGAAACCGCCCGAACGCGTCGCAACCGCAAGACATGCCAGCCGGGCGACACTTATGTGCGCCTCAAGATAAGAGCGACGGACAGGAGGTCTGGACTCCTGCCTGCTGCACCGCAAACCTTCGCGATTTTTCAGATCCTCACTCAAAGACTGCCCTCTTCGATCGAGCGGCGGTTACGGAATCGATCGACGCAGCGCGAGGTACGTCGATGATCCTGGACTTCCTGTTCGCATTCGGACTGCTGCTGACGCCCGCCTCCCAATTGCGGCTTGCAGGCTTGCCAGTCGGACCGGGCGAACTTTGTCTATTTATCTGGGTGATCCTCGTACTCGGTCGCGAAGCAGCTCGCCTTCGCTTGCTCCTGACGCCGGCTCTGTCGCGGCTACTGGTATTCTGGTCGCTGTTTGTCCTTGCGCAGAGCCTCGGAACGCTGATGGCAAAGCTGATCGGCGACGAGCACGATTCCGAATGGTTCATGCACGATGTCATGGCCTATCCCCTGTTGGCCGCCATCAGTTGCCTGAGCGTGGTCGGGCCGCACCCCCGAGCCAGGTTGCGGCGCATCACCTGGCTTCTGTGTGGACTCGGCACGCCGGTTATCGTCGCACAACTGGCCGACGCCTGGGGTCTCTACGATTTACCTTCGGTCGATCCGATGTGGTGGGATCAATTCCGAGGCTGGTCGTCGAATCCGCATCAACTTGCAGTTCTCTGCATGGTGCTTGGAATTCTATCGCTCCATCTTGCCGAAACGTCCACCACGCTCGGCTCGAGGATTGGCGCTCTCGCCTGCGCCATCATCCCAGTCTACACGGGCCGGATCACCGGGAGCGACTCGTTTACCCTCATTCTTGTGCTCGCCGGCCCGATCTTCTTGGCGTTCAAGTGCCGAATCTGGCTGTTCTCGCGAGCGCGGCAGATCAGCTTCCGTTCGGCGTTCGCCTGGGTGATTGTGCTGGCCTTGCCCGGGCTCGTGATTTCGATCGCGCCGCTGGCCTATTCGATTGCGGTCGAAGCCAGCGACCTCGCCAAATCGATGGCACGGGAAAACCCCGAGCAAACCAGAGAGAAGACGGAATTGCGATTTGAGCTTTGGAGCCAGGCCGTCAGGCGGGGAGTCCAATCCGGCATGCTCGGCCTAGGCCCTGGTCCGCATCTCGAAATTCCGAGTTCCATCGTCTCGGCAAGGAACCTGGATACGATCCACCCCCAGTTTGTCGAGCACCCCAAGCCCTCGTTCGTGCCGAACTTCGAGGCGCACAATACGATGCTCGACCTATTTACCCAGGGCGGGCTCCTGGTCGTCTTAAGCTTCGTCTGGCTCGTAGTAATGGCTTTCAAGTCCGCCTACGCGACCGGTCAAGCAGGCTTGCCAACGTTACTGTGCGGTCTCTGCATTTACGCCATCGCCACCTTCCTGCTTCGGCATCCGATCTTCTGGTTTGCAATCGCTGTCTGCCTGACCGCAGAGCCGATGCCGGCGGGCCAACTACGATCGATCGCCAGAGGCAACGCACTGCGTTGCCATGCTCGCCTCGCGAACGCATGGGGTCGATCTCTTACACGTCCGCGACCGGCATATGGCGCGAGCCAACTGGGCTCGAGGTCGAGCTAGCTGCGAGGATGGACCGATGGCAGGGAGGTACGGATGCAGTTGATGGATAAGACGGGTCTCATCGCCGACAGCATACCATTGAGGCCCGATTACGAAGGCATGCGGCAAGACGACCCGACCACGATCGCGCTCGAACCGGGCTTCCAGCAGGTGATTGGGATCCTGCGTCGGAGGAGCAAGTTCATCCTCACCATCGCCGGGGTAGGAGCGATGCTTGCCGGCATCGCCGGCCTGGTCATCACACCCAAATATACGGCGACCGCGCAGGTCGTCCAGGTTCAGGGCGGCACTTCCCTAAGTCCCGAGGCGCTCCAGCAGGCCGTCGACACTCAGGTGACCATGCTGACATCTCCCTATCACCTGCGCCACGTTCTCGACAGCTTTCGAAACGACCCAAAGTTTCGCGGACTGGCGCCCGACGTCGCAGTGGATCCGGCCATCGTGCCGAAACCTGCTCAGGCCGAGACGAGCGAGGCCGGCCCGCTAGGCCTGAATGAGCTCAAGCGACGGCTGGGTGTCTGGATTGGACCGCTATTCCATCACAGGCGAACCGACGCAGGCCTGCAATTCGACGATCTCCAGCGTCGTCTGCAGGTCCTCCAGGAACGCCGCTCACGCATCATCAACGTCACCTTCCAGTGGACGAGTCCCGAGAGAGCCGCCGACATCGTCAACCGGATCGTCGCGCTGTACGTTCAGAGCAATGCCGAGCAGCAGCGAGCCTACACCGCCGGCGAACTGGCCCGGCTTGACGAACGAATGGCGACGGTCAAGGCCGACATCGAGCGGACCAGCGCAGCTCTGCACCAGGCAATCCAGCGGCGCGCCGATGTGGGCCGCAACGCCGGCGGCGAAGAACAGGGAGCTAGCGCCGACCCACGCGAACTCGAACGCCGAACCGCCGCCAACGCACAGCTTTATGCAAGTCTTCTCCAGCGCCAGAAGGAGATCCGCGAACAGGAAGAGCTCGTCAACCCGGACGTCAGCATTCTTTCACTTGCCTCTCCGCCGTCGCGACCGAGTTCTCCGAATCCAATCCTGTTCATGCTCCCTGCCCTGATCGTCTCGCTCATCTGCGGGAGCTTCGTCGCGCTCATCCAGGAGCGCCTCGACAAATCGCTGCGCAGCGAGAAGGAAATCACCGATGCGCTCGGACTCTCCTGCATCGGTTTGGTCCCGCAAATGCCCGCGGGCCATCTGACTGACGCAGGAGACTATGTTCGGGTCGAGCCATTCTCTCCGTACGCGGAAGCGCTTCGGTCAACGGCTGCGACGTTACGTCTGGCCGAGCCAGGCCATGCGAAAACGGTCCTGATCAGCTCCAGTATCGCAGGCGAAGGGAAAACCACGCTCGCCAGGGGCCTTGCGGCTTATGTCGGCCTTGTTGGGCGGCGTGCGCTCCTGATCGGCATCGACCTTCACAGAGGCATGCGCGTTACCGAGTTCGACAACGCCGGCGAGCGACGAATCGTCGGTCTACAGAACCGATCGCTGGCGGACTCGATCCGGCACATTCCGCAGGCCGGCTTCGACTACCTCCGGATACCCGGCTATCGGCTCGACCCAATAAGTGCCATCGAACAGATGGCAGAACTCATTCGCCAACTGCGCGAACGCTACGATTGCGTGATCATCGATGGTCCGCCCGCCCTTGCAGCCATCGAGGCCCGATTGCTCCCACCGATCGCCGACAAGCTTCTCTTCGTCGTCAAATGGGGGAGCACGAGGCGGGACGTCGCTCAGAACGCCTTGGGCCTCCTTCGCAACTGCGGGCGTTTCGACAACGAGCGCGGCGATTTTGCAGCGGCCATCGCGACACAGGTCGATCTCAAGAAACAGGCGCAATACGGTTATGGCGATGCGAGCGAATTTGCCGCCGGGGCGGCAGACGCGCCTCGCGCCGGCATACGCCAACGCTTCCTCGCAATCACCTCCTCCCTGTTTCAGTGGATGCAGGAGATCGGACTTCAAGCTGCAAGATCATTCGGCCGAAAAGGGCACGAAAGATGAGACAGGATGCCCTGCACAGGACAGACCTGACCGGCTCGACCGCCGAGAGCGCGATCTTGCCGCTGAATCTTATGGTCTTGAACGACTTTGATCGGCGCGACATCACCTACTTCTACTGGAAGAGCAGCAATCGAATTTACCGCGGGCTGACCGGCGACGGCGACCTCGATCTGCTTGTCGCAAAACAGGATCAGCACCGCGCTCAGGCGATTCTCCTCGAGCGCGGTCTCAAGCTCTTTCCCGCCGTCGCCTATCGTGACCATCCGTCGGTCCTGAGCTATCTTGGCCATGACGAACCGAGTGGGCGGATCGTGCATCTCCATCTGCATGTCCGACTGGTCGCCGGCGCCAGCCTGCTCAAGAACTACCACCTGCCGTGGGAAGAGGCCCTGGCGAAGCGAGCGATTGCTCATCCGGAGCTGCCGATCCGTATCCTGGAGCCTGTGGACGAGGCATTGCTGTTGATCGTACGCGGCTGCCTCGAGCTAAGGCGATCGGATCCGGTCGTGCTCCGCAACTGGCAGGCAATGACGCGCAAATTTGCACTTGATCGCACGGAACTCGCCGGTCGAATTCCTCGCGCGGCACTCAGAAGGCGAGCGGCTGAACTTCTGGGCGGCGATCTGGCCGACATGGTCGCCGATGCCCTGTATTGCCAACCCGCGCTGGAACATCAGCATCATCTGCGGCGGCGTATCCGAATGCACTTCGCGCCGCATCGTATCTACAACGATCTTGAGGCAGGACTGCGGAGCCTGACACGCGCCACACACCTCGTCGCCGGTTACCTGAACAAGCGCTTTCTCTGGGCACCGCGACCATGGAGCCGACGAGCCCCAGGTGGTGGGCACGTCGTGGCCGTCATCGGCGTCGACGGCAGTGGGAAATCAACCATCGTCGCGACAATCCGGCAGTGGCTCGGCGAGGAAATGGATGTCATTCCCATCTATTTCGGTACCGGGGCAGGACGCCCCTCTCTCGTCTTATGGCCACTCAAGCTGATGGTGCCTCTGGTCACGCCGTTGTTCAAGACCAAGCCCAAAGGCTCATCGCATGGCAAGATCTCGGACCGCCCTCCGAGCCGAGTGTACAGCGCTCTCATGGCGATCTGGGCGACGGCCACGGCCATCGAAAAGCGCTCCAAGCTGTCGGCCGCGCATCGCGGGGCCCGCCGGGGCCTTGTCGTGGTCACGGACCGATACCCGCAGAACGAGATCGCCGGCTTCAACGAAGGTCCGCTGATGCCACGCCTGATCGGGATTCCGCTCTGGCTACGTCGGTTTGAAGCCAAAGCCTATTCACTTGCCGAGCGCCTTCCACCGGACATCGTCATCAAGCTGGTCGTTCCGCCGGAGGTTTGCGCCAAACGCGAACCCGACATGGATCCTGCCGTGATCACGCAGCGTATCGCAGCTATCCCGCGACTAGCGTTTTCCGGCGCGCGCGTCGTCTCGATCGACGCCCAACAGCCTCTAGCCGATGTCATTCGCGCGGTGAAGAAGGAGGTGTGGCGGATACTCTAGAGCAAACGACAGAACTGTCCAATTTCAATCATTTCATTTGTCTGAGTTCGGATATGATCATCGAGCTTTTCGGTCCTCCAGGCGCCGGCAAGACCACTCTTGCTCGTACTCTTGCCGCACGTCTGCGCGAGCGTGACTACACCGTGGACCTCGTACTCAGCCATCGGCCGGCGGAACGCTCGCCAAGCGAGACCGTCACGCCGTCAACGCCCCTTCGGAAGATCTCCTTCACGACGCGGCGCTTGACGCGTCCGCTGGCGGAATTGGTGTCCATGATATTCCGACCGCGGGGGATTTCACGCGATCTCGGGACAGCATTGAATCTGATCAAGGTCCTTCCACCGTCCAACCCGCTCTCTTCGCTCAGGCTGCTGCAATACATGTCCAGATTGTCGCACGCATGGTTTCACAGATCCGCGATCGCGCACATCGTCTTGTTCGACCAGGCGTTCGTCCAGGCGATTTGCTCTCTGACACTGCTTTGCGGCATCGCCGACGAAGCATTGATCTCGTACGCGCTGGATCTTGTTCCCGCACCGGACCTTCTGATACGCCTCGACGCGCCGACCACGCTCCTCGAGGAGCGGCTTCGCGACCGACATCATCTCGGGGGCAAGATCGAACAGCTGCTCGAGCTGGACGTGGAAACCAGCCTCAGCTCACGCAGCATCGTCGACCTCCTGCACGAATTACTGCGCAGGAAAGGCCGTAACGTCGTGACCATCTCGTCGCTCAATCAGGCGTCTCTCGCCACGGCCGTCGAACAAATGGAACGTCAGATCGTGAGCATCGTCGAGCAACAGAAGCGCGCCACGACCAAACCAGCACATGTTGAAGCGGAACTCTCAGACCATTCCCTGTTGAATCATTTTCCTTGAATCGTTTTTCGACCCGGATTTTTGGGCGCTCGGTAGAGCCAGTACTGCAAGGACAGAAAATGGAAATGCACGACCGGAGCGTTGGCCACGCGCGGATCAGACGAGTGGTGATCGGAGGAGCTGCCGCATTCTCAATCTACGTTGCCAGCGCCGGCGTAACTGCCTGCGCGCAACTCCTGATAGCCAGAATTGTCGGCGCTCACACTTACGGCGTCTACGCCTATGTCATCGCCTGGATAACCATCCTCGCATATTTCTGCGCGCTCGGCTTCGACATCGCACTGCTGCGCTTCGTGTCCGCGTATCAAACCACGGGAGCCAGCGGCCTTGCGCGAGGCGTCATCCAATACGCGGAGCGACGTTCACTTGGCATAAGCCTTCTAGTCGCGTTCATCGGGGCGGGCATTATCGAGATCTGGCCCCGGCCGTTCTCGACGGAGTTGACGAACACCTTTCTGGTCGGCTTCGTTCTCATTCCCATTCTGGCGCTGTTATGGATACGCTGCTCGATCGTCCGCGCTTTTGGCGGCGTTGTGCCGGCACTGTTGCCCGACCGCGTGGTGCGGGACGGATTACTTGTGATCATCGTCGTCATGGCCGGTCTTTTCCTCGGATCGCGCATCGAGGCACAGGGGATCATGATGGCGACCGTCGCCGGCGCCGTCGTCGGACTCGTGCTCGCCAGCCAGGCTGTTCGGAGATTGTGTCCAGACGCAATCAGGGCGGCAGAGCCTCAATATGCGCCCACAAGTTGGCGGCAGACTGCCGTCCCGTTCATGATCATCGCGGGCGCAGAAGCTCTGCTCAACCGCGCCGGCGTGGTGCTGCTCGGATGGTTCGGGGAAACCAGAGAGGCCGGAATATATAGCCTGGTCTTCAATATCGCATTCCTCGTGGCATTGCCCCGCACTGCGATCAATACCCTGTTCGCGCCGACCATCTCAAGCCTGTTCACAAGGAACGATCGGGCGACCTTGCAGGCACTCGTGACTAAGGCCGCTTTGTGGACGCTCTGTACCTCGGTGGGCATCGCGCTCGGATTGGCGATCATGGCCGAGCCACTTCTCTCCTGGTTCGGAGGGGATTTTGTGGCTGGCGCCGCCGCCCTGCGCATCTTGCTCCTGGGGCAGGTGATCGCAGCCGCCTTCGGATCTCTGCTGCTCATCATGACGATGACCGAGCACGAACGGGGGGCTGCCGTACTGCTGACCCTGAGCGCCGCCATCAACATCCTCGCCAGCATCGCATTCATCTACTGGCTTGGATTGACCGGCGCTGCGATCGCCAGCGCAACCGCGCTGATCATCTGGCACATCGCCATGGCCTTCTTCATTTTCCGGTACCTGCGGCTGCTGCCCGGCGTCCTCGGGGTATTCGTGCCGAACCGCAAGGAAAAAGCCACGGCGCGCCCCGATGTCCGTGTAGAGGCGCCGTCCGTTTGAGATTTCGTACCTCGCCGGCGCACCACAACGACGCGCCGGCCGGCCGCGTTTCAGGGGCGCAGGTAGCTCCAACCCTGCTCCTGCAGCTCCATCAGCCGAACCACGCCGGATTTGGTGACCTTCGCCTGCGAGATCAGAGGTATCTCCTTGGCTTCGGTCCTCGCCATGTTCTCCTTGGTGTTTCCGCACGCGGAGAACGAGACTTCGGGCATGGTCTCGCTCATGGACCTGATGCGCGCTTTCACAGGCGAGGTGTCGTCTCGCAACATGTGCAATCCTGGTCCGAATGCCACCAGTTCGACCTCGACCTTCTGACCGATTTCCGAATAGTGCTGAACCGTGTTGCTGACGTTGTTCAACGCGAGGTTCATGAGCGCCGGATCATTGACGTCCACCTGGACGACGAGCCGGTGCGACTGCACACGCTTGGGACTGACGATCATCTTGGCATTGGCGTTGAGCTTAGGGCTTCCAGCTTGAGAGGCATGAGTTGTCTGGACCGCGCTCACCAGAAACGCGCCAGTAAAGGTCAGACTGGCGAAAACGACGATTGTCTTGTTCATGCTGTTTTCCCCTGAATTGTGCGGAACGCGCAGCCTGGGCTGGCCCGTCCAATCTGTTGCGAGCGGCTGCGTTGGTCAAGGAAGGCACAGCAGCAGCGCCGACGATCTACTTTATTCCCGGTACGGCGCGCCTCTACCTCCTTGTGGCTACCTATACTGCCACATCGACAGAGCACCGACCAAGGCGGTGTCATTGATGACGCCGAATGACAAGGTGCCTAAGGCTAGTCTGAGCTGTCACGATGGAGTTACAGGCAATTGCGCACGAAATGATCGACTCGCTGAGCGGCATTCCCCGTTCTTTCCGACAGGGCCGATCGCTTGGCGGAGATGTCGTGTGGACAGCCGCTGCGGCGGCATTCCTCCTGGCACTCCTTGTCGGATTCGCGCATGGCGGCCCGCGCGACGCTATCGAGTTCGGCGTCCCGGCGATTGAAGCCGAACGGATCAGGCAGCACGAGGCACTCGAACAGGAGCGTGATCGAGCCGACAGGCTCGCACGTGAACTGGCAAGTGTCCGAGCAGAGCTTAACGCTGCCCAGCTCGAGCGGGCGCACGCGATGGGAGCCATTGAGCTGGGGATCAGGCAGACCCACGCCCTTGAGCTGGAACGGGACAAGGTGAACAATCTCGCGCGAGACCTCTCATTCCTCGGGGCGGAGCTCGCGGCGGCCCGGATCGCAGCCTCAAAAGCGATGCAGATCTCCGCAGCAGAACCCAAGCAAGAGCCGATAGTCGCACCTGGAAGCGGCACAGAGAGCACTACGGCCGAGCTTGCATCGCTCCGATCGGACCTCGACGTCGCGCGGAGCGCGGCGACTGAAGCAACAACGGCCCTCGCCGCCGAGGTTGCAGGGAAGCAAGCGCTCGAAGTCGAGCTGAAGCAGCAACGCGACAGATCCGAGGGGGCCGCCACCGAACTGACTTCCGTCAGGGCCGAGCTCGAAACCGCACGGACCGCCGCCACCGACTCTTCCAAAGCCGCCGCTGCCGAAGCCACGCAAAAGCAGGCCATTGAGCAGGAACTGAAGCTGCAACGCGACAGGTCGGATGCCGCCGCAACGGAACTGGTCACCCTGCGGACGGCGGCCAGCACAGCTCGAGCCGAGACCTCCGACGTTGCGAAGGCGGCCGCTGCAAAGTCGGAGCGGAGTGTCGCCCTGGAGAAAGAACTGGCGCAACAGCGAGACCGAGCAGATGCCGCCGTGAAGCGGCTCGCCTTCGTCCAGGCTGAGTTCGAGGCCGCGCAAACCGCTGTTATGAAGACCCGCAAAACCGAGACCGAGCAGAGGGAGGCGCTGGAACGCGAGCTAGGCCAGCAGCGAGATAGAGCAGACGCGCTCGCACGCGAAACGGTATCGCTGACGAACCAACGTGATGACGCGCGTTCCGCCGCCGGAGAGGCCGCTAGGGTCACCGATGCCGCCCAGGCCGAGAACAAGAAGGCAGCAGTCAGACAGAGGGACAAGAGCGAAGCTCTCCTTCGCGAACTGACCTCCGCGCGGAAAGAGGTCGAGGAACGTTCTGCAGGCCTCGCCGCTGCCTATGCCGAGATCCTCAGGGTCACGGACCTCAACGCGACGGCCGCGAAGCAGAACGATGCCCTCGCCGGTGAGCGCAAGCGCGCCGACGATCTCGCACGAGAGCTTGCATCGGCCAAGGTCCAGCTCGCGGATGCGAACGGAAAATTGGCCGCAGCGGCTTCCTCCGCAAATCGGCCGCCGGAGCGGACCGCACTTGAGCGTACGCCCGATCTCGCTCCTAACGGCGAGGGAGGAGGCCGCTCGCGCGAGCAGGACACCGCCCGGACGGTCGCCTCCAACCCACAACCTACCTCGAAACCTGGCTCATCGACATTGCAGGCGCAAACGACAATTCGCGCCCCGCCCGCGGATCCGGGCTCGAAAGTCGCTGCGGCATCGGAGCGCTCTGCTCGAGCGAGCGCGACGCCCCGCGCCCCCGCAGACGAGCAGAGGCTGCTTGCACGGGCGACTGCGTTGCTCCGGCAGGTCGACATCAGCAGCGCTCGCCAGTTGCTGGAGTTGGCTCTTGCACACGGCAGCGCGCAGGCCGCCTTCATGCTTGCGGAGACCTATGATCCGCCCGTGCTGGAATCGTGGCGTGCGCGCGGCGTCGCGGGCGATCGGACCAAAGCGCGCGACTTGTATCAAAGAGCAAAGGCCGGCGGCATTGACGATGCAGAGGAGCGCATCAAGGCGCTGAAGTAGCGTCGCACCAGATCTCGAAGCAGCCAGACGACGGAGAACGACACATGGGCATGATCAAGTTCGCGTCCGCAATTTTATCGGCGCTGGTCGGGCTGCAAATGGCGGCGAGCGCCCAGTCTGTCAGGACTCCTGCAGCGCCAGCCGCGGCACCGGCAAAGAACGCCGACATGATCGCAAAAGAGCGCATTAATGCTTGGACCGTCGGGCTCGCAGGCGGTCTCATCGAGGGTGCTCCGCTTCGACTTGCGGCGGAGATCGCCCGCGTCGTCAACGAGGAAGACAAGCTCCACGTCATCCCGATCGTGACGACCGGCGCGACGGAGAACGTCAATTCGCTGCTCTATCTGCGGGGGGTGGATGCGGCGATCATCAATACGGACGCCCTCGACGAGTACAAGGCCCAAGTCCCGTCGATCGACCGGCGAATCGTCTACATTCTCAACCTTTTTCCAGCTGAACTGCACGTCTTCGTGCGCCCCGAGATCAAGTCGCTCGATGACCTCAAGGGTAAGAAGGTCAACTTCAACACGCAAGGCACAGCGGCCGCTTATTCCGGTCCGTTGATCTTCAGCCGGCTGGGGTTGAATGTCGAGAAGATGTTCATTCCCCATCAGGTCGCATTGCAGCAGATGAAGAGCGGGGAAATCGCGGCGGTTGTGTTCATCACGTCGAAGCCGGTCGATGCGTTTCTGAAGGGGCGTTGGGAGCCGGGATTCAAGTTCCTGCCGGTGGAATACGATTCACGATTCGAGGACTACTATCTCCCGTCAGCGATCGACTCGACGGACTATCCGAGCCTCGTGTCGAAAGGAGAACGCATCTCAACCATCGCGGTCCCCACCATTTTGGCAGGCTACAACTGGCCGAAACAATCCGACCGCTACGTGCGCATGGCCCGCTTCGTGGATCAGTTGTTCGGCCGGCTCGACCGCCTGCAGTCGCCTGGCTTCGATCCGAAATGGAAGGATGTGAGCCTCCGCGCCAACGTGCCCGGCCTCGCCCGGTTCGGCCCCGCACAGGAATGGCTCGATCGCTCACCGGGCGCGACGGTGGGACTGTCACGATGAAGGGCACGGTTGCCGTGGCTTTGATTACACTCGCAAGTCTAAGCCTGCCGACCCGCGCACAGGCGGGCGATGCTACCGATCGGTTGAAGGAATGTGCCCGGTTCCAAGGAATGGAACGGCTGAAATGCGTCGACAATTTGCTGAGTGAGGCGGCAGAACCGACCACAACGGCACCACCTCGAGGGCTGGACTGGATCATCAGCGAGACGACCTCGCCGGTGGACTACAAGCCGCAGATCTCGGCGCAGACCATGGGACGTCGAGCCACGAAGGATGCCCCCTCCTCGATCGCGATCCGCTGTCGCGGCAGTCGGACCGAGCTGACAATACCCACCTCGCCATCCTGGAAGCAGCCTCCAGAGGCCGATGTGAAAGTCGTGTACCAGATCAACGACCAGCCATCCGTCGAAGAGCGCTGGCGCGCAACGGAGGGAGGCAGAAGTCTTACGTTTCAGGGTGACGCCGTTCGCCTGTTGCGCGCGATGCCGGAGGGCGGCCGGCTCCTGATCAAGGTCTACGCGGGAAAGACTCTCCCATACGAAAACACGTTTGACCTGGTCGGCCTGGATTCCGTCCGACGCAAGCTCGCGACCGCCTGCAATTGGTCGGGTTCGTGAGGAGGCGCCCCACCTGATCGGAGATCGGTTCTCTCCCTCGCTCCTCCCTCCGGCGCACTAGTTCTCCCGCATGCCGCGACGTATCGCGTCCGTCATCGGTTGTGTGAGATAGGCCAGCACGGTGCGTTCCCCGGTCGCGATGAGAACGTCGGCCATCATCCCCGGCTTGAGCCTTTCTCGGATCGTCTCGGGGAATTTCGCCACCTGCACCGAGACCTTGACCTCGTAATAGGGTTGATGCGTCGCTTCATCGCGAACCGCATCGGCTGCGATCGAGAGAACTTCGCCGACGGCGATCGGGGTGGAGCGCGCCTTGAACGAAGGAAGCCGGATTTCCGTGGGCAATCCGACCTGTACATGATTGATATCGAGGGACGACACTTTCGCCGCGACCACGAGCACGTCGTTATCGGGCACGACCTCCATCAGGACCTCGCCGGCCCTGATCACCGCTCCCACCGTATGGACTTTCAAATTCACAATGCGTCCGGAACGCGGTGCTCGCACCTCCATCCGAGCCAGAACGTCGTCAGCGGCCCGCAGCTTCTCGCGCGCGTCGGCAAGTTGCGCCCTCGTCTCGGTCAGCTTTCCGGTCGCTTCCTCCAGGACTTTCTGTCCGACCTGCTCGATCTGCAACCTCGACTCGTCGATCACGCGCCCGTAGCGGGCGATATCGGCCTCGTAGGCGCCGATCTTGCCATCGAGCTCGGACTTGCTGCGCTCAAGGGTTGCGACACGGGCGAACGCAACGATCCCCTGGTCGGCGAGCGGCTTGAGCTTGGCATATTCCTGGCTCACGCTATCGAACTGCGCCCGCGTCGCCTTGCTTTGCGCATCATTTCCCTGAATCTGCCGCTGCGCCTGCGCAATGCGCTCTTCAAGAATCGATACCTCGATTTTTCGCGCGGCGCGGCGTTCGTCAAAACGCCGCTTCTGGTCGCCCATCGCGCGTTGCGCCGATGGATCGGAAGCATTCTGAGTCAGTTCGGCGGGAAACGTGATCTTATCGCGTCCCTCGGCTTCTGCCTGTAAGCGCGCCTCCTCGCCAATCGCCGAATAAACGGCCGAGCGCGCGATCCCCTCCTTCGCCCGTTCCTGGGTTGAATCGAGTCGCAACAGGACCTGCCCTTCTGCGACATGAGCGTCGCCGGTCACCATCAGACTTTGAACGATGCCGCCTTCAAGGTGCTGCACGGCCTTCTTGTCGCTCTCGACCACGACCGAGCCCGTCGCCACCACGGCGCCATCGATCGAGGCCAGGGCGGCCCAACCGCCAAACACGACGAATGTGAAGAACACGATGGCGAAGCCCCGCCTCGCTGGAGTGTGCCAATCGCCGGACGGGCCACCAGCGGCTTGCCCCGAGCCCCGCAGCGAAAGCAACGGCCCAATGGCCATCGCAAGACGAGGAAGCCGCCTTGCCAGTGACCGCAAATTGGCTATGGCGTCGGACAGGATGTGGCGCGCCCGAGGCCTGCCGCTCGCGCTCAAGCGCTTCAGAAGCTCCGTGAATTCATTTTGAGGAGAGGCTTCTTTGACCGACATCATGTTGTCCATCATTGCCTCGTCGCGTGAGCTGCGCGCACCGGCTTCGCAAGAGGCGCGTTGAGGGGAGCGCCGTCGGCGCGATGATGAGCTTCGACTTGGTGACGGTGCTCACCCGGCGCTCGCGCATCGCGATGCATCGGCGTGACCGCCTGCCCCAGCAGCACGGGAAGAAGTTCGTCGCGTGTTCCGACCCGCCCGAGGCGTCCTTCGTGCATGAAGACGATCTTGTCGACCAGGGCGAGCAGGTTGGGGCGGTGATTGATGATCACGACCGTTACGCGGTGCTTCCGGAGCGTCTGGATCGCATCTGCGAGAGCGCGGTCGCCATCGCCGTCCAAATTGGCATTCGGCTCGTCGAGCACGACCAGCACGGGCCTGCCGAACAGCGCGCGCGCCAACCCGATGCGCTGCCGCTGACCGCCCGAAAGACCGGCCCCGTTATCGCCGACGACGGTGTCATAGCCCTTCGGAAGCCGCTGAATCATGGCATGCGCGGACGCCAGTTGCGCAGCCTCGATGACCGATTCATCCGTCGCGTCGTCGCGAAAGCGAGCGATATTGTCGCGCACCGTGCCGGCGAACAGCTCGACGTCCTGCGGAAGATACCCTAGGCGTTGCCCAAGGAAATTAGGATCGAAATGCCTTGTGTCGTTCCCATCGATGCGCACGCAACCGCGGACGACGGGCCAAGAGCCGACAAGAGCCCGTGCCAGCGACGATTTCCCGGAGCCAGACTGTCCGACTACTGCAACGATCTCACCGGGGGCCAAGTGGAAAGAAACATCTGCGACCGCCGGCATTTGGGATCCGGGTACGAGCACCGTGACGGCTTCGACCGAAACCTCACCAGCCAGTGGCGGCAACTTGGTTGGCGGGCGCTCTGAAGCCCGAGTTCGAAGCGCGGCGTCGAGCCGCGCATACGACGTACGCGCGACGACGAGAGCCTTCCATTGCGATACGGCCGCTTCCACCGGTGCAAGCGCGCGCCCCATGATGAGCGAAGCCGCGAACAGAACGCCTCCCGAGATCTCCTGCTGAATTGCGAGATAGGCTCCTACTCCCATGATCGACACCTGGAGTGCCATCCGCAGGAATTTGGAGATCGCAAGGAGCGTGCCACCGCGTTCGCCCGCGCGGGCGCCGTCGAGAAGCGCCTCGCCATGTGTCGAGCTCCAGGCGTTGCGCACGGCGGGTCCCATTCCCAACGCACGGATGGCCTCGGCGTTGCGTAGCGAGGATGTCAATCGGTCCAGGGCATGAAGGTTTTTCGACGCGGCCGCAATGAGCGGCGCCTTGGTGGCACGCTCATTGAGGAAGGCCAGAAAGAGAATGGCAACCGCACCGGTCAAAGCGACCAAGCCAATCAAAGGATGAAGCAGGAAGCATATTGCCAGGAATATCGGTGTCCACGGCACGTCCATCAACGACGTGATCACACCACCCGACAGGACCTCGCGCAGAGTGTCCACGTCACGAAGCAGTTGGACGTGATGCGAGCTGCTCGTGCTCAGGGAATGGCCGAGCGCGGTCTCGAAGACTTCCCCGGAAAGGAGCTGGTCGAACTGCAGGCCGACTTGCACCAGGACCCGGCTGCGAAAATGCTCGAGTGCCGCATAGCTGACAAATACCGCGAGCGCGATCAGCGAGAGCAGCAGGAGGGTCATTCCGTTCCGGCTGGTCAGCACGCGGTCGTAGATCTGCATCGTGTAGAGCGGCGAAACGAACACCAGCAGGTTTATGAAGATAGATAGTCCACCTGCCGCAAGCAGGCCAGGACGTATCTGACGGAATCCATCCGCGAGCGCGGAAACCTTTGCCGAAGCGTACATGTGCATATCCGGGCGGCCCTTGGACGGGCAGCGGCAAGCAGTTGAAATTTTGCATGTGATCGAGCGCGAGCGCTCGCATTCCAACATTCCGCCTTGCGCAGAATGGCACCCCGGCCCGCGGCCACTGCGGCAGCAAGCGATCCCCTAGGCAATTCTCATACGCGGGGCGTGCCCCGCGTATGTCTCTGTTGACGAAAACGGTCTCTCAGATCAGAAGTGCCACGCGTGATGGTCAGTGTGATGACTGATCAGATCTGCCATATGAGTCGCGGCATCCGTGTGGGTCGAAGTGGCATCCGTTGCACCGCTTCCGCTCGCAGTCGCAATCGGCGTTGTGGACGTCGGAGCGATTGCCGACGAGGTTGTCGGTGCGCTCGTCGCAAGCTGCGAAAAATCGAGCCCGTGATGGTGATGATGGTGCTGACCATCGGTCGTCGTCGATGTCGAACCGCCGGACGAACTGCCGCTGGTCGAGCCCGTGGTCGTGCCACCGGTGGTCGTACCGCCGCCCGCCGCGGTACCTGTGCCGCCGCTCGAGCCAGTGGTTGTGCCACCGCTCGAACCGGTCACGGGTGTCGTGCTACCGCCCGAACTGCCCGTCGAGCTTCCGCTGGTGCCTCCGGCCGGCGTCGTGCTCGTGGCGGTGTTGTGCTGCAGAAATACGCTCTGCAACGCGGACGAGCCCTCGAGTGCCGTATCGCCGTTCTGCGAACCCCACGCATAGGCGTAGTCGAAGGCCGGATTTGGCACGGCCGCCGCCCAATGAGCGAGCATCGTCTGTTCCTGCGCGGCTGTCGGCATCACGTAGTGGCCTCCGCTGTCATCGGCCCAGTTGCCGCCGCCGAAGGTCTGGAACACCGGGACGATGTGGTCCGCCGAAATCCCCGCGGATTCGGCGGCGGTCACGGCCTTGTCGATCATGCTGTAATCGACCGTGCTCATGTCCGACCGGACCGGATACGGATCGATGCCGAATAGATCGATGTGGGTGTTGGTCGGGTTGTAGGTGTTCGCGAACGTCGGATTTTCCGAAGACCCCATGTTCATCATGGTGATGAAGGTCTTTGCGCCGGGAACGTTGGCGTGGATGTAGTCCGACTCAGCCTTGAGGTTGGCCGCCGTCACCAGCGTATTGTACTGTCCCGTCGGATCCGGCTCATCCTTGAGATAGAAGCCGTAGACTTTCGGATTTCCGATGTAGGGCTTCACTGCATCCATGAAGCTCTGGGTGACGCCGTCCCCCTGGTCAAGGTAGACCATGCCGCGCACGCCAGACGGCAATGCATTCAACTCGTCTACCGACGAAACATCGGCCAGGTTGAAGCCAGCCGCGGCTGGCGCGTAGGTACCTTGCGCATTGATGTTGTTACCTGCGGTATAGTGTAGTGTCAAATCGCTTCCCCTATCGTGGTGAGTGCCCCCAGCACCTCCAAGTCTGAGTGCAACCGGCCTCTCATTGCGGGTGAACGTATGTTTACGTTTGAGGCAGGAATCTCGGTTCGATTGGGCGGAACCAAGGGATTATTGTGCCGAAAAGTTGGGCGCTCAATTGCGCCGCAATTTGCCCGATGCATCCTTTCCAGGCGTTTCGCCAACAGCGTCAGTGGTCTGAGGTGCGACGCGCACGCGAGATGCGCCCAGTCTCCGTGCATGGCCGACGTTCACAACCTGATTGAGCTGCTCGAATCACACCGGGAGCAGACCAGCAGAACGGCCAGGCGAGGTACCTCTAATGGAGCATTCGCATCTACGATCATACCGTTCGACCTAACGCTCCGGGGGCGAGCGAAGACGAACAGCGGATAGCCGACAATACGTTGCCCGTTTCGGGTGCCGGCGATCGCGCACAGTGGTTGAAGCGAACCGAGTGGATTTATGGCTCCGGATTACTCCCGACGAAGGATGTTTTCACCGAAGCGTTTCCGTGATTCAGTCCGGGACGTTGGGGGGCCGGATGCGAGTTCATGGCGCGGATTTGGTGTTGAGCAGGTATTGTGGCGCTGAAGCCGAGCAGGCGGAGAGAATTAGGAACTGCAGTTGGGCATCGGATGATTTGGTCTTTTCAGCACTGTTGTCCGAGACCTCTTTCTATCGCCGAAATACGACAGCTGCTATTTTCGTCTGGCCCGCGATCGAACTTCCCGCCTGCCTGCGCACCCCTCGTTCACAGCGCACGCGTTAGCGAACTCTTCGAGTAGAACTAGCTCATTCGCTGCCGAGGATGTCATGGCAGGATTGGTCCAAGCCGAACTCAAGTTTCCACCGGGCTCACGGATTCAGGTGAAGCCGGGAGCCGGTCCTCGCTTGGCTGCAAGGACGGGGACCGTGATCAGGGCTGGATACTATCCGAAGAGTCTCCGCGTGATTCTGGACGGATCGAAGGGACCAATCACTCTTCATATGGACTACGTGGCCATGATCGACACGTGAAGCAGGCGCCACGCTCTCGTCCGAGCACAAAGCCGCCGGGCCTAATTTAGACGAGGCCCGCCGAAGTCCCGGCGACGGCGGGGCGCTCCTTCGCTCTTTGCGCCCGATAACCGGAGGCGCGATACGCCGCTATTGGCGCGATCGCTCCGCCGGCGCGCAGGCGAGCGGCGGCGAGGAGCGGCGAGACATCTGTCGTGAAGGCGCGTTTCAATTCGAGATGCGCGCCGAGCGCATCATTCGTCTCTTGCGCAGCTTCGAGCGCCGCGCGATCGACGATCAGAGCCTGCGCATAAGCACGCTGCAATTCGATTGCCGATTGCATCAAGCTCTCGATCGGATCAGTGACGTTATGCGATTGGTCAATCATATAAGCGGGCGCGACGCCTTCCGCTTTGCGGCGCTCGGCGTCGATCAGCTCGTTGAAGACCAGAAACAGCCGAAACGGATCGACCGAGCCGCTATCGAGATCGTCGTCGCCATATCTTGAATCGTTGAAATGGAAGCCCGCGAGCTTCTTGAAGCGAACCAGCCGAGCGACGATTTGCTCGATATTCACGTTCGGCGCATGATGGCCGAGATCGACGAGGCAATAGGCCTTGGGCCCGAGCTCCTGCGCGGCGGCGAAGCTGGTGCCCCAATCCGGGATCACCGTGGAATAGAAGGCCGGCTCGTAGAACTTGTGCTCGAGGAACACGCGCCAGTCGGCGGGCAGCGCCGCAACGATCTCACGCATTGCGTCGATATAGCGGTCGAGGACCTTGGTCAGACTAGACTGGCCGGCGAAGTTCGAACCATCGGCAATCCAGACCGTCAGCGCTTTCGAACCGAGTTTGCGGCCGATCTCGATGCATTCGATGTTGTGCGCAACGGCCTGGTCGCGCACCGCCTTGTCCGTATGCGACAACGAACCGAACTTGTAAGAGAGCGCTTGCCCGGGCTGATCCTGGAACGTGTTGGAGTTGACCGCGTCGAAGGCAAGGCCATGCGCCGCAGCTTTTTCGCGCAACGCCGCATTGTCATCGACCTTGTCCCACGGAAGATGCGGCGAAACGGCCGGCGTCGCCCGCGCCAATTGATGGATGACGGCGCAATCATCGATCTTCTCGAAGACGTTGCGCGGTTCGCCCGGGCCCGGAAAGCGGGCGAAGCGCGTGCCCCCGGTACCGACGCCCCAGGTCGGAATGGCAACGCCGAAGCCCGTCACCTTCCGGACCAGCGCTTCGGCATCGATCCCGCGCCGCGCCAGCGTGCGTTCAAGCGCGTGATAGTCCTCCGTCGTCGCGCCGTCGAGCCGCGCGTTGTGGTCGGCAATGAAATCGGCGCTGATCGAGAATGGCGCGCTCATCGCGTGAACGCCTGGGCATTGCCGGCATCGATATTGAGGATGTTGCCGGTCGATTTGGCCGAAAGATCGGAAGCGAAAAAGTAGATGCCCTCGGCAATGTCCGCGGGGAAGACCGACAATTTCAACATCGAGCGTTGGCGGTAGACTTCTTCGAGCTGGTCTTCCCCGACCTTGTTGGACGCCGCGCGTTGTTGGCGCCACTCGCCTTCCCAAATTTTTGAGCCGCGCAATACCGCGTCGGGATTGACCGTGTTGACGCGGATGCCGTGCGCCGCGCCCTCCAGCGCCAGGCAGCGGGCGAGATGGATCTCGGACGCCTTGGCAGCGCAATAGGCCGAAGCGCCCGCCGAAGCGGCGAGGCCATTTTTCGAGGCAACGAAGATGATAGTACCGCCGGTCTTCTGGCGCTGCAGCAGCCGGAACGCCTCGCGCGACACAAGGAAATAGCCCGTCGCGAGAATGTCCATGTTCTTCTGCCAAAGTGCAAGACTTGTGTCCTCGACCGGCGACGCCGACGCAATGCCGGCATTCGAGACGACGATGTCGACGCCGCCAAAGGCGAGCGCGGTCTCTTCGAACGAGGCGATCACCGCCGCCTCGTCGGTCACGTCAAGCTTCACGCCGACCGCCGCGTCGCGGCCATAGCGTTTCGCGATCGCCGCGACGCGCTCTTTCAACGCCTCCTCGTCGATATCGGCGACGACGACGCAGGCGCCTTCGTCGAGCAACCGCTGCGCGGTTGCCCCGCCAATGCCGCCGGCGCCACCCGTTACGTAGGCGATCCGTCCGGCCAGCGGCTTCGGCTTGGGCAAACGCTGGAGCTTGGCTTCTTCAAGCAGCCAATATTCGATGTTGAAGGCCTCTTGTTCGGCAAGGCCGACATAGGCGCTGACACCCGAGGCACCGCGCATGACGTTGATCGCGTTGACATAGAACTCGCCGGCGATGCGGGCCGTAGCCTTGTCCTTGGCGAAGGTGAACATGCCGATCCCCGGCGCAAGATAGACGACCGCGTTGGGATCGCGCATAGCCGGCGAATCCGGATGTTTGCAGCGCTCGTAATAGGCGGCGTAATCGCGCCTGTAGGCGGCGAGCAGATCGTCGAGACCGGCGATCACCTCGTCGAGGTTGTCGCGGCCCGGATCGTAAGGGAGAACCAGCGGCCTGATCTTGGTGCGCAGAAAGTGATCCGGGCACGACGTGCCGAGCGGCGCCAGCTTCGTCAGCGAATTGGAGTTGACGAATTCCAGCACTTCCGGCGCGTCGGTGAAATGACCGATCTTGCGCTCGTCGGCGGAAATCTTGCCGCGGATCAGCGGCATCAGTATGGCCGCGACGTCGCAGCGCTTTTCCGGCGCGGCCGTTTCGACCTTGGTGCCCCCGAAGGAAGGCTTCTGCTCATGCGCCGCAAGCCAGTCGGCGGCCTGCTGAATGATACGCAAGGTCGTCTCGTAGCAGGCTTTCGACGTCTCGGCCCACGTAAAGAGCCCGTGGCCGCCGAGGATCACGCCGACATACTCTGGATGTCGCGAGGCCATCTCGCCGAGTTTCAAGCCGAGATCGAAGCCCGGCCGCTGCCACGGCAAGAAACCGAGCTTCCCGCCGAAAACCTCTCTGGTCAGCCGCTCAGCATCGGCCGAGGCGGCGACGGCGATCACCGCGTCCGCATGGACGTGATCGACATGGCGATGCGGCACGAAGGCGTGCAAGGGCGTATCGATCGAGGTCGCGCGCGGATTGAGATCGAAGGTGCAGTGATTGAACAAAGCGACCATCTCGTCCTCTTCGGCGAGACCCCGATAGAGACCTTTCAGGCTCTCGAGCTTGTCGAGGTACAACGTCGCGAAGCCGTCGCGCTTCATCGAGCCGAGGTCGCCGCCCGAGCCCTTGACCCAAAGGACGCGAACGTTCGCGCGGGTCAGCGGATCCCGCGCATCGACCTTGGCCGACGTGTTGCCGCCGCCGAAATTGGTGATGCGCAGATCGACCCCGAGCAAATTCGAGCGATACAGCAACTGGCCCGGCTCATCGAGCCCGGCGGCGACGGCGTCGTCCCATAGATTGGGCAACGGCATGCCCGCAGCCTCGCTCATTGGACGTTCTCCTGTGCTTCGTTTGAAGCCAGCTTATGTCCGACATTCGATCACGGTCAATCATGGATGCCCGTCATCGCGATGCAACATGATTGATGCAGCGCGATAATGATCGATCTTGAAAGTTTGGAGTTGACCCGTCCTCGGGAGCATGACCAATTTACGGGCAAGGGGAGGAAGATCGACGTGCACGAGCGAGAACGCTGGCAGGTCATCAAGGCGCTCTTGCGAGAGCGGTCGCTAGTGCGCATCGCCGATGCCTGCCGCGCGACGGGCGCCTCCGAAGCATCCATCCGGCGGGACTTCGCCAGTCTCGCCGAGCAGGGCGTCGCGATCAGGGTGCATGGCGGGCTTGAGACATTGTCCGACGCAACCAATGCGCAGGGCGACGTCCTCTCCCTTGCGACCCGCTCTTTCGATGTCAGCCAGACGCTCAACATCGATGCCAAGCGGGCGATCGCCAAGGCGGCCGTCGCGCTCTGCGCCGACGGCGAGACGATCATCATCAATGGCGGCACGACCACCTACCAAATGGGTGAATATCTGCGCGAGCGGCACCTGAAAGTGCTGACCAATTCTTATCCGCTCGCCGAAGTGCTGATCCACAAATCGAAATGCCGCGTCGCTCTGCCGGGCGGCGAGGTCTATCGCGAGCAGGGCATGATCGTCTCGCCCTTCGAGGAGGACGCAATCCAGCATTATTCAGCTACGCGCATGTTCATGAGCGCGATCTCGATCGGGCCGCTCGGCGTCATCGAGGGCGATCCCCTGCTCGCTCGTGCCGAGTCCAAGCTGTTGAAGCGCGCCAACAAGTTGACCGTCCTCGCCGATTCCTCAAAATTCAACCAGCGCGGCAGCCTTGTCGTTTGCCCGCTGTCGCGCATCCACACGCTGATCACCGACGCCGACGCACCGGGCGCCGCGCTCGACATGTTGCGCGAACAGGGCATTCATGTCGTCGTCGCGACCGGCGCCGACGCTATCGCGGCGGCTTGAAGCGATGGCGAACGATCAAGCCCTTCGCGAAACCGCCGCGCCGCCTCGCCTTTCGGTGTACAACATCGAGAAGTCCTTTCCGGGTGTGAACGCGCTTTCGGGCGTCTCGTTCAACGTCGCAAAGGGCGAGGTCCACGCCTTGCTTGGCGAGAACGGCGCCGGCAAATCGACCTTGATCAAGATTGTCTCCGGCGTGTTTCCGCCCGACCGCGGCGAAGTGATCGTCGACGGCAAGCCAGTCAATCTCGCGCGGCCGGACGACGCCAGGCGCGCTGGCATTGCGACGATCTATCAAGAGCTGCTGCTGTTTCCTGAGCTCAGCGTCGCCGAAAACGTTTTCATGGGCCATGCGCCGCGTGCGGGGCTCGGCCGGCTCGACTGGCGCGCAATGCGCGAAAAGACGAGACATCTGCTCGCTGCACTGGAGATTCACGACCTGCACGCCGACCGCGTCGTCGGCTCGCTCAGCGTCGGCAATCGCCAGCGCGTCGAAATCCTGCGCGCTCTGTCGCAAGATGCCCGCATCTTGATCATGGACGAGCCGACCGCGGCCCTGACCGAATACGACGTCACCCGGCTCTTCGATATTGTGCGCAAGCTGAAGGCGCGCGGCGTCGCGGTGATCTATATCAGCCACCGGCTCGACGAGATTTTCGCGATCGCCGATCGTGTCACCGTGCTGCGTGACGGGGCGCATATCGCCACCAAGCGCGTCGCTGACACGGCGGCAGCCGAACTCGTGCAATTGATGGTTGGCCGCAAGATCGAAAGCCTGTTTCCGAAGATCACGCTTCCGATCGGCGGACCGGTGCTGGAGGTCAAAGATCTCGAGCGGCGGCCGCTCACCAAAAGGATCAGCCTTACCGTGCGCGCCGGCGAAATCGTCGGCCTTGCCGGCCTTGTTGGCTCGGGCCGAAGCGAGCTGGCGCAGACGATCTTCGGTGTGACGCCTGCCGAAGGTGGCGAAATCAAAATCCGCGGCCAGGCAGTCTACATCCGTTCCCCCGCGCAGGCCCGCACGCTCGGCATCGCTTATGTGCCGGAAGACCGCGGCACGCAGGGGCTGGTGAGGCCGATGACGGTGCGCGAGAACTTCAGCCTCGCCGCGCTAGGCAAGGTCGCATTCGGCGGCTTTATCGATCGCGCCGCTGAGCGCAAGATGGCCAGCGACGGCGTCAAGTGCTTTGCGGTCAAGACGAGCTCGCTCGAGCAGATTGCGGGCAAGCTCTCTGGCGGTAATCAGCAGAAGATCGTGCTCGGAAAATGGCTCGCCAATAAGCCGAAGCTGCTAATTCTTGACGAGCCTACACGCGGCATCGATGTCGGGGCTAAGGCGGAGATCCATCGCCTGATGGGCGAGCTCGCGGCACAGGGGCTCGCGATCCTGATGATTTCGAGCGAGTTGCCCGAAGTGCTCGGGATGAGCGACCGCGTGCTCGTCATGCGTGAAGGTCGTATCGTCGCGGAGTTCTTGCGCGAAGACGCAACGCAGGAAACGGTCGGCGCGGCGATGATGGGCAGCCACAAGAGCGCGGAGAAAGTGGCATGACCGCGACGACATTAATCCACGCCGAAGCCAGCCCACGGCGGCTACTCAAGGCGCTGGCCTCGCAGGAGGCCTTGCTGGCCATCGCAGTGATCGGCCTCGCGATCATCGTCGGCCTTTACAATCCGCGCTTTCTGGCGATGCGCAATCTTTCGGACGTTCTGCTCGGCAACGCCTATATCGCGGTCGCCGCGGTCGGTATGTCGATGGTGATCATCTCCGGCAACATCGACATTTCCGTCGGCTCGCTGATCGGCGTCCTGGCGACCGTCAGCGGCACTTTGGCGGTGGAAGGCGCGCCGATCATCATCACCTGGCTGGCGCCGCTCGTCGTCGGCATCCTCGTGATGGCCTTTCAGGGCGCCATCATCGCGTATCTGCGCATTCCAGCCATCGTCGTGACGCTCGGCATGCTCTCCATCCTCAAAGGCGGGCTGATCGGCGTCACTGGCGGCAAGTGGATCACCGATCTGCCCGACAGCTTCCATCTCGCCAACATCGAGCTTTTCGACGCCGTGCCGATGCCGGTGTTTCTCATGATCGTCGCGACGATCCTAGCCGCCTGGTGGATGCGCTATTCGGCGCCGGGCCGTGCGATCTACGCAGTAGGCGGCAACGCGGAGGCGGCGCGTCTCTGTGGTATCTCGCCGCCGCGGGCCACGGTGATGGTTTTCGCGCTGCACGGCTTCTTCGCCGGCGTCGCGGCCCTGCTCTATGCGACGCAACTCCGCGTCATACAATCGACCGTGCCGCCGAATCTCGAATTGACGATCATCACTGCGTCGGTCGTCGGCGGCGTCAGCATTCTCGGCGGCGTCGGCACTGTGATCGGCTCTACTCTCGCCGCGATTCTGATCGCCGAGATCGCCAGCGCGCTGGTGTTCACCGACGTCTCGCCGTACTGGATCCGCGCAGTGCAGGGCGTGCTCATTCTTATAACCGTCATCGCCGATATCTTGCGGCGCCGGCGCATGGCCAGAGCATGAGCGCGATGAGCGAAATCCCCCTTCCCCAGATCGCGAAGCGCGTCGCCCCCTGGTGGCTCCTGCGACATGAGACCATGCTGGCGCTGATCCTCTTCGTCGCGCTGATCATTCTCGGCGCCCTGAACAATCGCTTTCTGACGCTCGACAATCTGCTCAATCAGGGCCGGCTGACGACCGAAGTCGGGCTCATCGCCCTGCCTATGACCTTCATCATCATCACCGGCGGCATCGATCTTTCGGTCGGCTCGATCGTCGGGCTCTGCGCTATCTTGCTTGGCTATTCATGGAAGACCTTCGGTTTTCCATTGCCCCTGGCAATCGCCTTCACGCTCGTCGTCGGCGCTACCGCCGGCTTCTTCAACGGCCTTGGTATCACCAGGCTCAGAGTGCCGCCGTTGATCATGACAATCGCGACGCTCGCGCTCTATCGCGGCCTTGCCGAGGGCATAAGCCAGGCTCGCTCGGTGCGCGGGTATCCGGAATGGTTCTATTTCATCGGCCAGTCCGATCTCTTCGGCGTGCCGGCGCAGCTCTGGCTGCTGTTGATCGCGATCGTCGTCGCCGGGATTGCGCTCGACCGCACGACTTTCGGCCGCACACTCTATGCGATCGGCAACAATGAAACCGCCGCTCGCTTTTCCGGCTTGCCGGTCGATCGCGCCAAGCTAATCATCTACACTTTGTCCGGCTTGATGGCGGGACTCTCAGCCGTCGTCCTCGTCTCGCGCGTGACGACGACGCGCTCCGACATGGGTATTGGCTATGAGCTCGACGTGATCGCGACGGTGGTGCTCGGAGGCACCAGCATATTCGGTGGCGTCGGCACGATCTGGGGCACCGTCGTCGGCCTCGCAATGATCCAGCTTCTGAAAAATGGGCTCGCGCTAACCGGCGTCAAGGGCGATGCTACGATTGTCGTGATCGGCACGGTGCTGATCCTGTCGACACTTGTCGCGAGCTTGCTCCAGCGACGCCGCGGCGTCTGACGTTCTGTTTCTTAAGGCCGCACAAAGCGGCTGCAACGTGGGAGGAAGAGCATGAAACTCGGATTAGCCATAGCGCTGATGAGCGCGACGCTGCTGGCCGGTACGGCCTATGCGGCGGAGAAGAGATGGGACGGCGCGGACGATCTACCGGTCAATCCGCTTGCCTGTTCGGCTGGCGAGGCCAGCGCCGCGCCTGCGGCCAAACCTTACGATGGTGGCCAACCCACCAATGCGCCCGACAAGGCCGGCAAGCCGATCTCGCTGGTCGACGTGCCGAAGCTGATCGGCATCGGATATTTCAATGCGACCACGAAAGGCATGCAGGACGCCGCCAAGGCGCTCGGCAACGTCGCAGCGAAGACCGACGGCCCGACCGAAGCCAAGATCGACGAGCAGATCAAGTTCATCGACAATTACATCACCAGCGGCGTCGACGGCATTCTCTTCGCAGCCAACGATCCGGTAGCGATCGCGCCGGTTCTGAAGAAAGCACTCTCGAAGGGTATTCATGTCGTCGGCTATGACGCCAACTCGACACCGAATGCGCGCGAATGGTTCGTCAACCAGGCCGAGTTCAACGGCATCGCCAAGGCGATGATCGACTCGATGGCCAACGAGGCCGGCGAGGACAAGAGCTTCGCGATCGTCACCTCGACCTTCACGACTCCAAATCAGGCGCGCTGGATCGCCGAAATGTGGGCCTACGCGCAGAAGTGCCATCCCAAGCTGAAATGGCTCGAAACGGTCGAAGCGCAGGAGGACAACAATCTCTCCTTCAACCAGGCGACGACGCTGATCAACAAGCATGGCGACAAGCTCTCCGGTCTTTTCGGCATGACCTCGGTCGCGACGCCCGCTTCGGCGGAAGCCGTGACCAAAGCTAAGCTATGCGGCAAGGTCGCGGTGGTCGGCCTCGCCACGCCCAACGCGATGAAGCCCTATGTCAACGCCGACTGCGTCAAGTCCGTCGTGCTGTGGAACCCGGTCGATCTTGGCTATGCGGCAACCTACGTGATGCGCGCTGTGGTCGACGGCAAGCTGAAACCCGGCGCGACCTCGGTCGAAGCCGGCAAGCTCGGCAAGCTGAACGTCGTCAACGGCAGCGAAATTCTGCTTGGGGCGCCCTTCATCTTCACGAAACAGAACATCAAGGATTTCGACTTCTGATTTGGGCTCGTCGCCCGGCCGTCGAACGCGGCCGGGCGACACACTCTTGGCCTTCGTTGTCATTGCCGCGACAAGCCGGCTATAACGCGATGGCGACGTTGCTTGCCGAGATGTTCCATGTGCCTTGAGCTTCACGATGAGCCAGACGGTCGCAGTTTTTGACATCGGCAAGACCAACGTAAAGCTTGCCTTGTTCGACGACGGCCGGCTTCTCTGGGAAAAGTCGGCGCCCAACCGCGTCCTGCCGGGCCCGCCCTATCCGCATGAAGATGTTGAGAGCGCTTGGAACTTCTTCCTCGACGCGCTTCGTGAGGCCGCACTCACGCATCAGATCAGCGCGATCGTTCCGACCGCGCATGGCGCAGCCGGCGCTTTGATCGGTGAGAGCAAGCTCGCTGCTCCCGTCATGGACTACGAATTCGCGGGCGTAGAAGTGATCGAATCCGATTATGCTAGGCTGCGGCCGCCCTTTTCGGAGAGCCTGTCGCCGAAAGTACCGGCCGGCCTCAATCTCGGCCGGCAGCTCGCCTATCAGAAGTGGCGCCGTCCGGATCTTTTCGCCAAAGCAAGGTATTTCGTTGGCTATCCGCAATATTGGGCTTGGCGCCTGACCGGCGTCGCGGCCTCGGAAGTCACCTCGCTCGGCGCCCATACGGATCTCTGGGCGCCGCGGCAGGGACAGGTCTCGAGCCTCGTCAAAGCTCTTGGCGTCCACCACTTGCTGCCGCCGCTGCGCCGCGCCTTCGACCCGCTCGGTCCGATTCAGCCGGACATCGCTGCCCTAACCGGGCTCGCGCCTGAAACGCAAGTCTTTTGCGGTATCCACGATTCCAACGCTTCACTTCTGCCCTACCTCATCTCGCGCCAGGCACCGTTCACCGTGTTGTCGACCGGCACCTGGGTGATCCTGATGTGTGTGGGCCTTTCGCTCGATCAGCTCGATCCTCGCGACGACACGCTCGCCAACGTCGACGCGCTCGGCCGTCCCATCGCCTGCGGGCGTTTCATGGGAGGACGCGAATTCGCCGTCATCGCGGGCGGCGGCGGCAATCCGGATCTCGACGCGGTTGAGCGCGTCATTGGCTCCGGCGCGATGGCACTGCCCTGCTTCTCCGGCCAGGGCGGACCTTATGCGGCGACCAAGGGCATAATTCGCGGCGAGGTTGCGGCGCACGATCAGACCGCACTGGCGACGCTGTATTGCGCCCTGGTTGGCGATCTCATGCTGACGCGCATGGGAGCGACCAGCGGCGATCTGATCATCGAAGGGACCTTCGCCGGCAATCTCGCCTTCTGTCAGACGCTCGGGGCATTGCGGCCGAAGCAGCGCGTCTTTGCGGCGGAGGACGTGGTGGGCACGGCGCGCGGCGCCGCAATGCTGGCGCACTGGCCGCCAGGCTATCCCATTACGGCGCCGGCGCCCGTCCCTGCAGCTTCGATCGCGGGCCTCGATGCGTATCGCGATGCCTGGACGGCGGCGATCAACTCGATCGCTCGCCGAGCTACGAATGCTTGATTTCGCGAACCGTCGCCTTCCGGCGGGAGCTGCGACGGGCAATAATTCTAACGGAAGCCGTAAGCCAATCCAAATCGCGAATTCGCGCGCACCGAGGAGGCGCGCTCTTCAGCGCGGCACGACGGCCGTCGCTTCGATCTCGAGGCGCGCGGAGGGCTCGACAAGGCGCACGACCTGCACGAGCGCCATGCTCGGGTAGTGGGTGCCGATGACCTCGCGATAGACTTTGCCGAGCGCCTTGAGATTGGACACGTATTCGTCCATGTCCACGACATACCAGGTCAGGCGCACGAGATGTTGGGGCTCTGCGCCGCCCTCTGCCAGGATCGCGACAATGTTTTCGAGTACCAGCCGGACCTGCGCGACAAACCCGTCGGCAAATCGGCACGCAACGTCCCAACCGACGACACCCCCCGTCACGACAAGGCGTCCCTCGGCCATCATACCGTTAGAATAGCCTTTCGGCTGCGGCCAGCCGCCGGGCTGAAGCATCTGCAAACCGCTGGTCGCGCCGGCTTCCGGCTTTCTCATCGTGCTCATGCGGAATTCTCAATTCTCTCAGCGCGGCTTCAAGAGGTCGCGCGCGACAATCAGCTTCTGGACCTCGGTCGCGCCCTCGTAGATGCGTAGCGCGCGGATTTCGCGATAGAGGCTTTCGACGATCTCGCCCTTGCGCACACCGCGACCGCCGAACATCTGGACGGCGCGGTCGATGACGCGCTGCGCGGTCTCGGTTGCGGTCAGCTTTGCCATTGCGGCTTCGCGCGTCGTCGAAAGCTTCTGGACATCGCGGCGCCAGGCCGCGCGGTAGGTCAGGAGTGCGGCAGCATCGGTGTCGGTCGCCATGTCGCCGAGCGCGGCCTGGGTCAGTTGCAGATCTCCCAGCGTCGCGCCGAACATGTGCCGGTTGCGCGCGTGCGACAGCGCTTCGTCAAGCGCGCGCCGGGCGAAGCCCAGGGCTGCGGCCGCGACCGACGCGCGGAAAATATCCAGCGTTTGCATCGCGAGCTTGAACCCGCTGCCCGGCGTGCCAAGGCGGCGGCTCGCCGGGATCCGGCAATTGGTAAAGCGCAACGTGGCCAACGGATGCGGCGCGATGACGTCGATGCGCTCGGCGATGCCGAAGCCGGGATCATCGGGAAAGACGACAAAAGCCGAAATGCCGCGGGCGCCCGGCGCCTCGCCGGTTCGCGCAAACAGCGTGTAGACGTCGGCAATGCCGCCGTTGGAGATCCAGGTCTTCTCGCCGTCGATGACATAGTCGTTGCCGTCGGCGCGCGCGGTGCAGGACATCGCCGCGACGTCCGACCCCGCCTCCTTCTCGGACAGCGCGAAGGCCGCAAGCCATTCGCCGGAGCGGACCTTTGGCAGTACGGCCTTGCGCAGCTCCGCAGCACCGCCGAGCGCAATCGCGCCTGAACCGAGCCCCTGCATGGCGAAGGCGAAATCGGCGAGGCCATCGGCATAGGCAAGCGACTCGCGCGACAGGCAGATCGAGCGAGAATCGATCGTCGCCGCATCGCCATCGGGAGCCGCGACCGCGCAATCGAGCAGCCCGGCCTCACCCATCGCGCGCACGAGCCTGCGGCAGGCGCCATCGATGTCGCTGTGATCGATCTTGTCGAGGGCCCCCGACTGCACGAAGCGGTCGAGTACATCGCCAATCGCATGATGACGCGGCTCGAAAAACGGCCAGTCAAGCCATTCGCGCCGGATCACCTTTGCCACGGAGCTCATCTGATCCCTCCTCCGCTCACTGAGCAGCCGGCCGGGCCGCCGCCGATACAGACTATGCGCATGATCCCCTAGCTTTCGCGGGGTCACGCCATGTGGTGAACCTTCACCTCAATTAGTTTAAGCCTAAAATATTTTGTCGGTGCATGCCTTGTCAAGGTGGGTTCTGCAAAGAGCTCGGGCGACGGGTTCGGCTCCGCAGTGTCGACCTTGAGATACAGTGCCAATTGGATACAGAGCAGCGCCGGTTCCGAGACGCCCGGGCTAAGCCTTGAATTTACTTTTGGCACGAACTATCTTGCTAGCGACCCATGAGAGCTGCGCCAGCTTTCAACAAGCCACGAAGCCCGGGAGATTCGATTGGCATTCGCGAAAGAGCCGACGCCTGTTTCAGCCAGGAATGGGGTGGATCAGGAGGCCGAGTACAGGGCTCAAACGCGAGTTTGGCTCCGGCTGCTCGCCTGTACGACCCTGATCGAAGGCGAGCTGCGGCGCCGGTTTCGCGATGAGTTCGATTTCACGATGCCCCGCTTCGATGTTCTGGCTCAGCTCGACCGCGAGCCGAGCGGGCTTGTGCTGGGAGAGCTGCCCAAGCGTCTGATGGTCTCGGCCGGGAACCTCACGCCGATCGTGGACCGCCTGGTCGCGGATGGATACATCACCCGCACGCCGTCGAACCTCGACCGCCGCGTGCAGATTGTCTGCATGACGGTCGAAGGCCGCAAGACCTTCAGGCGAATGGCTAAGAGCCACGGCGCGTGGCTCGCTGAGCTGCTGGCGGATTTCCCCGCGGACCGGTTCGACGGCTTGATCGGCGAGCTCGACGAGCTCAAGGGCGCTGTGAGGGACGCTCTGCAAAAACCTTGAGCGGGCGCAACTGTCAGCGTCGCACTTTCACTCCGGCCGCTTCGCGATCCCATGTATCCGCAGTGACGCCCGCGTCGCGCAGCACGCCCTTCTTGATCTTGCCGTTCTCCGTCAGCGGCATCTGGCTCAAAATGCGCACGTAACGCGGGATAGCGAAATAAGCGATCTGTCCTTCGCAATGCCTGACGATGTCGACCGGGTCGAGCGATTGGCCCGGCTCCAGCAGGATCGCCGCCGCAACCTCGTCCTCGCCCAACTCCGACGGCAGCGGGTAGATCGCGCAGGCGGCGACCGCGCGGTGGGACTGGATGGTCTGCTCGACCTCCCACGAGGACACGTTCTCGCCGCGCCTGCGGATCGAATCCTTCATGCGGTCGATGAAGCGATAGTGTCCGCCAGGATCTCGAACCACACGATCGCCCGAGTGAAACCACAGATTTCGCCAGGCATCGACCGTCTTCTCCGGCAAGCCGAAATAGCCGGTGGCGAAAGCAAAGGGCTCTCCGGCGCGAAGCACGAGCTCGCCGGCCTCTCCATCAGGAAGCGCTGTATCATTCTCGTCGACGATCCGCGCCTCGATGCCGTCGGCCAGATAGCCCATCGTCCCCGGACGATCGGACGGGATCGCGCCTGCAAATACGAAGTTCGTCTCGGTCGACCCATAGCCGTCGACCAACGGCACGCCAAAGCGTTCGCGGAACGGACCGTGGATCTGCGGCGGCACGCCGCCGCCAAGCGCAACGCGAAGGCGATGCGTCGAATCCTCCGCGCTCTGCGGCTGCGCCAGAAGCATTGACGCCATCGCGCCGAGCAGATAGCCGACCGTCGCATCGTGCCGCCGCGCGGCAGCCCAGAAGCCGGAAGCGGAGAATTTCGACTCGAGCACGTAGGTGCATCCGTTCAGCAGCGCCTGATAGAACGCATTCAGCGCGTTGGTGTGGAACAGCGGCAGCGTCGTGAACAGCACATCGCCCTCGCGGATTCCGAGCGCCCGCGCCGAATAGATGCCCCACCAGAACAGTTGTGCCTGCGGACAACACACACCCTTTGCAGGCCCCGTCGTGCCCGACGTATAGAGAATCGCAACGGTGTCGCCCGGACGCACGGCACCTGCCGGGGCCGCGGCTCCCAGCGCCGGCAACGGTACCGCGGAAAGCCTGGCATCGCTGGCCCCGGCAGCAGCTCCGATGATCCAGGTCCGAGGCGGCAGCTCGACACCCGCCTCGACACTCTCGATCGCGCTAGCGAACTGGGCCTCGACGACAAGGAGCGCGGGACGCGAGTTGCGAAAGATGTGGGAGAGCTGGAAGCCGCGGAGCGCGGTATTGATCGGGACCGCGATGGCGCCGAGCCACGCACAGCCGAGGTAGACCTGCAAGAACTCCGGACGGTTCGAGCACATCAGCGCGACCCGATCGCCCGGCTTGATCCCCGCGTCGATGAGCGCCTGGGCCGACGCGGCCGCGATCGCCGCGGTCTGCGCAAAGGTCCAGCGTGCCTCACCCGCAACCAGCAATATCCGCTCACCGTAGCGTTCCGCCTGCCGCGTGAGGAAGGTGGAAAGAATCCGGTCCGACGGCGGAAACGACGTCACCGCGCGCGCCCAGGCCGGCGTCACGTTCTCCCCGCCGATCGCTTTGCTGATATTCGCCGGCGCCTCGTTCTCCGTTACGATCATGCTCCCGCCTCAGGGCAACAGCTTGTATTTGCCGTCCTCGATCTGGACCATGATGCGTGAGCGATCGTCGACGCCATGCCGATCCGCCGGCGTATAGGTGTAGACGCCCTGCGTTCCCACGACCTCCTTGGTCGCGAACAGCGCCTGACGAAGCGCGGTACGGAATTCCGGCGACCCGGGCTTGGCGCCGGTCGCCATCGCGCGCTTGCCCGCATCGGCGAAGACCAGCCAGCCGTCGAAGGAATAGGACGAGAACGAATCCGTCGGTGCCTCGCCGTTCGCCTTCTCAAAGGCCGCACGGAAATCCAGGGCAACCTTCTGGATCGGATTGCTGGCCGGAAGCTGCTCCGCCGCGGTCACAGGTCCGGTCGGGCAGATGATGCCGTTGGCGGCCTTGCCGGCAAGACGGAGGAAATCGGCGCTGATCAGCCCGTGATTGCCGTAGAGCGGCCCCTTATATCCGCGCTCGGACAAGGCGAGGACCGGCAACGCGCCGGGCGTCCCGGTGCCGCCGAGCATGATGGCGTCGGGACGTGCAGCGAGAGCGCGCAGCACCTGGGCCGTGACCGAGGAGTCTGATCTGGCGTAGCGTTCGTTGGCAATGACCTTGATATCGGCGGTCTTCGCACTTTGATCGAGCGAATTGTACATGAGATCGCCGAACGCATCGGAGAAACCAATGAATGCGACGGTCTTCAGGCCCCGTGCCTTCATGTGGTCGACGATGCCTTGTACGAGAAGCGGCGTTGGTTGCGGCGTCTGGACGACCCAGGGGCCGCCATCACCGGCCGGCACCGGCGCGATCGGAGACACCGCGATCATCGGAATCTTCATCTCGATGGCCGCAGTCGCCATCGCGAGCGTCTGGGGTGCGCCGGACGTGCCGATGAGCACATCGACCTTCTCCTGCTCGACGAGCTTGCGTGCGTTGCGCGCCGACGCGGTCGGATCGGAACCGTCATCAAGCTGGATGACCCGGATCTTCTCGCCGCCGACCTCGCCGATATAGGTCTGGCCCGCCGCGATCCCCTTCGCGTTCGGAATTCCGATCGACGACACCGGTCCGCTGAGGCCGGTGACGAATCCGACGAGGATCTCGGCGTGCGCAAGTTGCGGGACGGCAAGAAGCAATGCGGTCGAGGCCAGCAAGCTCTTGATCAAGTTCATGGCACCTGTCTTTCGTGGGAGTTTCTTGTTCTGATTGGCAAGCGCCATGGATTGGGTTCAGATTGACGATACCAGCGCGATGACGCGAAGCGGACTGCCGGAGCCGTTCTGGATCTTCAGCGGCGAGGCCACGATGATGGCGCCGGTGGCCGGAAGCTGATCCAGATTGCACAGGCATTGCAGGCCGTAGCGGCCCGCGCCGTGCAGAAAGTGATGCGCCGGATAAGGCGGCTCGAAATGCCCGGCCTGCCCCGCATCCGTGCCGATGGTCTCGGTGCCAAACCCGATGACGCCACGCTCCTCCACCAGCCACTTCATGACGGCCGGGTTGGGGCCCGGCGTGTGTGCGCCGTCATCCCCGAGATTGGCGTAGTCGCGCCAACCCTTCTTCGACCAGTCGGTCCGCAGCAGCACCCAGTTCCGCTCCGGGATTCGTCCATGCTTGGCTTCCCAGGCTTCGACGAGCGGGACCGTCAGCAGGAAATCGGGATCCTGAGCCGCCTGCGCGGAGCAGTCGATGACACAGGCCGGCGCGATCATGTCCTTGGCCGGCATGGTGTCGACGGCATTGTTCGGCAGGTTCTTGCCGGTGAACCAGTGAATCGGCGCGTCGAAATGCGTGCCGGTATGTTCGCCGAACGTGACATTGTTCCAGTACCAGGCCGGGCCACGACCATCGTATCGCGAGATTTCCTGGATGCGGACCGGCGCTGCCTGGCCGAACTCCGGCGGCAGCACGATGACCGGAAAATCCGGACTGAGTGTGAAGGTCAGATCGACGACGCGCACCGCGCCGGAAGAAATCGCACTCGCCAGCTCCAGGAGATTGTTGCTTTGCATCGTCACGTCCTCCGGCTTGGTTGAAATCCCGATGTCACCTGTCGAGCTCGCGCTCGAGCGCTTTCGGATTGGCCGCCAGACGTTGCCGGATCTCTTCGGCGACATCTCCGACATACATCTCCTCGAGCCCGCCTTTCAGCCCCGACACGATTGCCTGCGCGATCGCGCGCGGCGCGACCTTCGGCGGCGGTACGGTCTGGAACCATTCGGTGTCGACCGGCCCGGTGAACAGATTCATCACCCTGACCCCGCCGGGCCGGAGCTCGGCGCGAAGGCAGTGCGAGAGCGACAGGCACGCTGCCTGCGAGGCCGAGTAAGCGCCAAAGGCAGGCCAGTTCGCCAGCGCGTAGATCGACAGGATGTTGACCCACGCGGCGCTGTTACTGATGCCGTCGGCGCCGCGCATCCGCATGGCGGGGCCGAAGGCCTGCGCCAAGTTGATGAAGCCGAGATAGGCCTGGTCGATCTCGTCGCGTGCGATGCTCGTGCCCCTGCGGTCAAGCAGGCCGCCGGGCCGCACATATTCCGTTGTGTTGACGAGGATATCGACCTTGCCGCCAATATCGGCTGCGAGATCAGCGGCAGATTTTTCGTCGGCCGCGTCAAGCGTCACGATCTCGATCCCGTCCTGACCGCGCAGCAGCTTCTCGCCGGCGAACGGCCGCCACGGTTCGGCAACGCCGACGAACACCGTCTTGGCGCCTGCGGCCTTCAAGGCGGCGACGACTTCCTGGCCGATCACGCTGCGGCCGTTGGTGACCAGCACGCGCCGGAATTTCGGATCGGCCGTCATTTCCCGCCACTGCTTGTCGTCTGCCATGTTGGGAGTCTCCCCCTCGGGATGGGCAAAGGCCACCGCCTGGCCGCTCTTGTCGAGATGCAACGACATGCGAACGGCTGCGCCCTCCGCGCAGTCGGCATGGAGATGGGCCACGATCGTCGGACCGCAATCCATCTTGACGAGGCCGATCCGCCACGGCGCCCGTTCGCGGAAATAGACGTCGCTCGGCACGCGTGCCGTCGTCTCGGCAAGCAGCGTACCCCGGCGCGGCGCATCGACGAATGCAAGGCCGGCCGACAGGCAAGACGGACATGCCTCCCGCGCCGGATAAGCAAAGGAACCGCAAGCCGCGCAGCATTGCAGCATAAAGCGGCCTTCGGCTGCCGCCCGCGTGAACCCATGCGAGATCCTGCTGCGCGGCCGCGGTGGCGAGGCAGGCAGCCGCGTCCGCAGCAGCGGATTCTTGCGCGAGGGCGGCTTGATCGGCTCTATCATCGTGAAGGCCCTGCAAGGATAGCGGCGCCCGAGGCGAGACCGCGGTCATAGTTGATCATACCGAACCCCGAGGCCAGGGCGAGGCTCGCATTGCTGACCTGGGTGGGGCCTGCACTCCCCAGAACCTGCCGCAGTCCCTCGACGAGACCGAGATAGGCGCCGGCGGCACCGGCCTGCCCGACCGAGAGCTGTCCGCCCGACGTATTGTGCGGAAAGTCACCATCGATGGTGAGGTCGTGCTGGCGCACGAACTCGGCCCCCTCGCCCTTCTTGCAGAAGCCAAGATCCTCGAACTGCATCATGGTTATGACGGGATAGTCGTCATAGGTCTGCACGACATCGAGATCGTCAGGCATCACGCCAGCCATCGCGTAGAGCTCGCCGATGTCCATCGCCCAGCCGCCGCGCACCTGCATCGGATCGTCGGCGAAGGCATTGTGCCGCTCGATCGTCGAGAGCAGTCGTGCGGCCGGCAGGCCCAACGATGCCGCTGTCTCGTCGCGCATGACGAGGAACGCTTCCGCACCGGCGCAGGGCATCACGCAGTCGAATAGGTGGATCGGATCAGAAATCGGCCGGGCCGCGAGATATTGTTCGAGCGTCAACGGCGTCTTCATCAACGCATACGGGTTGCGCAAGGCATTAGTGCGCTGGGCGACGGCGATCCTTCCGACGTCCTCGCGCGTGACGCCGAGGGTCCGCATGTAGTTGCGTGCGATCAGTGCGAAACTCGCATTGGCGCCGCCGGCGCCGTAAGGATAGACCGCATCCTGGTTGAAGCGCGAGAAGTTCTCGAGCGTCAGCCGGAAGGAATCGACATAGTTGGTGTCGCCCGCCACGCAGGCCACAATGTCAGCGTCATGGGCCTGAACCGCGCGCGCCGCCTTTCGCAACCCAGCGATGGCGCTGGCGCCACCGAGCGGAATCGTATCCAGCCATCGCACGCAGAGTCCGAAATGCTGCGTCAGTCCCACCCCGCTGTCGGTGCCCATGGTGAAGCTGGAAACGCACAGGCCGTCGATGTCGGAGGCCTTGATGCCGGCCTGTGCAACAAGCGCGCTGAGCGCTCGGCCGATCCACCACTGCGCGCTTTCGATGGAGTAGCGCACATAGGGAATCGTGACGGGCGCCGCAATCACGACGCCATCATACGGTGTGCGTAAGGTATTGGTCACCGACCGCCCGCCTCGTTCATCCTCAGACCACCGTCAGTTTCACGTCAATATTGCCTCGGGTTGCGTTCGAATAGGGGCAGCGCTCGTGCGCGCCGGCGACGACCTCTTCGGCCACCGGTTTTTCGACACCTGGCAAATTGACTTTCAGCTCGACAGCCAGCGCGTATCCGACGGGAACCGGCCCCATCGCGACCTTCGCAGTCACGGAAGGCTCGGCAGAGGGCACAACCTTCCGCGTCCGCGCGACGAGCTTGACCGCACCGAGAAAGCACGCGGCGTAGCCGGCCGCAAAGAGCTGCTCGGGATTTGTGCCCTCGCCGCCGGAGCCGCCCATCGATTTCGGCAAGGACAGCGACACCGACAAAAGACCGTCGGCGCTGGCGGCCTTGCCATCCCGTCCTCCGGTCGCCGTCACCTCGGTCTCGTACAGGATCTTTTCGGGAGTCATCATGACTTATTCTCCAGGAATAGTTTTCGAGGACGAGCGACTGTTACGCGCGAGCAACGCGCGGAAATCGGCGCGCGCCTGGGCATTGGCCCGCTTGAAGCTCGGCCCGCGGCTGGGCTCGGTGCCGTTGAGCTGCCGAAGCTGCACCCACATCTCGGCACTCTTCAGCGCCACCGCCGCGCAGTTGACCACCGGCGCGTGGCCGACCTTCAGGCCATGCTCTTTCCCGATCAAAAGGCCTGGCAAGACGCCGGCCGGGATCACGACGTCCGCGCCGCGCTCGATCAGCGGACGTGCGCAGGCGACAAAATCCTCGATCATGCGAGCTTGCGCGGCAGCGTCTCCGGCGAACGCATCGGCGAAATCCTCCGGCTTGCAGCCAAGACCGGTCACGTGGACCACCCGATCACGGAGACCGTAACGCTCTGCCTGCTCGTAGTGCCAGACCTCGAAGACGGGATCGAGCGTCACAAGGCCGAGCCGCCGACCGAGCTGCGAGGCCGCGAGCAGCGTCGCCTCGCCGGTCCCGATCACGGGAATGTCGAGCGCCGAGCGCAGCTCGTAGAGTCCGGGATCCTGGAAATGCCCCATGACGAAGGCGTCGAACCCGCCCTCCTCCGCCGCGATGCCGTTATCGATCGCCTGGACGGCGCAGCGCAGTTCGGCAAGCCGTCCGAACTCCCGGTCCGGCGGCGTAATGCCCTCGACGTGAACCGTCGTGCCTGATGCAGCGATGTTGTTGAGGTATTCCGACAGCCGCGCCATGTAGGGCGCGTTGACGCTCGCATCAACGAAGCTCTGCCAGAAGATGCGCATCGTCCTTCTCCTCAAGCGGTGGTCGGAGGATCGGTCGTCGGCTGCCGATGAATATATTTCAACCATAAACTAATTCACGCGTCAAATGCGCGCGGCAGCGCCGGCGGCTCGCGCCGTCACGGCAAGGCGAGCACGGCCTTTTTTGTCCGGTCGAGCAGCAAAGAAACGCCGCACACTGACGAAATTGTATGCAGCAACATTTTTTTCTGACAGCCCCGTGACACGTGTTGACGGCGCCACCGGCAATACTTTAGGCTTTAAGTAATTCCTCGCCGGTCAGGGACCGGTGGCCATGACAATGATGTTGCAGGGCACCGATTTTGAGAGACTCAATCGTGTGGACAGTCGCCGTGCTCAAGCAGCCGGCAGTTGCAGCAGCGTCGCCGGTTGCGGATCGCGGCCGCGGCAACGACCTTTCATCGCTCCAGAAAAGTCCCGCCCGCATTTGCCGGTGGGCCCGTTGTTCGAGCGGCAAGCAACATCATGGCAGCTGACGCCCGGCCGACAAACTCACTTCGGTCGCGCCCGGATTTCGGCGCAAACAGCAATGCTTTCAATCGGTTCATTCGTCGTTCAAGCTCCCCGCACGGCAGCTTTGAAGCATTCCTATCCAGCATCAACGGAGGAGAACGCAAATGCGCAAGACTCTGAGCCTGTTTGCACTTGTCGCCGGTGTCTTCGCAGCTCCGGCCGCGCAGGCCGACATCACCATCGGTTTCGTCACCTCGCTCAGCGGCAACGGATCGTCGATCGGAATCCCCTATGGGCGCGGCATCAATGCGGCCTATGAATACAAGAAGACCATCAACGGCGAGACCATTCGCCTGATCCAGCTCGACGACGGCTCCGACCCGTCGGCCGCGACCCGCAATGCGCGCAAGCTCGTGGAAGAAGAGAAGGTCGACCTGCTGATCGGCACCGCGACCGCCCCCTCGACCATCGCGATGGCGGCGGTGGCGAGCGAGCTGAAAGTGCCGATGATCGCGGTCTCGCCGATCGGCAAGCTGCCGGAAACTCCCGAGCAGTGGGTGGTGTCGGTGCCGCAGCCGGCCTCCCTGCTCGTCAAGATCGTCGCCGACCGCATGAAGCGCGATGGCATAAAGAATATCGGCTATATCGGCTTCTCCGACGCATGGGGCGACCTCGTCTACAACGGCGCCAAGGCAGCCGAAGCCGCCGGTGACATCAAGATCCAGACCAACGAGCGATACGCCCGTACCGACACCTCCGTCACTGCACAGATCCTGAAGGTGCTTGCCGCCCGGCCGGACGCCGTGCTGGACGGCGGCTCGGGGACGCAAGGCGCGCTGCCTCTCCTCAGCCTCGCCGACCGCGGCTTCAAGGGCAACACTTACGGCACGGTGGCGCTGGTCAATCCGGACTTCGTCAACGTCGGCGGCAAGGCCGCTGACGGCATCCAGGTCTCCGCAGGCCCCGTGATCGTCGCCGAGCAACTTCCCGATGAGCACTTCGCCAAGAAGATCGCGCTGGATTTCCGCAGCGTCTACCAGAAGACCCATAACATCCCGACCACCGACGGCTTCTCCGCCTACTCCTTCGATGCCTGGCTGATTTTCGCCAACGCCGCCGAGCGCGCGCTCAAGACCGCGAAGCCTGGAACCGCGGAGTTCCGCACGGCGCTGCGGGACGCGATCCTCAGCACCAAGGAGCTGCCGGGCGTGCATGCCGTCTATAACTTCAAGCCGGGCTCAGTGACCGGCGTCGACGAGCGCTCGCTCGTCGTGGTGCGCCTGAGCGGCGGCGCCTGGAAATATGCGCCGTAGTCTGAAGGCGGCAGACAGTCAGGGCGGAGGAACGGCGTCTCAATGACGAGCGACATCGCAGTCATCCTTGCGATCGACGGGATCGCCACCGGCGCAGTCTATGCGCTGGTGGCGATCGGGACCGTCCTCATCTTCACGGTGACGCGGGTCATCTTCATTCCCTTTGGCGACATCGCCGCGTTCACCGCGCTGACGCTGGCCGCCCTCGATGCGAAGCGCTTTCCGGGCACGGGAGCGCTGGTCGTCATCCTGGCCTGCCTTGCGACGCTGATCGAGATCATCTCGATGGTCCGCTCCGGCGAGCTTCGCTTGCTGCCACGCGCGCTCTTGTTCTATCTCGCGCTTCCGCTTGCCGTGGTTGGCCTCGCCTGGCTGGCGATGCGCGCCGAGCCGCCGCTCGCCGTCAGGCTCGTGCTTGCCTTGATGCTGATCACGCCGATCGCCCCGCTGCTGGATCGGATCGTGTTCCGTCCGATCGCAGACGGAACGGTGCTATTGCTGCTGACGGTCTCCGTCGCTCTGCATTTCGCACTGGTCGGCCTGGGGCTGCTGTTCTTCGGACCTGAAGGTGTCAGGACCGAACCGCTGACGTCGCTCTCGACCGAGTTCGCCGGCGTGCTGGTCTCGGGCCAGACCATGCTGATCGTGATCGCGGCCCTTGTCTTCTCTGGCCTCCTCTATCTCTTCTTCGACTTCACGCTGGTCGGAAAATCGCTGCGCGCCACCGCCGTGAACCGGACCGGCTCCCGCCTGATGGGGATCCGGCCCGCCCGCGCCGGTACCATCGCCTATCTGCTGGGGTCGTTGATGGCGGGCGTCTCCGGAATCCTGATCGCGCCTGTGAATACCGTGTTCTACGATTCCGGCTTTCTGATCGGCCTCAAGGCCTTCGTCGGCGCCATCGTCGGCGGCATGACCAGCTATCCCGGTGCGGCGATCGGCGCCGTCGGCGTCGGCCTCCTCGAAAGCTTTGCGTCCTTCGAGAGCAGCGCGCTGAAGGACGTCATCGTGTTCTCGCTGCTGATCCCGATCCTGATCTGGCGATCCCTCGCCTCGCTGCATTCCGACGAGGAGATCGAGGAATGACGCGGTTCCATATTCAGCTTACCGCGATGGCGGCCGTGGTGTGCCTCGCACTCGCGCCCTTCGTCCTCAGCCCCTTCAGCATCACGCTGATGAACTATATCGGGATCTATTCGCTGGTCGCGATCGGGCTCGCGCTCCTCACCGGCGTCGGCGGCATCGTGTCGTTCGGACAGGCCGCCTTCGTGGGCATCGCGGCCTATGCCACCGCCTGGGTCTCCGCATTGAACGGGTATTCGCCGTGGCTCGGCCTCGTCTTTGGCGTTGCGATGACCTGCGCTGTCGCGGCCATCCTCGGCGTCGTCACCTTGCGGCTTCAGGGGCATTTCCTGTCGCTCTCGACCGTCGCGTGGGGCCTTGCGATCGGCTTCCTGTTCGGCAACGTCGAGGGGCTCGGCCGCTTCAACGGCATCTCGTCGATCCCGCCGATCAGCTTCGGTCCATTTGCGCTGGTCTCAAGCAGTCAGATTTATTTCCTGATCTGGGGCATCGTCGCCGCGGTCCTCCTGCTCGGATACAATTTGCTGGACTCCAGGCTCGGCCGTGCCATGCGCGCGCTCCGCGGCGGCAACACGCTGGTCGAGAGCCTCGGCATCAACGCGTTCCAGATCAAGCTCGTGACCTTCGTGATCGCAGCCTTCCTGGCCTCGCTCTCGGGGTGGCTCTACGCTCATATGAGCCGCTTCATCAGCCCGGGCCCGTTCGATGCCGGCATGGGCATCGAATATCTGATGATGTCGATGGTCGGCGGCGCCGGCAGCCTGCTCGGCGGTGTCGTCGGTGCAGCCGTTGTCACCCTGCTCAAGAACAGCGTGCAGGATTATCTGCCGCTGATCGCCAAGGGCGCCTCGGGGCAGCTCGAGATCGTCGCCTTCTCCGCATTGTTCATCCTGTTCCTGCAATGGGCGCGGCAGGGCATCGTGCCGTTCGTTGCGCGCTACCTGCCGAAGATCAAGCGCGAGCGGCCGCAGCCGGCGCTGCCGCTGCCCCGCCGCGCGCAACCGACGCCGGGCGAGCTGCTTCTGAAGGTCGATAGCGCCGAGCGCCGGTTCGGCGGCCTGGTTGCGGTCAACGATGTCAGCTTCGAAGTACGGTCCGGCGAGATCCTTGCCGTCATCGGCCCGAACGGCGCCGGCAAGAGCACGATGTTCAACTGCCTGACCGGCGCGCTCAGGGTCAACAAGGGCGAGATCGTCTTTGCGGGGCGCCCCATCACGCATGATGCACAATCCCGCATCGCCAAAGCCGGTGTCGCGCGGACCTTCCAGCATGTGAAGCTGAGGCCGCGCATGAGCCTGCTGGAAAACGTGATGCTCGGCACCTACGCCCGCACCCGCAGCGGCCTGCTCGCCGGCGCCTTCCGCCTCAACCAGCGTGAGGAGGCCAGTGCGCGGCACGAGGCGCTGATGCAGCTCGAACGCGTCGGGCTCGGCGAAAAGCCGTTCGAGCTCGCGGGCAATTTGCCGCTCGGCAACCAGCGCATCCTCGAGATCGCGCGTGCGCTGGCCGCCGACCCGGCGCTGCTGGTGCTGGACGAGCCTGCGGCGGGACTTCGCCGCCAGGAGAAGCTGCGGCTTGCGGAGCTGCTCAGGTCGCTGCGAGCGGATCACCTGACCATCCTGATCGTCGAGCACGACATGGAGTTCGTGATGTCGCTGGTCGACCGCATCGTGGTGCTCGATTTCGGCTCAAAGCTCTGCGAAGGCGCACCAGCGGCGATCCGCAGCGACGAGCGGGTTCAAGAGGCCTATCTCGGAGGCGTCGCGTGAGCGGAATGTTTTCCATGACGGACGTGACCGTCTGCTACGACAATGTCGAAGCGGTTCGTAACGTGTCGCTGTCGATCGAGGAAGGCCAGATCGTCACCGTCATCGGCCCGAACGGCGCCGGCAAGACCACGCTCTTGATGGCCGCCATCGGGCTGCTCGCCTCGCGCGGCCGCCTCGTCTTCCAAGGCAACGACATCGGCAGGATGTCGGTCGAGGACCGCGTCGAGCGCCGGCTGTGCCTGGTGCCGGAGAAGCGCGAACTGTTCTCCGACATGTCGGTCGCGGACAATCTCCTGCTCGGCTCCTACAGCTTGCGCGACCGCTCCGGCGTGCAGAAGACACTGGGCGAGGTCTATGATCGCTTTCCGCGCCTGAAGGAGCGGCAGCGCCAGGCCGCCGGCACCCTCTCAGGCGGCGAGCGCCAGATGCTCGCACTGGGACGCGCGCTGATGGCCAAGCCGAAACTGCTGATGCTGGACGAGCCGAGCCTCGGCCTTGCGCCGCTGATCGTGCGCGAGATCTTCCGCACCATCGCATCGCTGCGCGATCTCGGCGTCTCGATCCTCTTGGTCGAGCAGAACGCCCGCGCCGCGCTGGAGACGGCCGACTACGGCTACGTGCTCGAGACGGGCGAGGTCGTGCAGTCCGGCCCCGCCAAGGATCTGATCCACGATCCCAGGCTGATCACGGCCTATCTCGGCGGACATTAGAGCGGGCCGGGATCACACCCGGCGGCCCGCGCAACAAAACAATCGAAAACAACCCCATGCACAGTAGCCGGCGACAGCGATATCAATGGCTTAATCGCTGACATGCGGATTTTACGAAATCCACTTGATCCGTCGGGCAAAACAGTGGCACAATGCCATCATCGCCGCACATGGAGGTGGCTTGCACCGCCAACTGAAGGTGCGTCTGCCCGCCGAACTTGCTCTTCCATGTATTGAATTCTGGCGATTACATTTCGTCTCGGCGCGTGAATAATTAGCAGCCGTAAGCGGCGCACGGTAAGGTAGAGCAACCGGCTTTCAGAATGGACCGGCGGAGGGAAATCGCCATGAACTTGCGCAGTGCCCTGTGTGCCACGTGCCTGGTTGGCCTTGCCGCCAACAGTTCGGCAATCGCCGGAACCAACGATATCCTGATCGGACTCGACAACAAGATTACCTATGGTCCCGATGGCCCGACCAACGGCGCTCCAGGCAATGACGCCGTCATTGTCGTGGATGTCTCCGACCCCGCCAAACCCAGGATCCGTGCCAGCCTGCCGCTCACGAATTCCCTGCTCGGGCCGCCAACCAACCTGCAGATCACACCGGACGGCAAGCTCGGCCTGGTCGCCAATTCCGTGGTCCACGTCCAGGACGGCGACGCCTGGAAATCAGTCCCCGACGACAAGCTGTACGTCATTGATCTCGCCGCCGAGCCGCCGAAACTGATCGACACGGTGACCGTAGGACGGCAGCCGTCCGGCCTCTCGATTTCCAGGAAGGGCGACCTCGCGTTGATCGCCAACCGGGACGGCAAGAGTGTTTCCGTCGTCTCGATTCAGGGCTCGACGGTCAAACCAGTCGGCGAGGTCCCGCTGGAGCAGCAGGCTGCCGCCGTTGTCATCGCACCCGACGGCAAGCGCGCTTTCGTCTGCATGAATCTCGTCAACAAGATCGGCGTGCTGGCGATCGATGGAGAAAAGGTGACGTACGACAAGTCGATGGACATTCCATCGGCCCTCAATCCCTACAACATCGACATCACCCCGGACGGCAAATACGTCATCGCCTCGAACACCGGCGCACAGAAGAACAACGCCGACGCCGAGGTGATTATCGATGCGACCGGCCCGCATCCCCACGTGGTCGATGTGATGAGCCCTGGGACCGGACCGGAAGGCTTCGCGATCGCGCCCGATGGAAAGACCGCGGCCACCCCGCTCCTGCTCGGCACTGCGGCCAAGGACAGCGACTGGTTCAAGACCAAGGTCGGCGAACTCGTGCTGATGTCCATCGGGACCGATGGCAAGCTGACGGTGACGGCGCGCGCGCCGCTCGGCGGCCTGCCGGAAGGCGTCGTCTACAGCGCGAACAGCGATTACCTGTACGTGGCCAACTATTTCGAAAAGGACCTGCAGGTGTTTCAGCTCGCCGGCGGGAAGCTCACCGAAGTCGGAGGTTCAAGGCTAAAGCTGCCAGGCCAGCCCGCATCCATGCGCGCGCCGGCGCGGTAGACCACGCGTCACCCCTGCGCCGGCTCGGAAGCATGGAAGAGCGCTGCCGCCGCCGAGCCGCGCCGATGGTTACGGGCCAGACGAGCCCGGCAGCCCGCGTGCGGCTCTTACTCTTTGCGGCCTTCGTCCAGGAACGCCTGAACCGCCGGCTCGGAAGTGCTAAGTTTCCTTTTTTGCTTTTCGCTGAGCTTATTCGATATCATTTGCGGGGTTTATTGCCATGAAGTTGTTTCTGTCGACGCTGTTGGCAACCATAGTCCTCACAGCAACCGCTGCCTTGGCGCAGAATGGGCTTCCGACTTGGGCGTTCTTGTGGGACCCGACCGTCAAGGTGCCCCCGGCTGACGACAAGCCCAGTCAACTCGCCGGCAGTAGCGCCACGTTCAGCTGGAAGCAGGCGCGGGACCTTTTCTTTGCGCCTGATTGGCATCCGGGTGACCATCCGGTCATGCCGGAGATCGTTGCCAACGGGCGGAAGCCGGATGTCCGCGCTTGCGGATCGTGCCACCGCGTCGAAGGGACCGGCGGTCCTGAAAATGCAAGTCTCGCGGGCTTGCCGGAAAGCTATCTCGTTCAGCAGCTGGCTGATCTTAAAAGTGGCGCGCGAAAGATGTCAGGGCCAGAAAGACCCTCCACACAATTGATGATGGCGTCAGTCAAAGCCATGACCGACCCCGAGGTGCATGCTGCGGCCGAGTATTTCGCTGCGCAGAAGCCCAGGCGGATTATCAAAGTCGTCGAAAGCGAGAGCATTCCAAAGACAGGGCCATCCCGCTTGTTCTACGTCAAAAGCCCCGAGGGTGGCTCCGAAAGCCTTGGCTCGCGCATCGTCGAGATGCCGGACGATGTAGATCAGTTCGAGCTCCGAGACTCGCGAGCGACCTTCACCGCCTATGTACCGGTTGGAAGCTTGGCAAGGGGAGAAACACTTGCGAAGACCGGCGGATCTGGAACAACCGTTTCCTGCAGTGTCTGCCACGGTCCGGAGTTGAAAGGCGCTGGCAACATTCCCGCAATTGCCGGTCGCTCACCGACCTACATCGTGCGCCAGCTCTACGAGTTCCAGAATGGGGGGCGCGTGGCAAGCGCAAGCTCTCTGATGAAACCGACCGTGGAAAAGCTGTCACAGAACGATATGATCGCCCTGGCTGCCTACGTGGCGTCGCTCTCACCATAATCCGAGCCGCTGATGCGGAAATCACGCCGTTTCTCCTGTGGCCCTTCTTCGGAAGTGCCGTGACCTGTGACTTACGTCTGAAATCTGACTTTGTTTTTCGCGCTCTCGGCCATCTAAGGCCTGGACACAACCACCCGCGTCAGCATCGGAAAATGCTTGTTGCCGCCCGCGAACGGCGGGAATTTTACGAAGTCCGCGCGCATGCGCTGGATCACGTCGGAGCCGAGCGCATGCGCGAGGGCTTGCGGGCTGTCGAACACCAGCTTGTTGCGTTGCATGTACTCGACGCGCTGCGACGGCAGCCGGTCGATCCAATCGATGCGGGTGTAGATCTCGATCTGGCGGACGTTCGGGAAGGTCCGCATGATCGACGGATGGTGCTCCAGATAATGCAGGTTCCAGGCGTTCATGTCCTCGGCTGGCCCGGGATAGTGGACGAGGTAACTGCACGGAGTTGTCGTTCCCGCCGGATGTTCGGCGACATCGACGGGAAACGCGCGCGTCAGCATCACCTGGTGGGTGACGTCCAATCCGGTGAAGCTCGATAATCCGCCGCCGGTCGCGAGGCTGGCGAGCGCTCCGCCGCGATCCAGCGCGGCTTCGCAAGCGAGCAGGTCCGGAAACCGCAATTGGAGCGCGAAGGCTGGTCCAAAACCGTCAGCCTTGTAGGGATGATCGACCGATTGATCCAGCGGCGTGAACAGCAGGCCCTCGGTCATCTGCGGGACCGCCCCGACCAGCACGGCGGCGGCGTCCAGTGCGTCCGGTCTAACCCGCCGTTCGCCTGCCGGATCGGAGAATGTCATGAACAAGGAGATCATGATGGCGTTGCTTCAGCTTCCTCATCGACATGCAGATGCGCCAAAAGCGCTGTGCGTACATCATCGGGCCATGGAATCGCATGATGATCGACAAGCGAGGTCGCGGCAAGGATCTGACGCGCACGCCAGCGCATGCCGGTCGCGCCCGAGACCACGTGCTCCAAATGGAGAGACGATCCGCCGACCCGGCCGATCCGCAACTTGAACGTCAGGAGATCGCCGAACATCGATGGCCAGGAGAAGTCGCAGGTCAGGTGCACCGTCGGCGTCCCGATCTTTCGGACCATGATCAGTTCCGGCCATGGAAAACCGATTGCCGCCCAAAAGTCTTCGACGACGCCATTGAGGATGTTCAGGTAGGAGGGGAAGTACGCGATGCCCGAGGGATCGCAGTCTCCGAACCTGAGCTCGCGATCGAACGAGAAAATCGTCATCAGATCGCAACGACCGGGTGCCTGATGACACCGACGCCGTCGACCCCTGCCTCCACCACGTCACCCGGCCACAGCCATTCCTGCGGGCTCATGCCGGCGCCGACGCCTTCGGGCGTTCCGGTCGCGATGATGTCGCCCGGCTCCAGCGTCATGCCCGATGAAATGTCCGATATCAGAACCGGAATGTCGAAGATCATGTATTTGGTATTGGAGTCCTGCTTCATGATCCCGTTCTTGGTCAGCCAGAGCCGCAGGTCATGCGGGTTGGGAATCTCGTCCGCGGTCACGATGCACGGGCCGAACGGCGCATAGGTGTCCATGCCCTTGGAGAAGATCCACTGGCCGGCGCGGCGATTGTCGCGCGCGGAAATGTCGATCATCACCGAATAGCCGAAGACGTGGCCCATCGCCTTCCCGGTCGCGACGCGGGTCGCGGTCTTGCCGATGATGACGGCGAGCTCGACCTCCCAGTCGAGCTGCTGCGTCATCTTCGCGTTGTGCTGGATCGCGCCGCCCGGACCGATCACCGAGGTCGGCGGCTTGGAGAAGACGACCGGCTGCTTCGGCAGATCCTTGTCCGTATCCAGGCTCCTGGCGGACTCTGCGACGTGCGCACGGTAGTTCAGCCCGATGCCGAAGATGTTCTTGCGCGGCCGCGGGATCGGAGCCTGCAGCTTCACATCCTCGACCGGAACGGCGGCGCCGGCCGGCAGGCGCCCATCGGCACTGTCGAGCTTATCCCTCAACGCCGGCAGCAGCGTCACGCTGTTGTCGATCAACGACAGCATGTCGCTCGGCCATGCAAGGCCATGCGACGCACCGAGGCGTTCGACGTCCACAACCAAGCCATCAACGAGGACCCCGAGGCGGGCACCGCTGGAGCCCAAGGTGTAGGTAACAAGGCGCATCGAATCTCTATCCGGCTGTTTCGGTTGAATTCTGCTGGAGGTACGTCAGGCAGCGACCGGCTGGTGACCGGCATTGTCGCCATAGGCCTCTTCCCGGTAGAAGCCGAGGCCTTCGATGACAGGCAGATCGTTGAAGCAGAACAGGCAGGCATCCTCGTTCTCCGAGGCGTTGCCGTGCTCATGCCAGGCCCAGGACGGAACGCAGAAGATGTCGCGCTCCTGCCACTCGAAACGCTTGCCGCCGATCACCGAATAGCCGCGACCCTTGGCGACCTGATAGATAAAGCTGCCGGTGTGGCGGTGCGACTTCGTTCGTTCGCCCGGCCGCAGCAACTGCATGCTGGCGCCGATCGTCTGCATCACGTGCCCGCCGGTGATCGGATTGACGTAGTTCATGAGAATGCCGTCATAGGGCGATCCGTCGCTTGCGTCCGCATATTTGCGCAAGGATTCGTAGGTCGGCTCCCACTCGTATTTGAACATCGGGGAATAGCCCTTCGACCATTTCGAGTCGGCCGGGCGAAGACCGGGATTGCCCCAGGTTTTGGTCATGTCGTCGACGGGATAGCCGGACTCTTCCTGCTGAACCTTGGGATGGACCGCGAAGAAGTTGGCTTCCAGCGCGTTGACCAGGGGGATATCGAGGCCATCCTGCCAGATGCAGACCGAGCCGTTGGCTTCGACACCATGCTCGTGCCAGGTGCCGTTCGGCGTCAGCACGAAATCCCGCGCCCCCAGCGTCATCTTGTGACCGTCGACGATGGTGTAGGCACCGGATCCTTCCATGATGAAGCGCAGGGCTGAAGCAGAATGCGCGTGCGCGGTCGCGACCTCACCGGGATGCATCACCTGCAATCCCGAATAGAGCCAGCCGACCGCGGCCGAGACGTCGCGGCGGCCGGGATTGTTGAGATAGATCACCCGCCGCCCCGCCTTTTCCGGCGAGACCAGCTCGACCGAGCGCAGCACGTGCTCGCGCAGATCGTTGTAGCGCCAGAGCACGGGAACGGAGGCCGATTGCGGCGCCCACGGCTCGATCTTGTTGGCGACCGTCCACAGCGCGCCGGCCTCGTGCTTTTCGAGGTCCTTGTAGTAGGCCTTGAGCTCGGGCGTGTCCTCGACATTGGCCCGGCCGACGACGTTCTCGCGCATCCTGTCCTCCAAGTCCGTCAAGTGGCTTCAACCAAGCATGATGAATTTGCACGCGAATGTCTCCACATCGTCATGGCCGGGCTTGTCCCGGCCATCCACGACCTTTCGCGCGGCACAAAGAACGTGGATGCCCGGGACAAGCCCGGGCATGACGAGTTTGTGGTGCTACCATTCCCAACAACCATCCCCATCATTCCGATTTGGGTGGTATCGACGAGAAGCTCGCCTGCTCGATGGCATCACCATCGGCGAGGTCCAGCGGCGCCAGCGGACGCCGGTTGATCCTGAGATCAAAGATGTCGAACCGGTTGTAGTGCCCGACGATGTCATGCATCTGCTTCGGCTGGATACAGCGCTCCAAGTCGATGTCGGCATAGACGATGCCTTCGTCGTCGATCAGGGCATCGCCGACCACGCGGCCATCCGGCCCGATGATGCCGGAGAAGGCACTCGACTTCCGCTGCAAACGCGCGCGTGCGTCGGGAACAACGGTCTCCATCGTCGTGATGATCTGCTCCGACACCGTCGAGCAGGAGACGACCGTAAAAATCTTGCCTTCAAAGGAATGTGCAATCGCGCGCAACTTGATCGCCTCCGCCATGTCGTAGTCGGGGGGCGCGACCGGAAGCGAGATGTAGCTGGCGACATGCACGAGCTCGCCCTGACCCAACAGCGCAAAGCGCGCGAGCGTGTTGGTGTTCTCGCCGCAGGCAAGGCCTCCCAGTCGCCCGATCTCGGTATCATAGACGCGCAGGCTCGATCCATCACCGCCGGTCCAGGTCAGCTTCTCTGCCCAAGTCGGGACCAGCTTGCGGTGCTTGCCAAGCAACGCGCCATCCGGCCCGATGAAAACCATTGTATTGTAGATCGCGCCCAGCGACACCGGGCTGCGCTCGTTGACGCCGAGCACGACGTAGCAGGCGCAATCGCGCGCCGCTTTGCGGACGACATCGATCTCCGGACCCGGCACCAGCACCGATGCCTTGGCGAGCTTCTCGAACCATGCGCTGCCGGTGACGGGATCGGTGATCCAGTTCCAGTAGGGATAGCCGGGAACGAACACCTCGGGGAACGCGACGAGCTTCGCGCCATTGGCTGCGGCTTCACGGACCAGTGATGCCGCCTTGTCGGCTGTCGCACCCGGGTTGAGATAGACAGGTGAAGCCTGGACGGCAGCAGCTCTAAAGCGAGGCAGCTTCAGCATTGGCCCTACCCTGTCGCCGGCTCATGACCGCCTTGTCGGAGCAGAAGCCCGCAAGCGTGATAGCATGGCGCGGCGTTGACTTACTTCACATGTAAACGTATGCTATCGCATATTTCTGGAGGGTGCAATGGCTGAACGGTCTTTTGCTCGCGAGGTCGAGGATCTCCGGCTCGGCGATGGCGACACGTTCCGCGGCGAAGGCATCCTCGCCATCACCAAGGCGCTGCTGCAATCCGGCGTCGCCTATGTCGGCGGCTATCAGGGCTCGCCGATCTCGCACCTGATGGACGTGCTCGCCGACGCCAAGGACGTGCTCGACGATCTCGGCGTCGTGTTCCAGAGCTCCGCCAACGAGGCGGCCGCGGCGGCGATGCTGTCGGCGTCGGTGATGTATCCCCTGCGCGGCGCGGTGGCGTGGAAATCCACCGTCGGCACCAATGTCGCCTCGGACGCGCTCGCCAATCTCGCCTCGGGCGGCGTCACCGGCGGCACCATGATCATCGTCGGCGAGGACTATGGCGAGGGCTCCTCCATCATGCAGGAGCGCACCCACGCGTTTGCGATGAAATCGCAGATCTGGCTGCTCGATCCCCGCCCCGATCATGAGTGCATCGTTAATCTGATCGAGAAGGGTTTTGAGCTCTCCGAATTCTCGAACACGCCTGTCATGCTCGAGGTACGTGTTCGCGCCTGTCACATGCATGGGACCTTTGCCTGCAAGGACAACCGCAAGCCGGCGCACACCATCAAGGATGCGCTCAACAATCCCAGGCGCGACGTCAACCGCATCGTGCTGCCGCCGGCGGCCTATGAGCATGAGCAGGAAAAGATCAAGACGCGGATGCCCGCGGCTGTTGGATTCGTCCGCGACAACAAGTTGAATGAGTGGATGGGGCCGACGCAGGGCAAGGTCGGCATCATCATGCAGGGCGGGATGTACAACAATGTCATCCGCGCGCTGCAATATCTCGGGCTGTCGGATGCCTATGGCAACACGCAAGTCCCGCTCTACGTCATGAACGTCACCTACCCCGTGATCGACACCGAGGTTGCGGAGTTCTGTGCCGGCAAGGAGGCCGTCCTGATCGTCGAGGAAGGCCAGCCGGAATATCTGGAGCAGGCCATCAACACGGTCCTGCGGCGCAAGGACATCCAGGCGCGCGTCCATGGCAAGGACGTGCTGCCGATGGGCGGCGACTACACCGCGCAGGTTCTGCTCGGCGGCGTCAGGGAGTTTCTGGAGAAGACCGAGCCGCGGCTGCTCGGCAACCGCCCGCCGGCGCCGGATGCGTCGCCCGTGCTCAAACACCCCGCGGTCGAGAAGCTCAAGCAGGTGGTGCCGGCGCGCCCGCCCGGACTCTGCACCGGCTGCCCGGAGCGGCCGATCTTCGCGGCGATGAAGCTCGTCGAGGAAGAGCTCGGCCAGCACCACGTCTCGGCCGACATCGGCTGCCATCTGTTCTCGATCCTGCCGCCCTTCAATATCGGCGCGACCACGATGGGCTTCGGCCTCGGTCCGGCCTCGACCTCGGCCTTCAACGTCAAGGCCGACAAGCGCTCGATCGCGGTGATGGGCGACGGCGGCTTCTGGCACAACGGATTGACCAGCGGCATCGGCAATGCCGTGTTCAACAAGCATGACGGCGTCTTCGTTATCGTCGATAATTTCTACACTTCGGCGACCGGCGGGCAGGACATCCTGTCCTCGCGCGCGACCAACAAGCGGCGCGACACCAATAACTCCATCGTCAAGGCCGTGAAGGGCATCGGCGGCCAATGGGTGCGCCAGCTCGACCGCACCTACGACGTCGGCAAGATGCGCGACACGCTGAAGGAGGCGCTGACGACCAAGGACGAAGGTCCCAAGGTCATCGTCGCCTCCTCCGAATGCATGCTGAACAAGCAGCGCCGCGTGAAGCCGCAGATCAACAAGGCGATCAAGGACGGATTGCGCACCGTCAAGGAGCGCTTCGGCGTCGACGAGGACATCTGCACCGGCGATCACGCCTGCATCCGGCTCTCCGGCTGCCCGTCGCTGTCGGTGAAGCAGCTCGACGATCCCTTGCGCGACGATCCGGTCGCGGCGATCGACAATTCCTGCGTCGGCTGCGGCAATTGCGGCGAGGTCGCGGAAGCCGCCGTGCTCTGCCCCTCGTTCTATCGTGCCGACGTCATTCACAATCCGACGCGCTGGGACAGCTTCAAATCGAAGGTCGCCATGACCGTGATCGGCTGGCTGCAGCGGCGGCGCGACCGGCGTCGTCCCGCGCTCGAGGCGCTGGCATGAGAGACGAGACGGTCCGGCTGGCCCTTCCCGCCGCCGGCGAGGCAACCGAGCGGCCGATCTCGCTCGCGATCGTCGCGATGGGCGGCCAGGGCGGCGGTGTCCTGACCGACTGGATCGTCCAGCTTGCCGAAAACCACGGCTGGGTCGCGCAATCGACTTCGGTGCCCGGCGTCGCCCAGCGCACCGGCGCGACGATCTACTACATCGAGGCGATGCCGCCGCTCGATGGCCGCAAGCCGATCCTGTCGCTGATGCCGACACCCGGCGACGTCGACGTGGTGATGGCCGCGGAGTTCATGGAGGCCGGCCGATCCATCCTGCGCGGCCTCGTGACGCCGGATCGCACCACGCTGATCGCCTCCAACCACCGGTCGTTTGCGATCGGCGAGAAGATCACGCCGGGCAACGGCATTGCCGATGGCGGTGCCGTCACCGGCGCCATCGGGGTTGCCGCCAAGACCGAGATCATCTTCGATCTGAACGCGCTGGCGATCGCCCATGGCAGCGTCATCTCGGCCGCGATGTTCGGCGCGCTCGCGGCGGCCGGTGTGCTGCCGTTCAGCCGCGACAGCTATCTCGACGTCATCCGCGCAGGTGGGAAAGGTGCGAAGGCCAGCATCGAGACTTTCGAGGCCGCCTTTGACCGGGTCAAGACCGGCGCCGCCGACGTTGCCGCGCCCGCGCAAGCCAGACAGGCCGACAACGCCGCTTCTCCCGCAACGCGCGATCCGGATCTCGCCGGCCTCGTCGCGAGATTGAATCAGGAGCTGCCCGAACCCGCGCTCGCTATGGCACGCGCGGGCTTGCGGAAGGTGGTCGACTTCCAGGACGTCGCCTATGGCGGCGAATATCTCGACATCCTCAAGACGTTGCACGTGGCCGACCGAAACGCCGGCGGTGGCGCGCACGCTTATGCCTTCACGCAGGCCGCGGCAAAATACCTGGCCAACGCCATGAGCTATGACGACGTCATCCGCGTCGCCGACCTCAAGACGCGCGCCGGTCGCCGCGCGCGCATCGAGAGCGAGCTCGAGATGTCGCAGGGCCAAGTGCTCCAGACCACCGAATTCATGCATCCCCGCATGGAGGAGGTCATGGGCATGCTGCCCGCGGGTTTTGGCCGCTGGCTTGGCACCAGGCCGCGCCTGCTCGGCTGGCTCGATCGCCGCGTCAACCGGGGACGCCGGGTGCGGACCTACTCGCTGCCCTGGTTCCTTGCGCTCTATGTCGTGGGCGGACTGCGCGGCCTGCGCCGCCGCTCGCTGCGTCACGTCATCGAGACGGCGCACCGGGACGGATGGCTCAAGGCCGCAACCGACGCGGTCGGTACCAATTACCAGCTCGGCGTCGAGATCCTGCAATGCCGACGCCTGGTGAAAGGCTATTCCGATACACACGCCAGAGGCCTGTCGAAATTCGACCGGACGCTCGCGGCCATCAAGCTGGTCGAGCGACGCGACGATGCCGCCGACTGGGCGCGCCGCCTGCGGGAGGCCGCGCTGAAGGACAGCGCCGGCAAGGAGCTCGACGGCGTGATCCAGACCATCAAGACTTTTGCATGACAGCACTCAAAGAGAACATTGTTCCCGTCCCTGGGCAGATTGAAACCCGGCTCTGGCTGCAATTGCTGTCGCTGCATGGCGAGCTGTTCGCGTCGCTGAGTGCGATGTTGAACTCCGAGTTCGGCCTGTCGCTCGCAAAATTCGACGTGCTGGCCCAGCTCGATCGTTGCAGGGACGGCCTCGCGCTCGGGCAATTGTCGCAGAACCTGAAAGTCACCGGCGGCAATGTCTCGGGGCTGGTGCAGCGTCTGCTCGCCGACGGCCTCATCAGCAGGGAGATGTCGAGCGAGGACCGGCGGTCCTTCATCGTGCGCCTGACGCCGAAAGGCGAAGCGCTGTTCAGGAAGGCCGCCGACGTCCACAAGAAGCATCTCGGCAAACGGCTCGAGAACGTTTCGGCCCGGGAGCTGGACGGCGCGCTGTCCGTGCTAAAATCGCTTTCTTCAAAACTTCATACCGAGACCAAGAAGCAAAGTCGCAAGAGATAATGGCCAGAGAATCCAAGAGCAGGTGGAAGTCGGGTCCGCCCAGGACAAGGGACCAGCTGCAAACCTACATCCCGTATCTGTTCAACCGGCTCGCCAATCGCTGGAACCTCGATCAGAACCGCGACCTGAGCGAGCACGGCGTCAACAATGTCGTATTCCGGACGCTGTCGGTCCTGTTCATCTACAAGACCCTCACCGTCAACGAGGTCGCCGTTCTCGCGGTGACCGAGCAGTCGACCGCGAGCCGCATGGTCGAGTCCATGGTGTCGTCGGGCCTCGTCAAGCGCGAGATCGCCGAGGAAGACCAGCGCCGCCGCGTCGTGGGACTGACGCCCGAGGGCGAAGCGCTGCTGCGCAAGATCTGGCCGATCATGGCGAACAACTACGACAAGCTGATCGAAGGCATCGAGCCTGATGACATCGAGGTCTGTGCGCGGGTGCTGGCCAAGATGGTCGAGAATATCCGCCAGAACCAGATCTGAAGAACTATGGACCGAGGCCGACAAGGCTGGTGCCGCCGCAGACATAGAGCACCTGGCCGGTGACGAAATCGGAGCGGTCGTCGAGGAAGAACTCGATCGCGTGCGCGACATCCTCGCGCGAACCGAGCCGCCCGACCGGGACATTGCGCGCCATCCGCTCCTGCTGCTCGGAGCCCTTTGGGACGATGCCCCAGAAATTGTCGGTCAGGATCGGCCCCGGTGCGACGACATTCACGGTGATGCCGCTCGCGGCAAGCTCCAGCGCCCAGGTCCGCGCCATGCCATGCACGCCGGCCTTGGTGGCCGAATAGGCCGAGCGCGTCGCCGCGCCCATTGCGGCGCGCGAAGAGACGAACACGATGCGCCCGAAGCGGCGCGCACGCATCCCTTCCAGCGCGGCCTGGGTCAGCAGCATCGGCGCGCCCAGGTGCAGCTGCGCCAGCATCAGAACGTCTTCCGGCTTGGCGTCCGGCAGCAGGTTCGGCAGGATCACGCCGGCATTGTGCACGAGGCGGTCGACGGCGTGATCCCGGCAGATTTTTTGCGCGATCGCGCGTGTCGCCTCGATGGAGGAGAGATCAGCGCAATAGGCCGCTAGCAGATCATGCGTCCAGGTTGGCTTCTCCAGCCCGACCGAGACCACGCGCTGCCCGCGCTCGAGGAGCTTTTTCGCCAGCGCCTCGCCGATCCCCGAATTGCCGCCGGTGATGAGTGTCGTGCGGGTCTCGCTCATGGTCAAACCTGCCGCTTCTTGAGGTCGCGCAGATCGAAGAAGGCGCCATCGCGCATTAGCCTTGCGACAACATCCTTCAGCCCGGCGCGCTGGATCTTCTCGGTTGCGGTCAGCGGCAGGCTGTCGACGAAGCAGATCCAGCCCGGCGCCTTGTAATAGGCCATCTGCACCAGGCTCCAGCGCACGATCTCTTCGGCGACCGCACGATCAGCGCCGGCCTGCTCGGTGATGATGACCGCTGCAACTTCGTCGCCGCGCACCTGATCGGGCGTGGCCGCAACCGCGGCCTGCCGGATCGCGGGATGGCGGTTGAGGACGGACTCGACCTCGACTGCGGCAATGTTCTCGCCGGATCGCCGGATCACGTTCTTCTTGCGATCGACGAAATGGAGATCGCCGTCCGCATCGCGCGATACGATATCGCCAGTGTGCAACCAGCCGCCGTCCCACGCCTCGGCGGTCGCTTCCGGGTTCTTCAGGTACCCGCGGAAGAAGCCGTAGCGCGGATCCGCACCGCCCCGCCGCACCAGCAGCTCGCCCGGCATTCCCACCGGCGCATCGTTGCCGCTGTCGTCGACGATACGAACGTCGATTTCGGGCGCCGGGCGGCCGAAGCAACTGGTGCCGATCTTGCGCGGCTCGACATTGGCGGCGATGACGCCACCGCTTCCGGTCTCCGTCATCGCCCAGGCCTCGAGCAGCGGAAAGCCGAAGCGCTGCTCGAATGGCGCATGCAGAAGCTTGTCGACGCCGGCGCCGAAGCCGAAGCGCACGGTGTGTGCGCGGTCCTGCTCCGAAGGCGGCGCACTCATCAGCATCGAGGGCATCACCCCGAGATAATGCAGGCAGGTGGCGCGGCTGTCGCGGACGGAAGCCCACCAGGTGCGCGGGTGGAAGCGATCGAGCATGGTCAGGCTGCCGCCGACCGACAGCATCGCCATCAGCGACACTGCCATCGCGTTCATGTGAAACAGCGGCAGTGGCGTGATCATGCGCTCGCCGTCTGCCTTGAGGTCAATCAGCCCACCGACATCGCGATACCAGTTGCCGGAATGCAGGAAATAGGTGTTGGTGAGCACGCAGCCCTTGGGCTGGCCTGTTGTCCCCGACGTGTAGAGCAGCGCGCATTCGCTCGCCTCGCCTCCCACGGTCGAAGGTCGCGCCCCACCGAAGGGCGCGGGGATATCGTCACGGTCGGTCACGACTGGAATCGGTCGACCCGCCTGATGCGCCGCGGTCTCGACCTCGCCGCGCCGCTCGGCGAGGACGAACGCCGCGTTCATCTCGGAATGCGCAATGATGTATTCGAGCTCGCTCATCCGCAGATCCGGATTGATCGGCACGACGGACACGCCGAGTGCGTTCAGCGCAAACCACAGCTCGATGAACACCGGCCGGTTCTGGAGCAGCAACCCGACCCTGTGGCCCTCGCCATAGCCTCGGCTCGCAAATGCCGACCGCCAGTGCTCGACCCGATCGAGCATGGCGCGATAGGAGATCTCACCTGCCGCGATGCCGTAGATGCCGGCCGTCTCCGGCAGCACGTTGAGGAAGCCCGCCTCGCCTCGGCGCAGCGCGGTTTCACGGAAGCGGGCGTAGACTGTAGCGGTCAAGGCATTACTCACATGAAGAGCTGGATGTTGCCGAACGGCGCATCAAAATTGACGAGATCGACGCGCTTGAGCTTGATCTTCAGGGCGTCACCGACCTCTACGAATTCGTGCGACGCCCAGCCCGAATAGCGCTCCAGCATGTCGCCGCGGGTCTCGGTGTAGATGTAGGACGTCCGCGCCTTGAACACGCCGGCAGCGGTGTCGCAGGCCACGATCTGCGGCGCCTGGAGCAGATGGTGGCAGCGGCTCTTCGGCTTCTGGCTGAAGGTTCGCTCGCCGGTGAGACGCTCGACCCGCACCTTGAGCAGCAGCAGGTCCTCGTACATCAGCGACGGCTGGAGCACCGGATCCTGCTGCTGCCATTCCAGCGGCATCCAGTAACGCCCCTCGGGGTGAAACAGCTCGAGCCACGCCTGCCATTGCATCGTGTCGAGAAATTCGGCCTCCTGGTAGATCAGGTCGGCGATCGTCTTCTCGGTGATCATTCGGCGGCCTCGATGTGCTTGTCCATGTCCATGGTCATGAACTTGGCCCAGGCATGAAACTGGTTCCGCATCTGGCGCTCGGAGGTGCCGTTGATGACGGCGGTGACGTTCTGCTCTTCATTGCTCTCGTAGAGCCGCCGTAGATTGACCCATTGATTGCCGTTGGACTTCAGCCCTTCCTGCGCCCGCTCGTACATCTCCAGATCGTCGTGGCCGACGATCGAGGTCGGCGCATTGATGAAACGGTTGTACATCAGCGCGCGCTCGTAGAGCTTGTCGGGCGCGCCGACCAGACGATAGACCCAGCTCTCGACCAGCGTCCTGTCGACCGCGATCGGGATGAAGTTGCGCAGGATCTGGACGGCTCCCTTCACCATGATGTTGGGAAAATACACGGTGTTGTGCCTGACCTCGCCGAGAATTTCGTGCGCCCGCGTCTCACCGTGAGCCGCGACCATCTGGTCGAGATAGCCCGGGATATCCGAATAGTTCGAATGGATGGAGTTGGCGACGCCGGTGTGGCCATGGCCGTTCGGCCAGATCCTGATGCCGCTCTGCTCGTAGAACTCGTACGGGTTCATGAAGGGACCGTAGAGCTGCACCGCCATCGGCGTCTCCGTGGAGCAGCCTTGCTCGCGCTTCCAGACCTTGACCGCGGTGCCGGCCGAGCTCTCATGCGCGACCATCGGATGACACGTGTCGGTCTGGTTCTCGACCAGCATCTTCCAGTTGCAGGTATGCATGTAGCGGATCGGCGTGGCCACGACGGCGAGCTTGCCCTCCGGGGAGCGGTCGACCATGTTGTCGATGGTCGAAAGGCTCTCGCCGAAATAGTCCTCGAAGGACACGCCGTTGTCGCTCAGTCGCGCGAAGATGAAATCGCGATAGATCACGACGTTCCTGACTTTCGACAGCCCCCCATTGGCCTGGGTGTCGCCAAAGCCGGTGCCCTCGTAGCCCTTCTTGAGCGGGATCGCGAGCAGCGATCCATCGGTCTTGAAAGACCAGGCGTGATAGGGGCAGCGGAAGAACTTTCCGGTGTTGCCGCAGGGCTCGGACGCGATCTTCACGCCCTTGTGCGGACAGCGGTTGTAGAAGACGTGGATGGAGCCGTCGCTATGGCGGCTCGCCAGCACCGGCTGCCGGCCGATATTGGCGGTGATGAAATCGCCGGGCTTTGCAAGCTGGCTCGCATGCCCGACATAGACCCAGCTGTTCGGGAACAGGTGCTCCATCTCGAGCTCGAAGACCTCGGGGTCGACATAGACGTCGCGGTGCACCTCGGCGTCGCGCACCAGCGCCGCAACCGCGTGGGCATTCCGTCCGTATTTCGCCATGGCGTCCCTCGCCTCCCTCATAGATCCAGCACCAGACGTTCCGATTTCGCGCGTGACACGCAGATCTGCATGACCTTGTTGGAGGCCTTCTCGTCATCGCTGAGGATGACGTCGCGATGGTCGGGCACCCCTTCGATCACGCCGCACTGGCAGATGCCGCAATCGCCGCGCTGGCAGTCGTAGAGCACGTCGAGACCCGCAGCCTGCAGCGCCTGGATGATGGTCTGACCGGCCGCGACGCTGACCACCTGCCCGGTCGACTTGAGCTCGACCTCGAACGGCCTGTCGGGCGAGGACGGCTGCTCCGCCTTGAAGAGCTCGTAGTGGATGCGGTCGGCCGGAATGCTCGCGGCAAGCGCAGCCGCTCTCACCGCTTCGATCATGCCCGCCGGACCGCAGACGTAGATGTGGGAGCTTGCGGCTGCATCGCCGAGCGCGATTGCGATGTCCAGGCGGGACTCGTCACCGTCGTAGTGAATGGACAGACTCTTGGCGCAAATCTCCTGGAGATGCGGCACGAACGCCAACAGCCCTTGCGTGCGTCCCGAATAGTGCAGGCGAAACGGAGTTGCGCGGGCGGTGAGCTCTGCCGCCATCGACAGGATCGGCGTGACACCGATGCCGCCGGCAAACAGCAGCGCGGGCGCCGCGTTCTCATGCAGACGAAAATTGTTGACCGGCGCACTCGCCTGCACGACATCGCCGATCTTCAGCGCATGCATGAATTGCGAACCGCCGCTTGAAGCCTCCTCGCGCAGCACCCCGAGCGCCAGCGTACCCTCGGGGCGGCCGGGCAAAGCCATCAACGAGTACGGCCGGTCTCCTCCATTCGGAAGCGCCACGCGGATATGTGCGCCCGCCTGCCATCGCGGCACGACGCCGTCCTCCACGTCAAACACAAGGCCCCGTATGAACGGCGTCTCCGCGGCATACGATCTCACCTTGAGCTTAAGCGGATGCGCGTCCATTTAGGCATCTCACAAATTATATGTATTTGCATATTTTTAGACATGTAATAATTGCCTGTCAATCGTCAGTACAGGTGCAGGTCCGGATTGCAGTCCGGTGCACACGTTCCTGCGCACGTTGCCCCTAAGCGATTGAAAAGCCTGGAGCCCTTCAGTCCTAAATCCCTGGTCGGATTCCTTTTCCTGGTTCAGTAGTTGCTTGCGGCACCACTGATCAGCCCACGATAGCTGTGCGCCATGCGCATCGAAACCAGATCTTTTCGACGCACCACATTGGTCGGATAGACGCTGTCCAGGTTGGTGGTGTCGACCGGGAGCTTGACCCGCAACGCCCGCGAAAACCGCAGGCTAGGAAATGGCCTTCCCTGAAACCTTGTCGAAAAGGTGCGTTCGCTCCAGATCAAGAGCGACGTCTATGAAGCGATCCGGCGCGGCGGCGACACCGACCGGCATCTGAGCCGTGAACGGAAATGCGCCTACGGTTCCGATCACCAGCGTATGCGGCCCGAGCGGCTCCACGTCTTTCACCATCAAGCGGATCGATGAGCCCATCGGCGCATCTTGCCGCAGCACATGGTCGGGCCGCACGCCGAGCACAACCGGCTTGCCGACGCTCCCGGCATAGGCCGCCTCGCGGGACTTCGGCAATTTCAGCACCGTACCCGACGGCTCGCTGAAGACCAGCGCGCCGTCGCGAGCGGCAATCTCGCCATGGATAAAATTCATGCTGGGTGCGCCCATGAATCCCGCGACGAAGAGATTGCTGGGCTTCTCGTAGATCGTGATCGGGTCGGCCGCCTGCTCGATCCGGCCGCGATTCATCACCACGACGCGATCCGCCATGGTCATCGCCTCGACCTGATCGTGCGTGACATAGACGATCGTCTTGGCGAGACGGCGGTGCAGTGCCTTGATCTCGGTCCGCATCTCGATGCGGAGCTTGGCGTCGAGGTTTGACAATGGCTCGTCGAACAGAAACACGTCCGGGCTGCGCACGATGGCACGGCCGATCGCCACGCGCTGACGCTGTCCGCCTGAGAGCTGCTTAGGCCGGCGGTCCAGATATTGCTCGAGCTCGAGAACCCGTGCCACGTCCTGGACTGCTTTCGCGATGCTGGCGCGTGAGTCGCCCCGCACCTTCATGCCGTAGCCGATGTTCTCCCCGACCGTCATATGTGGATAGAGCGCATAGTTCTGGAACACCATCGCACAATTGCGCAAGCCCGGGCGCAACTGCGTCACGTCGCGGCTGCCGATGCGGATGTTTCCGCTGGTGACCGCCTCCAGCCCTGCAATCATGCGTAACGTCGTGGTCTTGCCGCAGCCGGACGGGCCGACAAGCACGACGAATTCCTCGTCGGCTACGTTCAGATCGAGCCCCTCGATGATCTTGTAGGGCCCATATACCTTGCTGACGTTTTCGATCTCGACGTGCGCCATGGATTCCTTTTTCCGTCCCTTATATCGACGGCCAACAAAGCCCGGATGATGCTTACGCATCATCCGGGGCAGTCTCCGCGGGAAGTTAGTTCTTGGGTGGAAGACCCATCGCGGCGCGATAGGCCGCCAGTTGCTTCGCGCGGCCGAACTCATCGGTCAGGCGATTCCATTCCTTCGCGACCGCGTCCAGCGCGGCCTGCGGCGTGGTCTGGCCGGCCAGCGCCTTGCCGAGCTCGATCTCGACGACCTCGGTGTAGGAGAAATAGCCGGGCAGACGCATGTCGAGCGCGACATTCTTGGCATTGATCGAATCCGCTTGCGCGCCGAGATATTCCTTGGCCTCTTCCGGCGAGAAATTCTTGCTCCACAATTGCAGATTGGCCGTGTGCGATTTGCGGTAAGGATTGACCCCGGTGCCGCCGGTGATCGCCGCCTGCCCCGACACTTCGGGGCTCGTCAGCGTCTTGACGAAGTCCCACGCTGCCTGCTGGTTCTTGCCGACCTTCGGTACCGCGATCTGCCATCCACCGAACGCCATGAATGGCGTCGGCAACACGCTTGCGAACTTGTCCCACTTCTTGGTCTTGGCATTCCAGATCTCATCCGATCCCGGCAGGATCGCCGAACCGACCTTGCCCGAAATCTTCGATTGCTTGGGATCGGCGGCGATCACGCCGGTATCACCCCAGCCGATCGACTCGGCCACCTGGCCACCGGCCACGGCGGCATTGACCTCGCCGAACGAGAAGTTCAGCGCATTGGGCGGGCCAAGCTTTGAAGCCCGGATGTATTCCTCGAGTCCCTTCACCCAGCCAGGATTGTTGATCTGGGCATCCATCGTCTCGGGATCGAAGAACATCGCGCCCGGATAGTTCGGGTTGTTGGTATAGGCCGCCGCGTGGCTGAAGAAGAACCAGAACTGCTGGCCGCCGCGACGGAAGGCTTCAGCCGTGCCCCAGAGTCCCTTGTCCGGGCGCTGGAAGAACTCCGCGATGTCGAGATACTGCTTCCAGGTCTTTGGCGGTGCCAGATCATAGCCGTACTTGGCCTTGAAGGCGTCCTTCTCCTTGGGATCGCTGAACAGGTCGGTGCGATAGGTGTAGGTGTGGACGTCGCCGTCCATCGACTGCGAATAGATCTTGCCTTCCCACACCATCAGGCGCTCGCGATAGGCCGGCTCGACATCGTCCCAATCCTTGCCGGACTGCATCTCCTTCGGCATCTCGCTGAGAAAGGAGACAAAGTCCGGCAGCCAGGCCGGCGCAAAGCTGACCAGATCGAACGTCGCGTCCGACCCGGTAAGCGATGTAACGATCTTCGGGTAGAGCTCCGACCACGGAAACTCGACGACATTGACTTTGCCGCAGGTCTTCTTGGTCCATTCGTCCGCGCCGAGCTTGAGCGCGGAGGCGATATACGGTCCGGTCTGCGACGCCACCGTCAAGGTGACGCCGGAGTAATCCGGGCTACAGGCAGCGTTCGCCTGGCTCACGGTGCAAGCCATCGCGAGCGAGGTGGTCAGCATCAGAAACGTCCGTCGCAACATCGTCCAGTCCTCCCTACATAAGTTTTTGCTATTTGATCGCTCCGAGCAGCAGGCCCGACCGCATCATGCGACTGAGCAGACCCGCCATGATCATCATCGGAATGATGGCGACGAGCGCCGCGGCCGAGATCGCCCACCATTCGTCGCCGCGCTGGCTGTTCTGTCCCGCCACCAGGATAGGCAGCGTCTGCCATCTGGAATTGGTCAGGAACAGCGCGAACAGGAACTCGTTCCAGACGAAGGCGAGCGTGATCATGAAAGTCGCCAGCAGCCCGTTCATCGACATCGGCACCACGATGCCGAGGAAGATGCGCCAGCTCGGCACATTGTCGACCATCGCGGCTTCTTCGACCTCGATCGGAATGGCCTCGAAAAAATCGCGCATCAGCCAGACCACGATCGGCAGCGAGAACGCGACGTAGCACAGCGTCAGGCCGACATAGCTATCGATGAGCTGGAAGCCGAGCCGGCCGATTTCGCTGTAGAGCAGATACAGCGCGAAGGCCGTGACGATCGGCGGAAACATGCGCTGGCTGACGAACCAGAACAGGATGTCCTCATTGCCGAGGATCGGCCCCGGCAGCGGCAGACGGTTGGCCAAAATTGCAGCGGCAAGCGCGATCGGGAACGCCAGCAGCAGCGCCTGCGGGCGGGTGAATCCGAACGAATTGTTGAACAGCAGATAGCCGCCGAGCGCGAGCAGGAAGAAGATCAGGCCGGCGCCGAAGCGCACCCTGAATTCGAACCGCACCAGCGCATAGGCTGCCATCGCGCCGACCGCGGTCGCGATCGCCGCCGCCGACATACCGACGATCGTCGAGTTCAGGAAGGTTCGGAAGAACTCGCCACGGATACCCTGGTAGAGATCGATGAAGGGCTGCAGGGTCGGCGTGAAGTCGACGAACGGAATATAGGTCGGGCCGCCGACCACGCCCGGCGGGGTCTTGAACGCCGTCACCACCACCCAATAGAGCGGAAACGCCGTGATCAGGCACCAGACGAGCACGCCGGCCGTGACCAGGCGGCGACTCCAGCTCGACAGTCCGGTCAGGCCCTGCCCGCTCATCGGCGCTTCTCCAGATGCGGCCGCAGCAGCGCCAGATAGGTCACGCCGATGATCGTGATCGCGATCAGGAACAGGAAGCTGAGTGCCGACGTGTAGCCGAGATTGAACTTCTTGAAGCCCTCCTGATAGGCGAACAAGGTCAAGGTCTCGGTGTCCACGCCGGGTCCACCGCCCGTCATCACGAACACGGTGTCCATGATCTTGTAGCTCTCGATCAGGCGGATGAAGACGACCGCAGCGGAGATCGGCAGCATCATCGGAAAGGTGATGCCCCAGAATTGCTGCCAGGCGCTGGCGTTCTCGAGCTCGGCCGCCTCGTAGACATCTTCAGGGAGTGTTTGCAGGCCAGCCAGCATCATCAGGATGATGAACGGCGTCCACTGCCAGATCTCAACCGCAATGATGCAGGCGAGCGCCCAATGTCCGTTGGTGAGGAACGGCAGGTTCGCCAGTCCGAACATGGACAAAAGCTGGTTGAGCGGCCCCATGGTCGGATTGAAGATCATGCGAGCAACGAGCGCGACGGCAACCGGGGCCAGCAGCATGGGCAGCAGCAAGGCCACGCGAAACAGCCGTTCGCCCGGAATGCGCGCGTTCAGCGCGAGCGCAACGCCAAACCCGATCACGTACTGCAAACCGACCGCGATGAACGCGATCATCGTCGTCGTGAAGATCGCATTCCAGAAGCGCGGCTCTTGCAGGAGCGAAACATAGTTGCCGAGCCACACGACGCGCGGCGGGATCGGCGGAATCAGGCGATAGCTGAGGAAGCTCGTGGTGAACGAATAGATCAGCGGAAAGATCGAGATCGCCAGCACGACGAGCACCGCCGGCCAGATGAAGACATGCTTGATCGGATCGTTCCGCATCATGAGCAGATCATCGCTTCAACAGGGCTTCAATCTCGGCACGCCGCGGCATGGCAGGCGCAGTGCCCGCACGCGTCACGGAAATCCCCGCCGTGGCCGACCCGAACCGCGCCGCTTCCAGTGGATCGGCGCCGCCCGCAAGCGCTGCTGCGAAGCCACCGACGAATGCATCGCCCGCGCCCGCAGTTTCGACCACCTTGCCGGCGGCGAACGGGGGCACGTGCAGCGAGCGATCCCGCCCGTGAAACAGCGCCCCGCGTTCGCCGAGCGTGATCAGCGCGGTACCCGCTCCCTTGGCCAGCAACGCGTCTCCGGCGCGGCGCGCGCCGGCGAGATCGCTCACCGCGATCCCCGTCAGCGCTTCCGCCTCGGTCTCGTTGGGAACGACGTAGTCGCACAATGCAAACAGGCTGTCGTCGAATGCGCCCGCGGGTGCCGGGTTGAACACGGTGACGCTGCCGGCAGCGCGCGCGATCTCGAGGCCGCGCTGCGCGGCGGCGACCGGTTGCTCGAGCTGGGTCACGAAGACGCGGCTGGTGCGGATCGCATCCGCGGCCGCGTCGACGTCGGTGGGGCCGAGACCGTCGGCCGCTCCGCTCACCACGATGATGGCGTTGTCGCCGCGTGTCTCGTGGACATAGATGAAGGCGGCGCCGGTCGGCGCCTCCGCAGTCCTGGCCACGCACGGGCGAATTCCCTCGGCCTCCCACGTCTTGATGGCAAGATCGCCGAAGGCGTCGCGGCCAATCCGGGAGATGAAGGTCACGTCCGCGCCCGCGCGCGCAGCGGCCACGGCCTGGTTCGATCCCTTGCCGCCTGGTCCCATGGCAAATCCCGAGCCAGCGATCGTCTCGCCGATCGCAGGCATGTTGCCGGCCCGAAAGGCCAGATCGACAACGAAGATGCCGAGCACTGCGACGCCAGTCTTGCTCATGGTCGTCACTCTTCGTCCGGCGCGATGACGCCCTTGGAGAACAGGAAGCAGCCATAGAAGCGCCGCTCACCGGTGGCGATCACGCAATAGGCCGCCTTGGCCTTTTCATAGAAGGCGTGGCGCTCGACCCCGACCAGCGGCCAGGAGCGTCCCTCGGCGCGGTCGATCGCGGCCTGCACCTCGCGCTGCACCGGCGGCACCTCCTGGGGCTGGCCGACGATCTCCATGCGGATCGCGGCATCGTCGACGAACGTATCGAGCGGCAGCACCGAGAGGATGGCTTCGATCGCCTTTGCCGTGCTGACGTTGTCGATGCGAAGCAGCTCGCCGAACACGGTCTGGCGTGCGATCGAGTCAGCAGGAAAATTGGTATCGCACACCACGAGGCGGTCTCCGTGCCCCATCGCGCGCAAGGCATAGAGCACGTCGGCATTGAGCAGTGGATTGATGCCCTTGAGCATGTTGCGTCCCTCCCTTGTCGTCAAAATCGCCCGAACTCTGATGGTTCGGATGCCAACCAGTATCACCGCAAGGTGACGTCTTCAGTCCCCGTAGGGAATCCAGATGTTCTTCACCTGCACCGCATGACGGAGCAGGATCGGACCTTCGCTCGCCGCCCGGTCGTACCAATCGAGCGCCAGCCCGTGGTCGACCAGCGTGCGCTTGAGATTGCCGACCGACAGCCGCTCGGCGGCGGTCGAGGCCTCTTGCGAGCCGAACACCCAGAGCGCATCGACGTCGTCATGCTCGGCAAGGACCTTTGCCAGGACATCGCGCTCACCGGTGACGATATTCACCACGCCTGGCGGCACGTCCGACGTCTCCAGCACCTGGTAGAAATCGGTCGCTGCAAGCGGATGCCGCTCGCTCGGGACGGCGACGACCCGGTTGCCCATCGCGATCAACGGTGCCACCAGGCTGATGAAGCCCAGCAACGGGGCCTCGTCCGGACAGGCCACCCCGACCACGCCGATCGGCTCGTGCATGGCAAGCGCCACGCCGCGCAACGGCGGCGCATGGATCGTCCCCTCGTATTTATCGGCCCACGCCCCATAGCTGAACAGCCGCTCGATACTCGCCTCGACCTCCGCGCGCGCCTTTGCGGGCGAAACGCCGGTCATATCACCGATGCGCTTGGCGAACTCGTCGCCGCGCGCGGACAGATTCTCGGCAAGATAGTAGAGGATTTGGGCGCGATTATGCGTCGTCGCCCGCGCCCACCCTTCGGCCGAGCGCGCGGCGGCCACGGCGTTACGGATATCCTTGCGATTGCCCTCGCCGGCTTCGCCGAACTGCCGCCCCTTCGGCGACAGCACTGCGCGCGAATAATTTCCGTCAGGACGGACCTGCTTGCCGCCGACAAACAGCTTTGCGGTCCGATCGATCGACGGCGTGCCAAATCCGGCGCCGTCGGCAGCAGCCGCCGGGGATGGCGGCGGCACCTTCGCCCGCGCCTTCCGCCCGCTCCAGGCCTTCGGCTTGAGATATTCGTAGAGGCCTTCCCGGCCACCCTCGCGGCCGAAGCCGGACTCGCGATAGCCGCCGAAGCCGACGCTGGCATCAAACAAATTGGCCGCATTGACCCAGACCACGCCGGCCTGAAGTTTTGGCGCGATATCGAGCGCCAGGCCGATGGTCTCGCTCCACACGCTGGCGGCAAGGCCATAGCGCGTGTTGTTGGCGAGCATCACCGCCTCGTCCGGCGTCCGGAACGTCATCGCGACCAGCACCGGGCCAAAGATCTCCTCGATCGCCACGGTCGATGACGGATGTACGTTCCAGAGCAAGGTCGGGGGATAGAAGCATCCCTCGGCGGGGATCGGCCCCGGCGCCTGATATTTCTCGGCGCCCTCCTTCACTCCCGTTTCGACCAGCGCCTTGATCCGCTCGAGCTGCACTGGTGCGACCACCGCGCCCATGTCGATCGCCTTGTCGAGCGGCGGACCCACGCGCAGCGTCTCCATGCGGCGGATCAGGCGCTTGCGGAATGTCTCTGCAATGCCCTCCTGCAACAGCAGCCGCGATCCGGCGCAGCAGACCTGGCCCTGGTTGAACCAGATCGCGTCGACCACGCCTTCCACGGCGCCATCGAGGTCGGCGTCGTCGAACACGATGAATGGCGACTTGCCGCCAAGCTCGAGCGTCAGCGATTTGCCGCTCCCGGCGGTCGACTGACGGATCAACCGCCCGACCTCGGTCGATCCGGTGAAGGCGATCTTGTCGACACCGGGATTTTCGACGAGCAACGCGCCGGTGGCGCCATCGCCCGTCACCACATTCAACACGCCGGGCGGCAGGCCGGCTTCCGCCGCGAGCTCGGCGAACAGCAGCGCGGTGAGTGACGTGAATTCTGCCGGTTTCAGCACCACGGTATTGCCGGTCGCCAGCGCGGGCGCGATCTTCCAGGCCAGCATCAGCAGCGGAAAGTTCCAGGGGATGATCTGGCCGATCACACCGACCGGGACATGGTCGACGAATTCGCGCTCCTGCAACTGCGCCCAGCCGGCGTGATACAGGAAGTGGCGCGCGGCGAGTGGCACGTCGAGATCGCGGGTTTCCCTGATCGGCTTGCCATTGTCGATCGCTTCCAGCACCGCGAACAGGCGAGCATGACGCTGCAGCATGCGCGCCAGCGCATAGAGATGACGGGCACGACCGTGACCACCGAGCTTTGCCCATGACGACTGCGCCGATCGCGCGGCGCCGACGGCAGCCTCGACATCCGCAGCGATGCCTTGCGCGATCCTGGCCAGCGTCTTGCCGGTGGCCGGCTCGATCGTCGTCAGATGCTTGCCCGACGCTGGAGCTGCGAATTTGCCGGCAATGAAATGCCCAAACGTCGCCTCGTGCCGCTTCAGCCAGGCGCGCGCCTCGCCGTCCGCCTCGGGGGCAGGACCATAATCCATGGTCTCGTAGTAATGTGCGATACTCATGCTCAGCCCACGGGATGACGGTTGAAGGCCGAGTAGCGGCCGGTGACGTGATGCTCAAGCTGACGCTCGATGTCGGCGAGCAGGCTCGAGGCGCCGACGCGGAACAGATCCGGCTCGAGCCAATCGCGTCCCAACTCCTCCTTCATCAGGAACTGGTAGTTGAGCACGTCCTTCGCCGTCGAGATTCCGCCGGCCGGCTTGAAGCCGATCTTGAAGCCGGTGCGCTCCTCATAGATCCTGATCATGCGCAGCATCGCGAGTGTCACCGGCAACGTGGCATTGACGCCTTCCTTGCCGGTGGAGGTCTTGATGAAGTCGGCGCCCGCCATCATGCAGACCATCGACGCCTTGGCGACGTTGCGCAGCGTTTTGAGATCGCCCGTTGCCAGGATCGTCTTCAGATGCGCATCGCCGCAGGCGGCGCGGAAATCCCGGACCTCGGCGTAAAGAGCCCGCCAGTCCCCGGTCAGCACATGCTCACGCGTGATGACGATGTCGATCTCATGCGCACCGTCCCTGACGGACGCCTCGATCTCCTTGAGCTTCAGATCATGGGGCACGAGGCCTGCAGGAAATCCGGTCGAGACCGCAGCAACCGGAATGTCATACCCCTCGAGCGCTTCGACCGCGGTTGCGACGAAGCGGTGATAGACGCAGATCGCGCCCGTGTGCAGCCCGCGCCCGGCAAAGCCGAGTGCATCGAGGAGGTCGCTTCGTATCGGCGCCCTCGCCTTGGCGCAGAGGCGCTTCACCCGCTCAGTCGTATCGTCGCCGTTGAGCGTCGTCAGGTCGATGCAGGTGATCGCCTTGAGCAACCATGCCGCCTGCGCGTCCTTCTTGACGGTGCGTCGGCCCGGCAGGCTGGCAACCCGGCGCTCGGCGGCGGACAGATTGATCCTGATCTCATCGACCCAGTCCATCTCGAGGGCGCGGCCGCTGTTGCGCGCGATCGGATGCGGACGATTGTGATCCCGCGCATGGGGCTGCGCCGGCACCGCGGATGGATTTGATATCAAGACGCCCTGCGCCATCGGTATGCCGCGCGATGCTAGCGAATCGGCTGAAGTGGCAGATAGACTGAATGTGCCGATTGCGACATGCGATCCTCCCATCCCTTGCCCGCCGGAGCTTCTGCTGCCTGCCATCGCGGACAGCGGAAACACCCTTCGGGCCAGATGTTATTATTGTAACAAATTGACGTTGCTAAACTCACATCATTGTAAGATCATTGTCAACCGGATAAGCAAGCTCGGTGACGAAAATGACTGAAACGCCGACCGCACGCCCCAGCGAGACCCGCGTCCAGCGGCTGCAGCGGCTGCGCCGCGCCGTCGAGACGAGCGGCGCACTGCATCTGAAGGACGCCGCAGGACTGCTGAAGGTGTCGGAGATGACGGTCAGGCGCGACCTAGCCGGGCCCGAGGCGGTGCTCGCCCTGCTCGGCGGTTACGTCGTCAACGCGGCGTCGCCGACCGGGATCAAGTACACGTTCGAGCAGGAAATCGACCAGCATACGCAGGACAAGCTCCTCGCCTGCCGATCCGCAGCCGCCTCGATCAAGGAAGGTGATACCATCTTCATCGACTGCGGCACCACGATGCAGTCGCTCGCGGATTGCCTGCCCGAGGACATGCCTCTTTCGGTGATCTGCTATTCGCTGAACGTCGCCTCGATCGTCACCCACCGTGCAGCGACGCAGGTGATGTTGATGGGCGGGCTCTACCATCCGTCGTCGCAGTCGTTCTCGTCAGATGACGGCCTGTCCTATCTGCGGCGGCTCGGCGTCAACAAGGCTTTCGTCTCGGCCGGCGGCCTGCACTGGACCCGCGGCGCCAGCTGCTCGAATTTCCACGAAGTCGCCATCAAGCAGGCCGTCATCGCGACCGCGATGGAGAGCATCCTCGTGGTCGACGCCAGCAAGCTCGGCAGCCTCAAGCCCGCGTTCTTCTCCGACGTCAGCTCGTTCTCGCGGATCATCGTCGGCGGCTCCGTGCCGGCAGACACGCGCAAGCACTTCCGCAGCCATCCGGTCGAATACGTCACCAGCGCAGCCTGATCCGGGCGTGAGCTGGTTCGCCAGGATGAGGTCCGCCGAACAATGCGTGGTCCAGCGGGACCACGCATTGTATGACAGGCTCAGTTGCAGGCAGGCTTCGCCTTGTTGCAGGCATCCGCCAGCTCGGCCGGCGGATCTTTCTTGAACACGGTCTTGTAGGACTCCAGCACATTCGACTGCGTCACCGGCAGCGACTGCACACCGATCCAGCCAGGCGTTTCCTTACCCAGCAGCGCGTTCATCATCGCCATCGCCTCGGCGACACCCTGGTCGTAGGGACGCTGAGAGCCGGTCGCCTTCAGCGGCCCGCCCTTGGCGATCTCGATGGCCGATTGCAGGCCGAGGTCGACCGTCGTCATGGGAATGTCGATGCCCTGGGCCCGCATCGAGCTCAACGTGTCGAGCGCCGGTTGATCCCACACCGCGTACAGTCCTTTGACGTCGGGATTGCCGGTCAGGAAGTCGCCGGCGATCTGCGAGACCTTCGGCGGATCGGTGAAATCGACCTGCTTCATCTTGATGTCGGGCCGGTTTGCTTTCATCCACTCCCGCACGCCCTTGGTGCGCTCGTTGGTGCTGAAATAATCGACGCCGAAATTGACGAGACCGATGGTGCCGCTCTGCGCCACGCAGGACGCCAGGATCTGTGCCGCGATCTGGCCGTTGCCCTGGCTATCGGCCGAGACCATCGTCGCATATTCCTCGGGATGCTTCAGGCCGGTCGGGATGCTGTCCATCAGCACGAGCTTGATGCCGGCTTTGGCGATCTTCTTGTAGGTCGGCGCGGTCGCGGTGAAATCGACCGGGATCGAAATGATGCCGTCAGGATGCTGCTGTATGGTGTTCTCGATATCAGCGATCTGCTTGTCCACCTGATATTCGGCGGATGCGACACCCGTCACCGTCACGCCGTACTTCTTCAGCGTATCGGTGATGCCCTGGATCTGCAGCTGCGACCAGTCGAGGTTGACCGTCTGCATGGAGATGCCGACCTTGAAGTGCTTCTCCTTGACCTTGGCGGCGTCGGCCTCCGACAGCGCAAGCACCTCGGGGGAAGCCGCCTTCTCGCCGTGGGGGCCCTGGCCGACGATCGATTTCGGCCCGAGCGTAGCGAGATCGACGCCCTTGACGCAGGTCGCGGGCACTTCGGCGCGGGCCGAGGGGACAATCGAGACGGCTGCCGCAGCAGCCATCAACACAGTCAAAGGCAAGGTCTGTCGCAAGATTGGTTTCATTGTTTCCTCCATTTTTGGTCGCCGATTCACCAGAGGGCCAGCGACCTTGCCCCTACCCACGCAGCGTGATGAACTTGTGGCTCATGCGCCGCGCCTGACTTCGACTAGCGTTTCGTGAAAGCAACCGCGGCCACGATGATCGCGCCCTTGATCACGAGCTGCATCGGCGAGCTCACGCCGAGCAGAACAAGGCCGTTGTTGAGCGTGCCAATGATCAAGCTGCCGAACAGCGTTCCCAGGATGTAGCCGCGCCCGCCGAACAGGCTGCAGCCACCGAGGATCACCGCGGCGATGACGTCGAGCTCCATGCCCTGCACGACATCTGGCCGCGCGGCATGTGAACGCGCCGACAGCACCAGCGCCGCTAATCCGGCCAGTGTGCCGGTCAGGACAAAGGCCGCAGTCGTGATCCGTTTGGTGTTGATGCCGGAATAGAGCGCCGCGGTCGGATTGCCGCCAACGGCATAGATGCGCCGGCCGAACACATTGTAGTGCAGCAGCAGGATGCCGATGATCATCGCCGCCAACGTCCAGGCGATCGGAACCGGCATGCCGAGGAACGTACCTTCCCCAAAGATCGCAAAATAAGTCTCGTTGGTGATGATCACCGGCTTGGTGTTGGTCACCATCATCGCCAGTCCCCGCGCCATGCTCAGCGAGCCCAGCGTCACCAGGAACGACGGGATCGACAGCTGCGTAGTCAGGATGCCATTGAGCAACCCGACCAGCGCGCCGGTGCCGAGCCCGGCCGCGGCGCCCACGATCCAGCTGTTGTTGAACTGGCTCATCGCGAGAGCGGCCGCCATGCCTGATAGCGCCAATGTCGAGGCAACCGACAGATCGATCTGGCGCGCGATGATAATGAAGGTCATGCCGACCGCGATGATCGACACCAGCGTGGTCTGGCGCCCGATGTTCAGGAAATTGTCGACCGAGAGGAACCAGGGCGAGGACAGGCTGAACACGACCAGCAGGATCACGAAGGCGATGTACAGCATGTACGGCCGCTCGCCCCGCAGCAGATTCTGGAGAATCTTGCGGCGGCGATCGGATCGGGTCGACGAGGCGACCACGTTGGGAGCAGTCAGTTCTGTCATGCGGGAAGCTCTTGCAAGTGGCCTGGCCCGGAGGCCTGGTAGATCTGGAGGAGATGATGCAGCTCTTCGGCATCATCGATCTCGCCGCGCGAAAGCGTACGAGCCACATGCCCGTTGACGATCACGGAGATGCGGTCGCAGAGCTCGATCAACTCGACGAGATCGGACGAGACGACCAGGACCCCGCTGCCGTCGCGGACGGCATTCCGGATCACGGCATAGATCTCCTCGCGTGCGCCCACGTCGACGCCGACCGTCGGTTCGTCCAGGAGCAGCACGCGCGGCCGCGGATCATTCCATTTTCCGAACACGACCTTCTGCTGGTTGCCGCCGGAGAGTGTCCTGACCAGGCTGAACGCGCCCGGCGCTTTCACCGAAAGCCTGGCGACGGCGGTTTCGGCACGCCTGGCGGCGGCGCGTTGCTGCATCCAGCCCCAGCGCGAGAAATGGGGAATCCGCGGCAAGGTGACATTTCGTTCGATCGAATGGTCCAGGACCAGACCCTGCACGTGCCGGTCTTCCGGCACCAGCGCGATGCCCTGCTCTATCGCATCGGCAGGTCCTCCCGGCAGCCATCGCCGGCCCTCGATCTCGATTGCGCCGCTCTCGAGCGGCCGGAGACCGAACACTGTCTCCAGAATCTCCGTGCGTCCGCTGCCGATCAATCCGGCGAGGCCGTGGATCTCGCCCTTCAGCACGGACAGATCGACAGCGCGAAGCCGGTCGTTGGACACATCCGACAGCGACAAGACCGGCAACGGATCCAATTCACGCTTCGCGGCGGGTTCGGTGCGCGGGCCCGTGGGTGCCGATCGATCGGCTCCGACGATCGCGTTCACCAGCCGCTTCATGTCGGTCTCGGTGGTGACGAACGTGCCGGCGTTAGCGCCATCGCGGAGCACCGTCACGCGCTGCGAGATCTCGAAGACCTCGTTGAGCCGATGGGTCACATAGATCACGCCAACTCCACGACGCGTTGCCTTCCCGATCGCATCGAACAGGATCCGGACCTCATCCGATGTCAGCGAAGAGGTCGGCTCATCGAGGATCAGAAGCCGAACCTCGCCCATCAGGGCCTTGGCGATCTCCGTCATCTGGCGATAGGCGAAAGGCAGCGAGCCGACAGTCGCTCTCGTATCCAGGGGAATGCCGAGCTCGTTCAGGAACGCCTCGGCCCTGGCCATCAGCGCGCGCTGCCGCACGAAGCCGAAACGCGCACGCGGCTCACGGCCGAGCAACAGATTGTCCGCGACGCTCAAGGATTCGACGAGGCTGAGGTCCTGATAGACGACGGCGATCCCCGCCTCGCGCGACTTCGCCGGGCTGTCGAATTCCACCGGCCTGCCGGCGATCTCGATCGTGCCGCTGTCGAGGGCATGAACACCGCTGAGGATCTTGATCAGCGTGGATTTTCCCGCGCCATTCTCGCCCAGCAGCGCGTGCACTTCGCCGGCGCGAACCTCGAGGTTGACGTCGCGCAGCGCTCGCACGCCGCCAAAACGCTTGTTGATGGCACTGACCATCACAAGCGAGGTCGACGTCCCTGGCTCTGCCGTACCCGAACCGGACAATTCCAAACCTTCCTCCCGTCGCCCTGCGAGATGCTGGTACGATGGTGACATATTGTTATTTTTACAACTTATCTTGTTATAATTCTATCACCTCGGGCGGCCTGTCAATGGCAGATCGCGTATTGAAGCCGACTGAATGACTGCCACCCCGATCGGGCTTCGGGCGGTGAGGAACGATTTGCGACGCACCATTCAAAATGAGACTGCCCGTTAAGCCGCGCATGGCTCCGACGCGTGCGCCGCATCCGAGTTCGGTTAGCCTCCACCTCAAGAACCGTTGGCCTTGCAAAACGTCGCACCGCGCGGCGGACGCGCGAGGATGCGGTGAAAAACAACGAGTGAAAAACAACGACAAGAACGCCCCAGGGAGGAGAGCAATGTTGAAAGGCAGTCTAGGACTGATCGCGTTGAGCAGCCTGTTGTTGTCGGGCACCGCCTTCGCGCAGGAGAAGATCAAGGTCGGCGTCACCGCGACGCTCGAAGGCACCTATACCGTGCTCGGCGAGGACGGCATCCGCGGCTTCCAGACCGCGCTCAACGTGCTCGGCAAGAAGGTAGGCGACAAGGAGCTCGAATTCGTCATCGCCTCGACTGACGCAACGCCGGACTCTGCGGTCCGTGCGGTGCGAAAGCTGATCGAGCAGGACAAGGTGCAGATCCTGCTGTCGCCGCTGTCAGGCGACGAGGGCATCGCGGTCAAGAATTTTGCAAAGACCCATCCCGAGCTGACCTTCATCAACGCGGCCTCCGGGGCCCAGGAAACGACCTATGTCGATCCGGCCCCGAACTTCTTCCGCTACAATATGGACGGCGCGCAGTGGCAGGTGGGCCTCGGCAAATACGCCTATGACGAGAAGAAGTATCGCAAGATCGCGACCGTCGGTGAGGACTATTCCTTCATCTATACCCAGGTGTTCGGCCTCGTGCTGGAGTTCTGCGGCGCCGGCGGACAGGTCACCAACCGGCAATGGGTGCCGCTCGGCACCAAGGACTTTGCCTCGGTCATCGCCGCCCTGCCCGACGACGTCGATGCGATCTATCTCGGCCTCGGCGGCGCCGACGCCGTCAACTTCCTCAACCAGTACCAGCAGGCCGGCGGCAAGGCGCATCTAATGGGCGGGTCGATCATGATCGATCAGACCATCCTGTCGTCCAAGGGCAATGCCAAGAACGCGCTGGTCGGCACGCTGGCCGCGAGCGGCCAGGCCGACACCTGGGAAGATCCGGGTTGGCAGAAGTTCGTGAAGGACTATCAGGACGCCTTCCCGCCAAACAAGCGCTTCCCGAGCCCGTCGCTGCTCGCCACCAACTATTACGGATCGACCATGGCGCTGGTCCTGGCGTTGCGTCAGGTCAATGGCGATCTCAGCGACAACCAGTCCAAGTACAAGGCTGCACTGGCCAAGATCGAGCTCGATGCGCCCAACGGCAAGATCAAGCTCGACGCCAACCGCCAGGCGATCGGCACCAACTTCGTCACCGAAGTCGTCGACGACGGCAAGGGCGCGCTGTTCTCGAAGGTCGTGAAGGTGATCCCGAACGTGAACCAGACGCTGGGCTACGACCCCGCCGTGTTCGCCAAGATCGGTTTGCCAAGCCGTACGGTACCGGAATGTAAGAAGTACTGACGTAGTCTTATCAGCAACGCCATGACTGACCGGGGAGAGATTTGCAAAGTGCGCGATACGTGCGCCCTTGCATTCTCTCCTTGGTTGTTGAACGCTATAAAAAAAAGACGAGAGCTTCTGGGAGAGAAGGCATGAGCCGGGCGCTCGCCGTCTTCCACGGCCGCTTTGGCCGGGCGACGGTCTATCAGTTGAACCGCCCTTTCAACATCCACGCACATCGCGAAGGTCATTTGATCTTCCATGTCGGGGGGCGTCCCGCATGCATCGATGTCAACGATGGACGCTACGAGCTCACCGAAGGTTCCGTGGTCGCAGTCAATCCATGGGAGCCGCATAATTTCCTGCCGTCCGATCTCGACGGCGGCGCCGTGTTCTTCGTGCTCTATGTCAATGCAGAGTGGTTCGCGCCCGACGCGCCGGGCGCCGACCGCCTGCGGTTTGGCCGCACCCAGCTCACGCGGTCGGTTGCGCTGGACAAGCATATCAGGCACGCAGCCGCCCTTGTGTGCGGCGCACCCTCGCTGAATAGCCTCGATGGCGAGCTGAGAAGCCTGATCGACATCTGCTACGACGAAAGCTGGCAGCAGGCCGAGCTCACGCGGGATCCACGCGCGAGCGGCTCCGTCACCGATTTTCGCGTGCGCAAATGCATCAAGATGATGTCGGAGAGCCCCGGCGCCGAGATCGAGCTCGACACCATCGCGCGCGAATCCGGCCTGTCGCGCCCCCATTTCTACCGCCTGTTCCGCACCCAGACCGGCGTTACCCCTCACCTCTATCTCAACACGCTGATGATGGAGCAGGCGCTGGAGGCGCTGGTGGCGAGCGAAGCGCCGATCGCCGATATCGGCTTCGATCTCGGCTTCTCCTCGCAGAGCGGCTTCACCCGTTTCTTCGCCGCCAATGTCGGAATGGCGCCGACCGATTATCGCCGCGCGGCCAAGGTTTTGCGCGGCTGACGAGCACGCGAAAAGATACTCACGATCAAACGCGCTCCCGTGCGTCCCACTAGGATATGCAGAACGCGATCCCGACAAGAGGATCGCGGTCGATAGGGAGCGTACGTTCATGGCAGGGCTTGCGGCCGCCAACGGTCTGCGTGCGACCTCGCCTCGCTTGAAAGCTGAGGGCTGGAGGGACGTGACGACGGAGCGGCAATCATGACCCGCTTTGTCGAGCGCCATCCTGCATGGGCGCTGATCATCATCATCGCTGTCGCAGTGGCGCTGTGGCTGATCTTCGCGGTATGGCCTGCGGGACTTGAAGAGGCGATCGGCCGCAAACGGGTGTTCCTCAACGCGCTCTTCAACGGCATCACGCTCGGCGGTCTCTATTTCCTCGTCGCCAGCGGCTTCACGCTGATCTTCGGCCTGATGCGCAACGTCAACCTCGCCCATGGCTCGCTCTACCTGTTCGGCGGCTATGTCGGTTACGCCATCAGTGCCTCGACCGGCTCCTGGATTCTTTCGTTCATCGTTGCCTTCATCCTGACGGCGCTGGTCGGCGTCCTGCTTCAGCTCCTTGTGTTCCGCCGCATGGAGGGCCAGGATCTGCGCCAGACCATGGTGACGATCGGGCTTTCCATCGTGTTCGCCGATCTCATGCTGTGGGCCTGCGGTGGCGACTTCTATCAAGTCCAGACACCGAACTGGCTGATCGGTCCGATTGAGCTGCCGCTGATCACCGCAGTGAAATCCTCGGGCGAACCGGTCTACCTGCGCTATCCGCTGGTGCGGCTTGTGATCTTCCTGGCATCCGTGATCATCGGCATCGCAATGTGGCTCGCGCTCAACCGCACACGGATCGGCATGATCATTCGCGCCGGCGTCGACGATCGTGACATCCTCGCCGCAACCGGCGTGCGCATCCAGATCGTCTTCGTGCTCGTCTTCGCGCTCGGTGCCGGGCTTGCCGGCATCGCGGGCGTGGTCGGCGGCACCTTCCAGTCACTCTCCCCCGGTGAGGACATCCGTTTCCTGCTCGCGTCCCTCGTGGTCGTGATCGTCGGCGGCATGGGCTCGATCCCGGGTGCCGCGCTCGGCGCACTGATCATCGGCCTCGCCGAGCAACTTGGCTCGGTCTACATCCCGACCTACGCCATCGTCGTGACGTTCCTGATCATGGTGCTGGTGCTGGCGCTTCGGCCGCAGGGCCTGCTCGCGAGGCGCTGACATGTCCGTCACCCACGACGCCCGCGTCCAGATTCACAAGCCCGCCGCCGCGGCACAGCGGCCGGGCTCGCGCGGCTGGCCCGACGTCAACAATCCCGCGGTCTGGATCGTGGCGGCCATCCTCCTGATCATGCCACTGATCGCCAACGGCTTCTTCCTGATCGAAATTTTTGCGACGACGCTGATCCTCGGCACCATCGCGCTCAGCCTGATGTTCCTGGCCGGTTATGGCGGCATGGTCAGCCTGATGCAGCTCACCATCGCCGGCTTTTGCGCCTACATGGTCGCGGTGTTCGGCGTCAGCGGCAATGCCAATATCAGCCTGGGCTGGCCGTGGTGGCTGGCGGTACCGATGGCGCTGACGCTCGCGACCATCTTCGGCACGCTTGGCGGCGCGCTCGCGGTGCGGACCGAGGGCATCTACACCATCATGATCACGCTCGCGATCGGCGCTGCTTTCTATTACTTCACCAACCAGAACTGGGCGATCTTCAACGGCCACACCGGCATCAACAATGTCTCGACGCCGCATTTCTGGGGCGTCGACTGGCGCCGGGATATTCCCTTCTACTATGTCGTGCTCGCGGTCGCCGCGATCTGCTACTTCGCCGTCGACTACATCTCGCGCGCACCGTTCGGCCTGGCGCTGCAGGGCGTGCGCGACAATCCGCGCCGCATGGCCGCGCTCGGCTTCAACGTCAATGCGCACCGCGTCGCGGCCTATGCGGTAGCGTCCTTCATCGCAGGCCTTGCCGGCGTGCTCCAGGTCTGGAACTACCGCCAGATCTCGCCCGGCTCGGTCAGCGTCGGCGCCTGCATCGACATTCTCATCATCGCCGTCGTCGGCGGCATTACCCGGCCGATCGGTCCCTATATCGGCGCACTCGTCTTCGTCCTCCTGCGCACGTTTGCGCTCGATTTCCTGGTCAGGATCGGGCTCGACGGCAATCGGTTCCGGCTGCTGATCGGGCTCGGCTTCCTCGCCATCGTGTTCTGGTCATCAGACGGCGTGATCGGCCTGTGGCAACGCTGGCGCCAGAGCCAACGTCCGCAGTCAGATCACCCGGGCGGAGGGCGCGGCCATGGATAGCGTCGCCCGGCGTCTCTCCGCGGTCGGTGCCGGTGCAGCACTCGAGCTGCGCGGCGTCACCCGGCTGTTCGGCGCGCTGGCGGCGCTGACCGACGTCACCATCACCGTGCGCCCCGGCGAGCGGCGCGCCGTGCTCGGCTCCAACGGCGCCGGCAAGACCACACTGTTCAACTGCATCACCGGCGACTTCCTGCCGACATCGGGCACGATCCGCTTCTTCGGTGAGGACGTCACGCACTTCCCGCCCTATGAGCGCATCCGCCGCGGGCTGAGGCGGACCTATCAGATCTCCGCGCTGTTCCCCGGCCTCACCGTCCAGGACAACGTCTATCTCGCCTGCCGTGGCGTCTCGCGCGGGCGCTTCTCGTTCCTGCGTCCGGGCCAGACCGATGCGCTGATGCACGCCGCTGACAGTCTGGTGCAAGCCGTGCACCTCGCCGCGGTGAAGGATCAGCGCGTCGCCGAGCTCGCACACGGCCAGCAGCGCCAGCTCGAAATCGCGCTGGCGCTGGCGGGCGCCCCGCGGTTCGTGCTGTTCGATGAGCCCGCCGCCGGCCTCTCACCGACCGAGCGGGCCGAATTGGTCGAGATCCTGACCTCGCTGCCGGCGCATATCGGCTACATCATCATCGAGCACGATATGGACGTGGCGCTGCGCGTCGTCGAGAGCGTGACGATGATGCACAACGGCCGCATCTTCAAGGAAGGCGTGCCCGAGGAGATCCAGTCCGACCCCGAGGTGCAGGAACTTTATCTCGGAGGCGGCCATGAATGAGGTCCGCCGCTCCCCCGCAGCGCTCGAGGTCCGCGGCCTCGACGTCTATTACGGCCATTCGCACGCGTTGCAGGGTGTCGACCTCTCGCTCGATGCCGGCGTTTTTTCCGTGGTCGGCCGCAACGGCATGGGCAAGACCACGCTGTGCAAGGCGATCATGGGCCTGGTGCAGGTGAGCGGCGGCTCGATCCGAATCCGCGGCGAGGACATCACACGGCGGCCACCCGCGCATATCGCGCGACTCGGCGTCGGCTATGTGCCGCAGGGCCGGCGGCTCTGGCGCTCGCTCAGCGTCGACGAGCATCTGCGGCTCGCCGGCGGCATGCGGTCCGGTGCCTGGACCGTCGAACGCATCTACGAGACCTTTCCGCGGCTCGCCGAACGCCGGGATCATGGCGGCGGCCAGCTCTCCGGTGGCGAGCAGCAGATGCTCGCAATCTCGCGCGCGCTGCTGACAAATCCGCAGCTGCTGATCATGGACGAGCCGACCGAGGGGCTCGCGCCCGTCATCGTCGCCCAGGTCGAGGAAATGCTGCAGCAGCTCGGCGAGGACGGCGACATGTCCGTGCTTGTGATCGAGCAGAACATTGGGGTTGCGACTGCGATCTCGCGCAATGTCGCGATCATGGTCAACGGCCGCATCAACCGCATCATCGACTCTGGCCGGCTGTCCGCCGACCGCGAGCTGCAGCGGCGCCTGCTCGGCGTCGGACTGCACGCCGAGCTCGAACCCGAAATCGATGTGCCGGCTGCCGGTAGTGAAACGAAGCCGCTCCCGCAACCGACGCGCGCCAGCGGACCGATCCGGATCTACATCTCCAATCCGACGCCGCCGACACGGTGGTCGCAGCCGGTCCCGATCGGGCGCATCGAGGCCGCCGCACGCACGCTCTCGACGCAGGTTCCCCGCCTCGACGAGACCGCGCGGCGCAAGCGTGAGCCGGTGACGGCGCAGACCTCCGGCCCTCCGGTCGTATTGGTCGTCGGCACGCTCGACACCAAGGGTACGGAACTTCGCTTCATCCGCGACATCATCGTGGAAGGCGGCCTGCGTACGCGGCTGGTCGACGTCTCCACCAGCGGCAAGCACGCAACCTGCGATGTCTCCGCCCAGGAGATCGCGCTGAACCACGGTCGCGGCGGCTCGGCCGTGTTCGGCCCGGATCGCGGTGCTGCAGTCACCGCGATGGCTGACGCGTTCGCCAATTGGATCAAGCGGCAGGGCAATGTTGCCGGCGTGATCTCGGCCGGCGGCTCGGGTGCGGCATCTCTCGTCGCACCCGGCATGCGCACCCTCCCCGTCGGCGTGCCGAAGCTGATCATCTCCTCGGTCGCCTCCGGCGACGTCGGGCCTTATGTGGGGCCCGCCGACATCACCATGATGCATTCGGTCACCGACGTGCAGGGCCTCAACTCGATCTCGCGTGCGGTGCTGTCGAACGGCGCCAACGCCATCGCCGGCATGGTCAAGGCGCGGCTCGACCAGCGCGAGAACAGGGAACGGGCTGCCAGCGCCGCGCTGCCGTCGGTCGGTATCACCATGTTCGGCGTCACGACACCGGCGGTACAGAAGATCGCGGCCGATCTGCGCGAGGATTTCGAATGCCTCGTCTTCCACGCCACCGGCGTCGGCGGCCGCTCGATGGAGAAGCTGGTCGACTCCGGCCAGCTCGCCGGCGTGATCGACCTCACCACCACCGAAATCTGCGACCTCCTGATGGGCGGCGTATTTCCGGCGACGGAGGATCGCTTCGGCGCGATCATCCGCACCCGCCTGCCCTATATCGGCTCGGTCGGCGCGCTCGACATGGTCAATTTCGGCGCGCCCGACACCATCCCCGAACGCTATCGCGGCCGCAAATTCCACGTCCACAATCCGCAGGTAACGCTAATGCGGACGACGGTGGAGGAGAACGAACGCATGGGCCGCTGGATCGGTGAGCGGCTCAACCAGATGGACGGGCCGGTGCGTTTCTTCCTGCCCGAGGGGGGCGTCTCCGCGCTCGATGCCCGCGGCCAGCCGTTCTGGGATGGCGAGGCCGACGCCGCCCTGTTCCGCACGCTGGAGCGCACGGTGCGTTCGACGGGCAACCGCCAGCTGATCCGCGTCAAGCAGAACATCAACGATCCCGAGTTCGCCTCGACCATCACAGCTGCGTTCCGAACATTGTTCGGCCGCGCCGGGGCACGCCGGAGACTAGCGAGGTGACCGATGGCCCGGTTTGAACGCGCACCATTGTTGAGACGGTTTCACGAGATGGCGAAACGCGGCGAGCCGATCGTCGGCGGCGGCGCTGGCACCGGCCTGTCGGCCAAATGCGAGGAAGCCGGCGGCGTCGATCTCATCGTGATCTACAATTCCGGCCGCTACCGCATGGCCGGCCGCGGCTCGCTTGCCGGGCTGATGCCCTATGGCGACGCCAACGCCATCGTGCTGGAGATGGCCGGCGAAGTGTTGCCCGTGGTCAGCAAGACGCCGGTGCTCGCCGGCGTCAACGGCACCGATCCGTTCCGCGACATGGACGTGTTCCTCGATCAGCTCAAGGCGCTCGGCTTTGCCGGCGTGCAGAACTTCCCGACCGTAGGCCTTATCGACGGCGTCTTCCGCGCCAATCTCGAAGAGACCGGCATGTCCTACGCGCTGGAGATCGACATGATCGCCAAGGCGCGCGAGAAGGACCTGCTGACGACGCCTTACGTCTTCAGCGAGAAGGAAGCCGCCGCGATGGCGATCGCCGGCGCCGACATCATCGTCTGCCATCTCGGGCTCACCACCGGCGGCACCATCGGCGCGCAGACCGCACCCAAGCTGAAGGACTGCCCGGCGCGCATCGACACCTGGGCGTCCGCCGCGCTCAGCGTCAATCCGGACATTCTCGTGCTTGCCCATGGCGGCCCGATCGCGGATCCGGCGGATGCCGATTTCATCATGAAGAACACCCGCTACTGCCACGGCTTCTACGGTGCCTCCTCGATGGAGCGGCTGCCGGTGGAGCGGGCGTTGACGGAGCAGGTACGCAAATTCAAGGCGATCGGCGCGCGATAACGCCTGTAAGATTGAGGGAGGGAAACATGTCAGGGATCCTGGTCGGCGAGCTTATTCTCTGGCTGATCGTCGCGATCATCGTGATCGTGGTTGGCGTCTACATCGTCAACTGGCTCTACCACCGCTCCTCCAAGGAGGTGTCGTTCGTCCGGACCGGTTTCCTCGGCGAACGCGTCGTGATCAACGGCGGTGCCTTCGTGCTGCCCTTCATTCACGATTACACGTCGGTCAACATGAACGTGCTGCCGATGGGGATCGTGCGTTCGCGGCAGGACGCCGTGATCACGCGCGATCGCATGCGCGTCGATATCGAGGCCGATTTCTATGTCAGGGTCCAGGCCACTCGCGAAGCCGTCTCGATCGCCGCCGCAACGCTCGGTCGCCGCACCATGGAGCCGGAACAGCTTCACGCGCTGCTGGCCGGCAAGTTCATTTCCGCGATCCGCTCGGTCGCTTCCGAAATGACCCTCGAAGAGATGCATGAACGGCGCGGCGACTATGTCGCGCGCGTCAAGACCAATGCGGCCGAGGCGCTCGCCCAGAACGGGCTCGAGCTCGAATCCGTCGCCATCACCGATCTCGACCAGACCGACCTCGAATTCTTCAACCCCTCGAACCGCTTCGACGCCGAAGGCTTGACCAAGCTGATGGAGGACATCGAGGCGAGGCGCAAGCTGCGCAACGACATCGAGCAGGACTCGATGATCAAGATCCGCACCCGTAATCTGGAGGCCGAGCGACAGGCACTCGAAATCGAGCGCGAGAGCGAGACGGCGCGGCTGGAGCAGGAACGCGACATCGAGATGCGCCGCGCGCTCCAGCGCACGGAAGTCGCCCGCGAACGCGCCCTGCGCGAGACCGAGGCCGAGCAGGCGCAGATTTCCGCACGCGAGGCGATCGAGCGCTCGCGGATCGCCAATGAACAAGCGATTGCCGAGGCCCGTATCGCCTCCGAGCGCGAGACCCGCCAGAAGGAGATCGAGCGCACCCGCACCATCGAGGAGAAAGAGCTGCTGGCGCGCGAGGAGATCGAGAAGACGCGGATCGCCAACCAGCGCTCGATCGACACGACGCGCATTGCGTCGGAACGCGAGGTCCGCCAGCGCGAGATCGAGCGGATGCGGACCGTCGAGGAAGCCGAGATCGCCGCGCGCGAGGCGATCGAGAAGGCCCGGATCCAGCAGGACCGCGTCGTCACCGATGCCCGCATCGCCAACGAAGAGGAAACGCGCCGCCGCGAGATCGAGCGCACCCGCGCCATCGACGAAGCCGAGATCGCCGCCCGCGAAGCTACCGAGAAAGCGCGCATCGCCCAGACGCTGATCGTCAATGTCGAGCGTATCGCGTCAGACGAGCGCACCCGCGCGCTGGAGATCCAGCAGGTCCGTACCATCCAGGAGGCCGAGATCGAGGCACAGCGCGCGGTCGAGGCGGCCCGCATCGCCCGCGAGCGGATGCTCGCCGCCGAGCGCATCGCTGCCGAGCAGAACACGAGGCAGCTGGAGATCGAGCGCAACCAGGCCCTTGAAGTTGCCGGCATCTCCGCACGCGAGACGACCGAAGCGAGCCGCATCGCTCAGGAGGAGCGCGTGCGTTCGCTGGAGATCGCGCGCAATCGCGCCGTCGAGGAAGCCGACATCGCCTCCCGCGAAGCGATCGAGGCGGCCCGCATCGCGCAGGAGAAGGCCGTTGCGGCCGAACGCATCCAGGCCGAGCGCGATACCCGCTCGCTGGAAATCGAGCGCACAGGCGTGCTGGAGGCCGCCGAACTGAAACGGCGCGACGCCATCGAGCGCCAGCGTATCGTGGTCGATCTTGCCCTGGAGGCCGAACGGATCAACTCCTCCAAGAAGCGCGAGGTGCTCAATATCGAGCAGAAGAAGGCGATCGAGATCGCTGACGAGGACCGCGTCATCGCCCTCTCCGCGAAGAAATCGGAGCGGATCGATGCCGATCGCCAGGTTCGGCAGGCCGAGATCGTCGCCCGCAAGGAGGTCGAGACCACCGACGTCTCGCGCGAGCAGGCGCTGGAAGCTGCCCGCCTCGAGCGCCGGCGCGCGATCGAGCAGCTCGAGGTCGCCCGGGTCCAGTCGTTGCAGGAGGCCGAGATCGCCTCCCGCGAGGAGGTCGAGCGCGCGCGCATCTCCTCCGACCGCGGCCTGGACGAAGCCCGCGTCGGTCGCGAGCGCGAGCTGCGCAAGCTCGAGGTCAACCGCGAGAAGGAGGTCGAAACCGTCCTGATGGAGAAGGCAATCGCGATCCATCAGAAGTCGCTGGAAGAATCCGCTGCCAAGGCGATGGCCGAGGAAGCGCGGATGCGGGCCACCGAGGCAACCGAGCGCGTCATCACCGCGCGCGAGAGCGAGATCGCCAAACGCCGCAAGACCGTCGAAATCATGATTGCCGAGAAGCAGGCCGAGGAGACCCGGATTGCGGCGGACGCCGAGCGTGTCCGTGCCACCGTCGAAGCCGAAGCGCAGCGGATGCTGAACGAGGCCGAGAACGTCCTCACCGACCAGGCGCGCTACTCGCTGTTCCGGAGAAAGCTGCTCGACCGGATCGAGGGCATCGTGCGCGAGAGCGTCAAGCCGATGGAGAAGATCGAGGGCATCCGCATCCTCCAGGTCGACGGACTCAATGGCAATGGCCATGGCGGCAATGGCGGCCGCAGCGCCACCGACGAGGTGATCGACTCGGCGCTGCGCTACCGCGTGCAGGCGCCGCTGATCGATTCGCTGCTGGCGGACATCGGCGTCGAGGGTGGCAGCCTCGCAAAAATGCCCGGCCTGATCCGCGAGGCCCGCGACATGCAGGGCATCAAGGAGTCTGCGCGCAAGGGCGGTGGCGGCGACAAGACCGCAGCCCCTCCGCCTGCAGCTGAGGGCGGCGAACCGCCGGCCGAGCGTGGTCCGCGGAAGAAGAGCTGAGGTCTGACCCATGCCCCGCGTCTACGTCTCCACCGTCGTCAATGCGCGCAATGACCGCGTCTGGGCGCGCGTGCGCGACTTCAATGGCCTACCGAACTGGCACCCGGCGATCGCTGAGAGCCGCATCGAGGGCGGCGAGCCCTCCGACAAGATCGGCTGCGTCAGGGATTTTCGCCTGCGCAACGGCGACCGCATCCGCGAGAAGCTTCTGGGCCTCTCCGACTACGACATGTTCTGCACCTACTCGATCCTGGAATCCCCGATGGGCGTCGAGAACTACGTCGCGACCTTGCGGCTGACGCCCGTCACCGACGGCGACCAGACCTTTGTGGAATGGACCGCCGAGTTCGACTGCGCGCCGGAGCGGGAGACGGAGCTCGTCGGCAACATCGGCGGCGGCGTGTTCCAGGGCGGCTTCGATGCCCTCAAGCGCGTGTTCGGAGGGTGATGGCGGTGCCGCATATCGTCAAAAGCACGATCCTGGACGCGCCGACCGATGCGGCGTGGTCGTTGCTGCGCGATTTCAACGGGCACGACCGCTGGCATCCGGCGGTTGCGACCTCCTCGATCGAGCGCGCACATTCCCCGGACAAGATCGGCTGCGTCAGGCGGTTCAAGCTCAAGGACGGCGCAGAGCTGCGCGAGCAATTGCTGGCGCTGTCCGACCTCGAACAGAGCTTCAGCTACTGTCTGCTCGATACCCCGATCCCGATGTTCAACTACGTCGCCCATGTCCGCCTGCTGCCGGTCACCGACGGCGATCGCACCTTCTGGCATTGGGAGTCGCGCTTCACGACCAAGCCCGAGGACCGCGACCGCATCACCCACATGGTTGCCGAAGACATTTATCAGGCCGGGTTCGAGGCAATCCGCCGCCATCTGAAGGAGGCCGCATAAATGGGCGTGACAGTGAAGACTTTCACCAGCGCCAGTGAGGCGGCGGGCGCGCTGTCCGCCGACCGCAGCGCGCGCTATCTCGGCGGCGGCACGCTGGTGATGCGCGCGCTGAACGAGGGCGACGTCACAATCTCGACCGTCGTTCGTGCCCAGGACCAGGCGCTGACCCGGATCGATGCCTCCGGCCCGCGCATCACGCTGGGCGCCGGCGTCACTTTCGCGCGCGTCCTTGCCGAGCGCGACCTTGCCTTCCTTCACGCCCCTGCCCGTTCGATTGGTGGCCCGGCCGTGCGCAACATGGGGACTGTCGGCGGCAATCTCTTCGCCCCGAACCCGTATGGCGATTTCACCGTCGCGCTGCTGGCGCTCGATGCCACCGTCGCCGTGCAAGGCGGCTTTGGCGCGCGCGACATCCCGATTGAGGAGTTTTTGCAGGCCCGCGACCGTCAAGCCGGCACGCTGGTCCTGTCGGTCTCCTGCACCCGTCCCCCAAGCAGCGAAGCGTTTCGGTATCGCAAGATCGCGCGCATCAAGCCGAAGGGCGGCTCTGTCATCACGCTGGCCGCGCATCTGCCGATCAGCGGCGGCCGGATCGCTGGCGCGCGGATCGCGTTGGGCTCGATGGCACCGATCCAGATCCGGGCCCGCGCCGCCGAGCGGGCGTTGGAGGGCCACTCGCTGGATGCCGCAACCATTGCGGCGGCCGCATCCGCCGTCACTGAAGGAACATCGCCATCGGACAATGCGCTTGGCAGCGCCTGGTATCGGCGCGAGATCGTTGGCGTCCATCTGCGCCGTCTGCTGTCAGGACAGGAATAAACGGTCATGTCCAAGATCCCCCTGCAATTTCGTCACAATGGCCGCGACGTCGCGATCTTCGTCGACGGCGGCACCAATCTGCTGGTCGCGCTGCGCGAGCTGATCGGCGACATGACGCCCAAATTCGGCTGCGGCCAGGGCGGCTGCGGCACCTGCAGCGTGCTGATCGACGGTGAGCTTCACCTCTCCTGCCTGACGCTGGCGGAAACCGTCGCCCGCCGTTCGGTGGAGACGCTTGACGGCATGAAGCAGGGCCCGAACCTGCATCCGCTCCAGCGCGCCTTCGCCGACAATTTTGCCGCCCAGTGCGGCTATTGCACCCCGGGCATGCTGATGGCCGCAAAGGCCCTGCTCGACCGCAACCCGTCGCCGAGTCGCGACGAGGTCATTGAAGCCATCTCCGGCAACATCTGCCGCTGCACCGGCTACGAGCCGATCATCAACGCCATCCTCGCCGCCGCCAGCGGCCGGGTCAGCGCCTAAGGGAACGTGACCATGCTGGAACTGCGCAAGGACATCTTCGCCGACGAGCGCGACGACAATCTGAAGGAAATCGGCAAGGGCACCCAGCGCCAGGACATGCTCGGCCACGTCACGGGCACGTCGAGCTACTTCAACGACCACAAGCTCCAGGGCATGCTGCATCTGAAGGTCGTCCGCTCGACGCAGGCGCATGCCAGAATTCGCCGCATCGATACCACCGAGGCCGAGCGCTCCGCCGGCGTACGCCGGATCATCCGCGGCACTGATGTGCCGGTTAATCTCAACACGCTTCTGAGCCTGATCAATTTCGGCAAGGACGATGAGCCGTCGCTCGCGGTCGACAAGGTCCGCTACAAGGGCGAACCGATCGTCGCCATCGTTGCCGACAGCGAGCGCGAGGCCTTCGAGGCCATCGCAAAAGTCAAGGTCGACTACGAGCCGCTGGCGGCGGTGTTCGACGTCGAGGATGCGTTGAAGCCCGGCGCGCCCGTCGTCAACGAAACCTATCCCAAGAACACCTTCACCTATCACGAGACCTACGATCACCAGAAGCTGCGCTTCGGCGATGCCGACGCGGCGCTCGCGACCGCCGACCACGTGCTCGAGCAGCGCTACCAGATGTCGCCGATCGAGCATGCGCCGACCGAGACCAATGGTGCGATCGCGGCGCCGGACACCAACGGCCGTTATGTGGTCTACACCTCGACCCAGGCGCTGTTCTTCTCGGTCGACACCTGCGCCAAGATTCTGGACGTGCCGTCCAACACCTTCCACTTTATCGGCGGCACCGTCGGCGGCGGCTTTGGCGGCAAGGTGGACACGCTGACCGAGCCGCTCGCCATTCTCGGCGCGATGCTGACCGGACGGCCCGTGCGCTATGTGTTCGGGCGCGAGGAGGAGATGCAATACGGCCCGCCGCGCGGCGCCGAGCGCATCTATATCAAGGACGGCGTGATGCGCGACGGCCGCGTCGTCGCGCGCAAGATCCGCTGCTATTTCGACAGTGGCGCCTATACGCGGCTGTCCAGCTACGCCGCCGTGAAATGCGCAGCGCATCTGCCGGGTCCCTACACCATCCCCAACGTCTATGGCGACGTCTATTGCGTCTTCACCAACCGCACGCCGGCGACCGCCATGCGCGGCTTCGGCGTGACCGCGATGGATTTTGCGATCGAGTGTCAGATGGACAAGCTGGCACACCTCGTCAACATGGATCCGATGGAGTTCCGGATCCTCAACGCCTATCGCGACGGCGACATGAAGGCGCACCGGCGCGAGGCCAAGAACACCGCCCTGATCGAATGCGTCCAGGTCGCGGCCGAGAAAGCCAAGTGGCCGCTTCGTGAGGAGTTCAAGCGAGCATCCTCGCGCAAGGACGGCGGCGGCAGCCGCGCCGTGATCCCGCCGACCCCGACGGATTCTTTGCGCGCGCGGCCCACCGCTCCGGCGCAGCAGCGCACCAGCTACGACCGTCTTCCGCCCACCGTCACCCGCGAACCGCCGCGCGAGCCGCCACCACCTCCTCCGCCGCCGCCCTCGCCGCGGCCGGCCACGCCCTCGCATGGCGCGACCCGTTTCTCCTCCGTCTTTGGCACCAGGAGGCGCTAGATGACCCGGCATCGCGGACGCGGCATCGCGTCGATCAACTATCCCATCGGCATGAATCTCGGCGGCGACCCCAGCCAGGCGCTGGTGCATTCCAACCCGAGCGGCAAGTTCACGGTGGCGCTGTCGTCGATCGACTTGGGACAGGGCATGAAGTCGGTGACGCGGCAGATCTGCGCGGAGACGCTGGGCGTGCCGGTCGAGGACGTCTATGTCGACACCGCAGATTCCGACACCGGCCCGCATTGCATGGGCTCGTTCGCCTCGCGCGGCACCCATCGCGTCGGCAACGCGGTGATGGCGGCGGCCCGCGAGGCTCGCGGTGTCATGATGGAAGCTGCGGCCGAAGAGCTCGAGGTCAACGCCGCCGATCTCGAGACCGACGGGCGCGGCAACATCCACGTCAAGGGCGCGCCGCATCGCTCGATCTCGACCAAGGACGTTGCGATCGCCGCGCAGTTCAAGCAGGGCAAGACCATCTCGGGCCGCGGCATCTTCCTGGTGCCGCTCTCTGAAGTGAATCCGGAGACCGGCGAGATGTCGCCCGCCACCTGCTACGCCCATGCCTGCCTGGTCGCCGAGGTCGAGGTTGACGACGAGACCGGCGAAGTTGCGATGGTGCGGATGGATTCGGCCTACGAGCTCGGCCGCGCGCTCAACCCGCGCCTGGTCGAGCAGCAGCTTGTCGGCGGCGCCTGGATGGGCGTCAGCCACGCGCTCTATGAGACCCCGGAGCCATATTATCCCGAGCCCGTGCACGGCCCGCGCGACTTCGTCGAATATCTGATGCCCGGCCCCGGCGACATCTGCCCGCATGACATTGCGGTGCTGGAGCGCCCTGCCCCCGACGGTCCATTCGGCGCCAAGGGTCCGGGAGAGATGTGCGCCAACCCGGTGCTGCCGGCGATCGCCAATGCGATCTTCAACGCGGTCGGTGTACGCATCGACGATCTGCCGATTACGCCGGAGAAAGTGTTGCGTGCGATCAAGGCCCAGGGCGGCACGCGGCCGCAGGCGCGGCGCTAGAGGGCCTAGTTCATGGCGGTCCGCAGCAACATCGTCGGCATCGACAGCCCGGAGGCGCTGGAGAAGGCGCTGCGTGCGGCTTATTATCTCGCCGACGAGGGCCTCGCGACTGCCGCCTATCTCGGCCTCGCGCTGGGCAAGCCCCTGCTGCTCGAGGGCGCACCGGGCGTCGGCAAGACAGAGGCCGCAAAAGCCATCGCCGCCGTGCTCGGCCGCCGGTTGATCCGCCTGCAATGCTACGAGGGTATCGACGCCTCCGCGGCGCTCTACGAGTGGAACTACCCGCGCCAGATGCTCGCGATCCGCCAGGCCGGCGACGAAAGTATCGATATCTATGGCGAGACGTTTTTGATCGAGCGTCCCATGCTGGCGGTGCTGCGGGCCCCAGACTCCACCGTGCTGCTCATCGACGAAATCGACCGCGCCGACCAGGAGTTCGAGGCCTTCCTGCTCGAATTTTTGTCCGACTTCCAGATTTCGATCCCCGAGCGCGGCACGGTGCGCGCCACCGAGCGACCCGTCGTCGTGCTGACCTCGAACCGCACACGCGATTTGCACGAGGCCTTGCGCCGCCGCTGTGTCTATCACTGGATCGACTATCCCACCGAAGAGCGGGAGGCACGCATCGTCATGCTGCGGGCCTCCAGCGTTGCGGAGGCGACCGCGCGCGCCGTCGTCGCGGCCGTCGGCAGGCTCCGTCGCGAGCCGCTGAGCAAGGCGCCGGGCATCGCCGAAGCCGTCGACTGGGCCGAGGCCGCAACGCTGCTCCACAAGGGCGGCGCCCGCTGGCCCGACGCCTTCAGGCGCTCGATCGGCGTGGCGCTGAAGGATGAGGAGGATCTGCATTTCATCTCGCCCCGGCTCGACGCCATGCTCGCGGAGGCGACCGCATGAGCACCGATCTCCAACTGCCACAGGCCGCCCGCATCTTCGTCTCCTTCGTTGCACTCATGCGCGCCAACAGCTTTGCCGTCGCCCCGGAGCAGACCACCGCGTTCCTCACAGCGATCGAGTTGCTCGGCCCACGCGACCTCGGGGATATCAGACAGGCGGCACTGGCCACTCTCGCTCCACCGCCCGAACGCCGCGCGAGTTTTGACCGCCTGTTCGACCTCCACTTCCGCGGCAGCGAAGCGTTGGAGCGCGTCGATGATGGCGAGGACGACGAGACCGTCAGGCTACAGGAAGAGGGCCGCGGCGACGAGGAGCCGCTGCTCTCCGAGGAGGCCAATGAGTCCGGCCTGACCGCCACCCGCACCGAGGCGCTGGTTGAACGCCGCTTTGCGCAGCTTTCCACGACAGATGCACTCCGCCGCCTGTCGCGCGAGGCTCCCCGGCGGCTGCCGCGGCGGCGCGGCCATCGCCGCATGCGCGCCCGTCGCGGTCACTTTGCCGATCTCCGCCGCACCTTGCGCGACTCCGTCCGGAATGACGGCGAAATTCTGCGGCTCGGCCATATGAAGCGACGCCAGCGCCCGCGAAAGTTCCTGCTGCTGATCGACGTCTCCGGCTCGATGAAGAGCCGTACAGAGGAGAACATGAAACTCGCTCATGCGCTGGTCCAGGCCGCGCCCAATGTCGAGGTTTTCACCTTCGGCACCCGGCTGACCCGCGTCACTCGTTCGTTGCGGCTGAAGCGCCGCGAGCAAGCGCTGAGTGCGGCCGCGCATCTCGTCAGCGACTGGGACGGCGGCACCCGCATCGGCGACGCGCTGCGGGCCTTCCTCGCAGTGCCGCGGTTCGGCGGGTACGCGCGAGGGGCGGCCGTGGTCATCGTCTCGGACGGGCTGGAGCGGGGCGAACCCGATGCACTCCGTGACGCCGTGGCCAAACTGTCGCGGCGGGCCTGGCGCGTGAGCTGGCTGACGCCGCTCGCGATCGGGCCGGGTTTCCGTCCGCAGACGGAAGCGCTGGTCGCCATCGAGCGCTTCGTCGACGACCTCGTCGACGGCGGATCGAGCACGTCGATCGTCGCACACGTACTGGCACTGGGACGAAGGAGAGTTGCGTGACCGAGATTGTCGACGGGCATCATCATATCTGGCGGCAGGCCGACCTGCCCTGGCTGACCGGCCCGATGCAGCCCCGCATTTTCGGACCCTACGAGGCCATCCGCCGCAACTATCCGATCCAGGAATATCTCGACGACGTCAGGGGTAGCGGCGTCATCCGCTCGGTCTACGTCCAGACCAACTGGGCCAACGACCGCTTCGAGGACGAAGCCGCCTGGGTGCAGCGGACCGCCGACGATCACGGATGGCCGCATGCCATCGTCGCCTATGCCAATTTCGCGGTCGACGACGTGCGCCCGCAGCTCGACCGCCTGAAGCGCTATCCGCTGGTGCGCGGCGTACGCATGCAGCTGCACTGGCACGAGAACCCGCTCTATCGCTTCGCCGCAAAGCCAGATCTCTGCATCGATCCCATGGTCCGTCGCAACATTGCGCACCTTGCCGACTACGGCTGGAGCTTTGATCTCCAACTCTTCACGCCTCAGATGCCGGATGGAGCGCAGCTTGCGGAGTCCTGTCCCAAGGTGACCTTCGTCCTTCAGCATGCCGGCATGCACGAGGACCTTTCGCCTGGGGGGCGCGCTGCCTGGCGCGCCGGGATGGCCCGGCTCGCGACGTGTCCGAACGTGGTCTCCAAGCTGTCGGGGCTCGGCACGTTCATCCATCGCAACGACCCCGCGCATATCGCCGCCGTCGTCATCGACACCGTCGCGATCTTCGGCGCCGAGCGCTGCCTGTTCGGCTCCAATTTCCCGATCGAGAAGTTGTGGACCAGCTATCGCGAGCTCGCCGACGCCTTTCGTGCAGCGGCAGTACCGCTGAAGCCCGAGCAACGAGATGCGATCTTCAGAGGCACCGCAACGCGCGTCTATCGGCTTTGACAGATAAAAGCAGAACAGGGAGGGAAACGAATGGCGCTCGAGATCAAGATCCTGGACTACGGCGATATCGAGCTGGAATCAAGCTTCCTGGTGCTTGGCCGCGACTGCGGCCGCACCCGCCGCGTCCTCACGCTGGGCTTTTTGATCCTCGGCGGCAAATATCCGGTCGTGGTCGACACCGGCTATCGATCCAACCAGATCATGGAGACTCTGGGCATGCGCGGCTTGCAGTACCACGAGAACATGATCGAGAACCAGCTCGCGCGCCACGGCGTGCGGATGGGTGACGTGCGCTTCGTCTGCCATACCCATCTGCACATCGACCATGCCGGCAAGGACGATCTGTTCCCGATGAACACGACTGTCGTCCTCAACCGCAAGGAGCTGGAGTATTCCGTTTCCGGACTGATGCATCCGCAATATCCGGCGCCCGACATCAAGCACCTGATCGACCGCCTGCACACCAAGAGCGCGCTGCGCTTCCTCGACCTCGAGATCACCGGCCCGATCGAGCTGATGCCCGGCGTCTATTGCGACGCCGCCAACGCCCATACCGAGGGCTCGATGAACATCATCGTCGAGACCGCCGACGGCATCGCTACCATATGCGGCGATGTGATCTACGATATCAACGACCAGATCGTCACGCCCTTCAACGAGATCCACGATTGGGAGCCGCGCACGACCGGCAATCACGGCACCAGCAAGCGCGCGGAGAAGGCCGCGATCAAGAAGCTGCTCAGCAACTCGCGCTATCTGCTGCCGGTGCATGACCGCCCCGCCAGGATCGAAGGCGGCAACGTCGTGGGCCGGCTCCAGGACCAGGTGCCGGGCCCGATCGTGCAGTCCCTGCCCGCGCGGAACTGGTTTCCGGCTTGAGATGATCTTGAGGACCGACCGATGACACACGTCACCTTGCGCTCCGAATTCGAGACGCTGATCGACCCTTACGCGCCGGTCGCGCAGGTCGGCACAGGTTTTGACTTCACGGAAGGGCCGATCTGGCATCCCGTTGATCACTACCTTCTGTTCTCGGACATGCCGGGCGACGTGCGCCGGCGCTGGGACGCGCGCCGCGGCATCGCCGAGGTCAAGCGCCCGTCGAACAAATGCAACGGCATGACTTACGATTCCGAGCTCAACCTGATCGTCTGCGAGCACGCGACCTCGTCGCTGATCCGCGAGCGGCCGGACGGACGGCGCGAGGTGCTGGCCTCGCACTTTGGCGGGCAGGAGCTCAACAGCCCCAACGACGTCTGCGTGCACTCGTCCGGCGCGATCTATTTCTCGGATCCCTGGTACGGCCGCATGCCGGTCTATGGCGTCGAACGGCCGCGGCAGCTCGGCTTCCAGGGCGTCTATCGCGTGGTGCCCGGCAGCGAGCCCAAGCTGGTGGTCGATCGAACCCTGTTCGATCAACCGAACGGACTGTGCTTCTCGCCCGACGAGACATTGCTTTATGTCAACGACACCGTGCAGGCGCTGGTCCGCGTCTTCGACGTCAATGCCGACGGCACGTTGTCGAACGCGCGGGTGTTCGCAAGCGGCATCCGCTCCGAGCTGGAGCCGGGCCTGCCCGACGGCATGAAGTGCGACCAGCACGGCAATGTCTGGGTCACCGCGCCCGGTGGCGTCTGGGTCTATTCGCCGTATGGTGAGCTGCTTGGAAAAGTTCGCGTGCCCGAGCTCGTCGCCAACCTCGCCTGGGGCGGACCGGATTTCCGCACGCTGTACCTGACCTCGACGCATTCGGTTTATGCCATCCCGACCAAGGCCGGCCCGCGCCACGAGCCCTACATGAGCGGCAGGCGCAATGGTGGCGGCACCACGAGCGCCGGCCCTGCCGCCGCGGCGCCAATCCTGGCCGACGGCGAGTTGCGCCTCGATCCAAACCGCTGCGCCATGATCATCCAGGACCTCCAGAACGACGTCATCATGGACGGCGGCGCCTTTGCCGAGTCCGGCGCGCCGGGGCACGCGAAGCAGCAGCATGTCGTCGAGAATGTCCGCCGCCTCGCGGAGGCCGCGCGTGCCCGAGGCGTTGTCATCGTCCACGTCTGGTTCGTGGTCGAGCCCGGCGCACCCGGCGTGACGCTGAACGCGCCGCTGTTCGAGGGCCTCGTCGACAGTAAGGCGATGGTGCGCGGCAGCTGGGGCGCCGCGCCGGTCTCTGGGCTCGAGCCGCGCCCCGGCGACTTCGTGGTCGAGAAGATGCGGATGAGCGCCTGGGAAGGCACGCGGCTGGAGACAATCCTCAAAGCCACCGGCCGCGACATGATCATCAACACCGGCGCCTGGACCAACATGTCGGTCGAGCACACCACGCGCACCGGTGCCGACAAAGGTTATTTCATGATCGTGCCGGAGGACTGCTGCTCGACCATGAATGCCGACTGGCACTCGGCCTCGATCAACTTTGCCATGCAGAACGTCGCGGTGGTCACCCGCGCGGACGCCGTCATTAGAGCGCTGGGATGAGTGGTGGTGAAGCTTCTGCACCTCTCCTGCTCCCCACGCGCCGATTCCGAGTCGAGCGCCGGTGCACGGACGTTCCTTGACGGCTTTCGCCAGGCCCGCCCCGACTGGGACATCGACGTCGTCGATCTCTGGCGCGAGCGCATCCCGGAATTTGCAGGCCCCATCGTCGAGGCCAAATATGCGCGGATGAACGCGGTGGCCTTCAACGACGCGCAGCGGGACAGCTTTGCGCATGCCGAGCGGATGGCGCTGCGCTTTTCGCTGGCCGACCGCGTGCTGATCTCGACGCCGATGTGGAATTTCGGCATCCCCTACAAGCTGAAGCAGTGGTTCGACATCGTCATCCAGCCCGGCCTGACGTTCCGCTTCGACCCGGCGCAGGGTTACCTTCCTTTGCTGAAGGATCGGCCGACCATCGTCATCCTCGCCTCTGGCAGCGACTTTGCCACCGGCATGAACCGCGGCCGCATCGACATGGCGACGCCGTACTTGCGCGAGGCGCTTCGTTTCATCGGCGTCCGCAACGTGCGCTTCGTGGCGATCGGCCCGACGGCAGGCCCGGCCGAGCCGATCCGTGCCGCCCGCGACACCGCCCGACGCCGCCTCGCCGAGATGGCGAAGCGGTTCTGAGCTGCGCTCTTGTCACCCTTACAGCGACTGAAGATCCGGCATCCCCGATTCAATGGCGGTCGGGATATCAGGCGCGCCGCTCGATCGCTTGTCGGGTGTGACCGCGAGCAGCCGTATCTTGCCCGCCTGTCTCAAGAACCCTTGGCCACCGCTAGCCTCCCGCAGCCGCCGCACGTCGCGGCAGCTTCCAGTCCGGCCGGACGAAATGGCAGGTGTAGCCGTCGGGATAGCGTTCGAGATAATCCTGATGCTCGGGCTCGGCCTCCCAGAATTCGCCGGCGGGGGCGACTTCCGTCACCACCTTGCCGGGCCACAGGCCCGATGCCTCGACATCGGCAATGGTGTCTTCGGCGACGTGCTTCTGTTCGTCTGACGTGTAGAAAATCGCGGAGCGGTAGCTCGTGCCGAGATCATTGCCCTGACGGTTGAACGTCGTGGGATCGTGGATCTGGAAGAAGAACTCAAGCATGGTCCGGAAGCTGGTCTTCGCGGGATCGAACATGATCTCGATTGCTTCGGCGTGGCCTTCGTGATTGCGATAGGTGGCGTTCTTCACCCGACCGCCGGCGTAGCCGACCCGCGTCGAGATCACGCCAGGCTGCTTGCGGATGAGATCCTGCATGCCCCAGAAACATCCTCCAGCCAAAACTGCGCGCTCTGTCGTCATTTGATGCTCCATCTGCTCCATCGGGATTGCCGCGATTCAAGCGGAAACACCCCATCCTCGACGGCCTCTCGCCCAGGACTTTGCCTTCATCAGGCCGATGCCGGCAAGTCCTGGTGTCGGCAAGTCCTGGTGCCGGCAAGTCCTGGTGCCGGCAAGTCCTGGTGCCGGCAAGTCCTGGCGCCGGCAAGTCCTGGCGCCGGCAAGTCCTGGCGCCGGCAAGTCCTGGCGCCGGCAAGTCCTGGCGCCGGCAAGTCCTGG